>NC_013124.1:1233232-1541540 GCF_000023265.1 Acidimicrobium ferrooxidans DSM 10331
CGATGCCCCAGCAGACCGAGCGCCATCGACACGGCGAGTCCACAGATCGAACCGGCGGCGAGCAACCCACCGACCTCCACCAGCGGCACGCCTCGGGCAAGGTGCAGGTAGGCCACGATGTAGGGCATGCCGAGACCGGAGCCGGCTGCGGCCAGTCCGTTCACGACGTAGAGCGTGCCAAGCGGCGCACCGGCTTCTCGGGAGATCGGCACGCCACAACCCTAGGGCCGACGAGCCTTGGACCGAGGCTGTCCATACGAGCGACCGAAGTTGGGTACCGACTCGTCCAGCTGCGACCAGCTCGCAATAAGATGGCCCCCGTCACGGTTGACATCACTGCACGCTGACCAACTCTCGACCGCCGAAGGAGCAGCCGCATGGCGACATCGACACCCCCGACGCACGGCCGACTCGCACCGGTCTTCCATCTCTTCGACCTCTTCCCGCTCTCGGTCTCGAGCGTGGGGCCGGTCTTCTCGGTCGCCGCGACCGGTGGCGTCATGGCCGCCTATGCCGGGTGGTGGGCCCTTCCCGCCATCGCCCTCCTCGCCACGCCGTTCGTGGTGGCGTCCTTCGTCTTCCGCCTGCTCAATCGCCACTTTCCGCACGCGGGGGCCTCGTACCACTGGTCCGCACGGGTGCTCGGCCGCTCCTTCTCCCGCTACCAAGCCTGGGTCCTCATTCTCGCGTACTTCTTGTCGATCCCACCCATCGCGATCCCGGCGGGCTCCTATACCCTCGCCCTCATCGACCCGGGCCACACCCCTTCCAATCTCGCCCTCATGGCCGTGACCCTCGGCTGGATCCTCTTTGCCGCGATCCCGCTCCTTGCTGGCGCACGCCCGACCGCTCAGATCACCAAGGTCTTCATGGTCATCGAGATGGTGTCGCTGGCACTCATCGGCATCGTCGGGGTCGCGCGCTTTGGCGCGACCCACGTCCCGATCCACTTCGGCCGGCCACCGATCGGTGGGATGCTCATCGTCGCCGTCGTCGCGGCTACGGTACTCGACGGCTGGGAGATCGATTCCTACGCAGCCGAGGAGTCGCACAAGCCCCGATCCGAACCGGGGATCAGCGGCATCATCGGCGCGTTCCTCGCGCTCGTGTTCTACGCGATCCTCTATCCGTTGGTCTTTGCCGAAACCCCGATGCGACTGCTCGCGTCGCCGCGTGACGCCGATCCGATCGCCCTGTGGGCACAGCGGGTTCTCCCGGCCGGCCTCCACTGGACCGTGCTCATTCCCATCCTCGGCTCGACGGCCGGTGGACTGTGGCTGACCACTTACATCTTGACCCGAGCCCTCTATGCGATGGGCCGCGAACGCCTCGTCCCGCAGGCCTTTGCCCGAACCAGCCGACGGCGCGTCCCTCACGTCGCCACCATCGTCGTGCTGGGGCTCGTCGTCGTGGTCGTCGCCGTGCAGACCTTCGTCTCCTCGCTGTCGAGCTTCTTCGCCCTCGTCCTGTCGGCGGCAGGATTCTTCCTCCTCGCCGAGTTCCTCTCCGACACGGTCACCGCGATCGTCTTCCTCACACGTGCCCATCGGCGTCTTGGCATCGAGGACGACCATCACCATCCGGTGCTGCTCGGGCTCGCCATCGTGTCGGCGCTCATGATGGCCGGATTGCTCGTCGCCTTCTTCGTCTATGGTCCGAGCGCGATCGGCAGCGGGATCGACCAGGTCACGGCCGTGCTCCTCGGGCTTGGCATCGTATTTGTGGTGCTTACACGGCGTCGAACGACCGCCCCCGTCGTCTTCGTGCCAGAGGGCGCGGACGACTGAGGTCACCCGCGGCGCACCCGCACCGCCTTCCTAGGGCACCACGACGAGCCGGACCGACCCGACGCCCTCGATGATCCCCTCCCAGTGACCCGGCACGAGCGGCACCATCGGCGTCAAGGTGCCGGCGAGCACCCACTCACCGGGCTCGAGGGAACCACCGTGGCGGGCTACGGCACCGGTCAACCACGCAAACGAGCGCCGCGGATCGCCGAGCACCGCCTCGGACCCGCCCCGGACCACCTCCGTACCGTCGCGCGTGGCGATCGCGACCAGGCGATCGAACGGGATGCCGTCGCGGCTCGCCACGCGGTCGCCGAGGACCCACAGGCCGGCTCCCGCACGATCGGCAATGAGGCTTCTGCCCCGCACCGGCCAACCGACGATCCGCGAGTCGGGAATCTCGAAAGCAACCGCCAGCTCGTCGACGACGTCGTCGACTTCGTCAGGCTCGAGAATCCCCTGGATGCGCTCGGCCACACGCAGGGCCACCTCGACTTCGAGCCGCGGATCGACGAGCCGCGCGAGCGACAGGTCGCTACCTGACCCGATGCGGTCATGCTCGGCGAGTGGTCCGAAGATCGGCTCCTCGAGCCCCATGCGACGCCGAGCCGCTTCGTCAGTGAGGCCCACTTTCCACCCCGAACGCACGGCCCCATGGGCGTCGCGCCGTGCCCACAGGCGCGCTTGCACCTCGTAGGCGTCCTCGAGCGACAACGTTCCGAGGTCTGACTCCTCGACTTCCGACGCCTCGAGCAGCTCGGCGACCGCCTCGAGGCGATCGCCACGAGACCGGACTTGCGCACGCTCACGCTCGACCATGGCACGAGTGTAGGTCGCCTCGCGTGCAGAGGACTCGAGCCGCCGGCCCTCCTTGGGTGGCCCAATCGTCGACCACCGGTCAGGTCGCTTGCGATCTGGACGTGCTCGCCGAACGTGGGGCTTCGTCAGCTCGCAGCACCGGCACGTACGAGCTCCGCGAGCACGCGGAGCGCGTCGCGGGGACCGCTCTGGCGACCGAGTCTGAGCACCCGACGCGGCGACAGGACGTAACGGCCCGACGGGAGCGGCTCGCCAAGCAAGATCGACCGAGCCGCAACGCTCGCAAGCGCACCGCCAGCGGCGGCTGTCGAGCCAAGCTGCACGAAGCCCCCGAGTTCGGTGCCGACAGCGTTGGCCGATCGGATCAATCGGACGCTCAGGTTCCGAACACCGACGATGCGCACCAGAGCTCGTCGCTCCTCGGCCCGTGGGAGCGAGCCCTTGAGCAGTCGGTCGAGGGTCTTCCGGGACAGCCGCCCGTTGAACGGCACGGTCGGCCCGAGATCGTAACGCTCGACGTCGAGGACGGAACGTTCCCCGAAATCGCCGACCGTCATCAGCGCGACCTGAGCCGAGGCCGCCCATCGCCGAAGTCGGGCCTTTGCGACCACGTCATCGACCTCCTCGATGACGAGATCTGGACGAAAGGCCTCCAGCATGGCGTCGGCCGCCTCGTCGTAGCCGCCACGAAGATGCACCTGCTCGATGTAGGGATCGACCTCGCTCACGAACTGCGCGATGAGGTCGAGCTTGGCCATGCCCACGTGTCGCATCGAGCCGCGAATGCGGTTGAGATTCGTCAGCGTCACTCGGTCCATGTCGCCGAGGAGCAGCGCAGCGCCGATGCCAACGCGTACCAACTGTTCGACGATGACGCTCCCGACGCTCAGGCCGAAGACGGCGATACGCGCACGCTCGAGCCGTCGTTGCTCGTGGGCCTCGATCAGGTATCGATTCCGTGCACTGCGCAGTGCCCGCAGATCCTCGACACTCGGATAGCGCACGAGCTCACACGACCACGGGAAGTAGAACCACGTGCCGTAGCAATCCGGATCCCCACCGACACCTGCGCGCGCTGTAATCTCTGCACGAGACTCGGATCGGCCCCTCGGGTTCTCGAACTCGTCGAGCTCCTCCAGCAACTCGCCGACCGCATCGACGGTCCTGTGGATGCAGACCTGCTCGCGAAGGTCGGCGAGCCGACGACGATCCTCCTCATCGTCCGCGACGAATCGGGCTGGAGGCGCCCACGGCCGCCGACCGTTCACGCCCTCGCCACACGTCGCCATAGTGATCAGCCCCCTCCTCAGCCCGCACGAGCACCCGACGCTCATGCAACCTCGGACGCCGAGGTGGTGCAACCATACCACGGTGCACTCCGACCACGCAGGTGCGTCGATCGATCCAGCAGACCAAGCGAGCCCACATGGTCCTGGCCGGTCCCCCTGAAACGAGGCCACCCGCTCTGTGAGAACCGCGACCCGAATGGACGAGCGAGAAGGAGTGTGTATGAAGCGCAGGAAGCGCCACACCCCGGAGCAGATCCTCCGGAGGCTGGCCGAGGGGGACGAGATGCTCAACACGGGCGCCACGGTCGCTGAAGCGCCCCGGATTTCGTGCGCACCCCCGTAGGTGGGACCGATTCGGACTCGGCCGCCATAGTCCTCCTGCTCGACCTCGACTGGCAAACGACGTCCCAGCCGCTGCATGAGCCTTGCGCGTGTCGTAGCAGCGCACCCGGACCGAGGTCACCTCCTCGCAATCCGTGAGGCTCGCCAGAGGCCCGCTCAACCATCGCTACTTGGATCCACCGCTACAACACTGTCGGGCTGTACCCGAGCCTCGAGTAGCGACTATCGATCGAGGAGGAGCTCTTCTGGGCCCGGGAGGAGAAGGCCGTGGCCCACCTGCAGCCCGTCGAGCAAGCGGCGCGAGTCCACCGCTGTCAACCTTGAGAGGAGAGCCAACGACAGACAGCGCCCCACGGTCTCGCACCGAGCGCACGATCGACGAGGAGATCCCTCTCCAGCTCGTGGACGCGCGTCTCGCGTCGGTCGTCGATCTCGCTCGCCACCACTCGTGGTATCCAGGGTCGTGCGTGTCGCGATGGGGAACGCTCTCGCGTCGACGCCGACACCGCACCGCTTCGACTTGACATCAGGTCGCACAAGCGAAGCGATGGGACACGTATGCCAGCGACGGCCTTGCGTGCGGCGGTCGGCGTTGCGTGCGGCGGTCGGCCTTCGTCACACGGTGCCCCCGGCAGGATTCGAACCTGCGCACATGGTTTAGGAAACCACTGCTCTCTCCCCTGAGCTACGGGGGCTGAACCGGCACCCACTATGGTAGCTGCCGCCCATCGCTACGACCGAGACCAGCCTGCACGGGAATGCACGTCCGACCGTCGGCCTTGGCATCGGTGGGGAGATGGGGAGGTTCCATGGAAGACGTCGTCGCTGAACCGGTGATCGCGCGCCTCGTACGACTCACGCCGGCCGTGCGTGCGCGCCTCCGCGCGATGCTCCCGGCGAGTGCGGTCGACGACGTCATCCAAGACACGCTCGCGGCGGCCGTCGCACACCACGACGAGCTCGAGGGCACGGACGGACGCCTGCTGGGTTGGTTGCTCGTCGTTGCTCGTCATCGCGCCATCGACTGGCTCCGTCGCCACCGCGGGCCACTCGATATTCGAACCCTCCTCGTCGACGACGCCGACACACCGGATCCGGCGAGCGCCGTCGTCGACCGCGTCGTCCTCGAGGCCGCGCTGTCGCTCCTCCCTCAGCACCAGCGCGACGTCGTCGTCGCGGTCTGCGTCCATGGCGCCCCGATCACACGAGTCGCCGACGACCTCGGCGTCCCCGCGGGGACCATCCGGTCGCGTCTGCACTATGGACTTGCGGCACTTCGATCGCACCTGGAGGCCAACCGTGCCATCCCATGACGATGGGTGCACGCTCCGCGAGGCGTACCTGCTCCACGAGCTCACGCCTGACGAGGTCACTCGCTTCGAGGGGCACCTCGCTTCCTGCAGGTCGTGCCAGGACCGCCTGAGCGACACCGCGCAGTTGCTCAGAGCGCTCGCAGACCTCGAACCACCCGACGAACCGGTGACCGGGTCCCAGGTGGCGCCCATGGCGCACGACCCTCGCCCAGCTCGCGTCGCCGGCCACAGTCATCGGCGCCGTCGGGGGGCGCTCATCGGATTGGCCGGCCTGGTCGTCGGCGCGTCGCTCACCTTCGCGCTCGAGCATCCCGCCGAGCAGACCCCGTCCGCGGCCGAGGTGATCACCCTTGCCGCTCCCCCGATCCACGGCACGCTCGTCGTCGACCGCCGTGCATGGGGATCATCGATCACCCTGACAGCAACCGGCCTACCGTCGACGGGCCAGGTCTCACTCGTCGTCCGCTCGACCGGTGGACAGGTGGTGGACGCAGCGTGGCGTGCGATCGGACCCCAGAGGATCAACGTCCAGGCGCCGACCCCATTCCAACCGAGCGCCATCGCAGCCACGACGCTCGTGGCCCACGGCCGCCACACGACCGTGCTCTGGAGCTGGCACCGACTCGGCACAGAACCGGGGACCACCTAGACGCGCGCACACGACGAGTGCACGTTTGCAATCATGCGGCCTACGAACGGCTACACTCTGCTATCCGTATGGGCAACACGCCTGCCCATGCAAGGAGGCACGGATGCTGGTCGTCGCCCGCCACGCTCCCGCAACCCGACCCCGGCCGGGCATGGCCGATCTCGAGCGCTCGCTCACCGAGGAGGGACTCGTCAAGGCACAAGCACTCTCGGTCGAGCTGGTCCGGCTCGCACCGACCCATCTCGTCTCGAGCCCGGCACGCCGCTGCATCGAGACCTTGGCGCCGCTCGCGAAGGCACTCGATCTCGAGATCATCACCGATGATGGCCTTGGGCCCAGTGCGAAGGCTCCACAGATCGCCATGAGCCTCGCCTACCTCGGAGCGCTCGACGGTGTCACCGTCGTCGCCACGCACGCGCCCCAGCTCGAAGTCCTCCTCGAGCAGTTGCTCGCCGATCACGGCATCTCCGTGGACGCCGACGCACTCCATCTCCCACCGGCCGGCTACGTGATCGTCGATGTCGCCGAAGGCGTGCGTCCCCCTCGCATCGACCGCGTCCGCGCCTACCGCGACGTGGGAACGGACCCGCTCCTCCTGGTCGGCTAGCGTAGCCCCGTGGACAGAGCGCTCGGGGTCAGCGAGCTGATCGGGCGCGTCAACGACGCCTTGGGTTCGCTCGGCCTCGTCACCGTGCGCGGCGTCGTCGAGTCGGCCAAGGCCTCCCAACGCGGTCACCTGTACTTCGATCTGATCGACGACGGCGACCGCCAAGCCCGCGTGAGCGCAGCCATCTGGGCGTCGCGCCGTGCCGGCATCGAGACGGCGTTGCGCCGCGCTGGACTCGGCTCGCTCGGCGACGGCGCGCTCGTCGTGGTCTCGGGACGGCTCCAGGTCTACGCTCCGCGCGGCTCGATGTCGCTCAGCATCGACCGCGTCGAGATCGAGGCGATGCTGGATGCTCGCGCCGCAACCCGCCAACGCCACCTACGCCAACTGGCCGCCGAAGGCATCGTGGACGCCAACCGACGCGTGCCGGTCCCCGCCGTCGCGCTCCGCATCGCGCTCGTCGCCTCGCGTGATGGCGTGGTGCGTGAGGACGTGCGACGCGCGCTCGCCGACACGGGCTTCGCGTTCACCGTCAGGTTGTACCACACCGAGGTATCCACCCGCGCAGCGAGCGTCCAGATCCGCCGCGCACTCGCGGCCGCGATCGCCGACCAGCCCGACCTCGTCCTCGTCGCCCGTGGCGGCGGTTCGGAGGGAGACCTCGCCGCCTTCGACGATCTCGACCTTGCCCGAGCGGTCGCCACGGCACCGGTGCCGATCTGGGTCGCCATCGGCCACGCCGTCGATCAGCCGCTCCTTGCCTACGTCGCCAACTGCGCCTTCGACGTGCCACAGAGCGCCGCCAAGGCCCTCGTCGCCCGGGTCGAGGACTTTCGCGAGGGCCTTGCCACCGAGATCGCAACCGCGATCCATCACGCTCGGGCACGGCTCGATCGCGGCTGGCTCCACACGCGCCAGATCGCCCACGCCATCGAAGCACACTCGCAACGACGTCTTGCGGCCGCACACCGCAGCCTGCCGAGCCCGTCCGTCCTCGACGCTCGCACCGACCAGCGCCTCACGAACGAGCGCCACACGCTCCCGGCGACCTCCGTCATCGACGCTCGAGTCCGGGCGCGGCTCGCTCGCAGTCGCGCGGTGCTCACAGCAGCGCGATCGGCCCGCGACATCGTCCGCCTCCGCGTACGCCTCGAAGTCCGCCAGCTCGTCGACCACCGCCGTGAGCTCGCCGCGGCGACGTCGGCCATCGCCACCGCTCACCGCACTGAGCTTCACGCGCGGCAACGACGCCTCACGCGCGCCGCGGCACGCCGGCGAGCACACCACGATGCCGCTCTCGCCGCCGTGCGTCGGCACCTCACCGCCGCGTCGTACCGGCGAGCTCGCCGGGATCGACGCGGCCTCGAGTTGCTCGCACGCCGCATCGAGGGGCTCGCCTCACCGCTCGAGCGCGGCTTCGCCATGATCACCGATCCGACGGGCACCTGGCTTCGCCGCGCGGACGCCATCGCAACCCACGCAATCGTGCACGCCCACTTCGTCGACGGCGTCGCCGCGCTGACCCCAGCTCGACGATCTCCGACCACGACGCATCCCCACCTGACCACGCGCCAAGGAGGACGACCCAATGACGACTGACCCGGCCGATGTTCGCTGGCTCATCGACCTCGACGAGGACGCCTTCGCGCGAGCCATCGAGCAACGCTCCTTCGAGGATCTTCGCGACACGGCACTCGCACTCACCGAACTCATCGACTCCGACGCCATCGGCGTCGATGACCTCGCGACCGTGGTACGGCGTGCGAGGGCCATCCTCGACGCGTGCGATCTGCGTCTGCGGCGCGTGGAGAACGAACTCGACCACGACGGCACCGCCGTCGAGGAAGCCTCGGCCGAGGTCGAGGAGCCGTTCTAGAGCTCTGCCGCGAGCGCGTCGAGGGCATCGGCGAGTCCCTCGACGATGACCCCGATCTCTGCGGGCTCGATGATCAGCGGCGGAGACAGAGCGATCGAGGTCGCCAGCACGCGCACGATGATGCCACGCTCGAGCGCCAGGCGCGCGAGTCGAGCGAGGGCGTCGGGGTGTTCGGCGAGCAGGTCGGAACGCAGCTCGACGGCCCCGAGCAGCCCTAGGCCACCGCGCACCTCGGCGACCAACGCAGAGGAGGCCAGCGGTCGAAGCCGAGCCAGCAGCTCGCCTTCGAGCACCGCCCCTCGTGCGAGGATCTGCTCGTCCTCGAGAATGCGGCAGTTCGCGATGCCCGCCGCAGTGCAGGTCGGATGACCCCCGTAGGTCGGCCCGTGCCGAAAGACCGGGGCTCCTGGTTGCTTGAACGGAGCCGCCACACGGCCCGACACCATGACCCCACCGAGCGGGAGATAGCCGCTCGTGACCCCCTTGGCGAAGGTGATCAGATCCGGCTCGACGCCGAGACGCTCGATCCCGAACCAGGTGCCGAGTCGACCGAACCCGCAGATCACGGAGTCGACGATGAGGAGCACACCGTGTCGCCGGCAGGTCGCTCCTAGCGCCTCGAAGTAGCCGGGAGGCGGTGGATAGACGCCGCCAGCACCGATGACGGGCTCGGCGATGACCGCGGCGACCCGCTCAGGGCCATTGGCGACGATGGCGGCCTCGACGGCCTCGACGTCGTCCCACGGCACCTGCACGGTGGTCGGGATGAGCTCGCCAAAGCCCGTCCGGTTGGCAGGGATGCCCCCAAGAGAGGTGCCAAAGCCCCAGGTTCCGTGGTAGCCGTTCGTTCGCGAGATGAGCACGGTGCGCTCCGGCTGGCCGACGAGCGAGAAGTAACGGCGAGCGAGCTTCACGGCCGTCTCGACGGCGTCACCGCCACCCGACACGAAGAACACCTCCGACTCGGGCATCGGCGAGCGAGCCGACAAGAACTCGGCGAGCTCCTCGGCCGGGCGATTGGAGAACGTGCCGAACGTGGAGTAGCCGGCAAGCTCACGCGCCTGCGCAGCGATCGCATCCGCGATCTCCGCCCTTCCGTGGCCGACGTTGGCGTACCACAGCGCCGCGGTCGCATCGAGGTAGCGCCGTCCCGTGTCGTCGTAGACCCAGATGCCCTCGCCCCGCACGAACACCACCGGATTCGTGTCGCTCTCGTAGAGCTGACCAAACGGATGCCAAAACCGTCCCATGCGTCCCTCCTCGGACGCGAGCCTACGGGACGTGGCGAACGGTGCCGTCCTGTCGCCGCACGACGACCTCCGAACGGTCGCGGCCCCGCTGCTTGGCCAGATAGAGCGCGACGTCGGCGGCTGCGAGCAGCGCCCGAAGATCCGGCGCGTCCGTCTCAGCCGACTCCGCCAACGCGACGCCCACCGAGGCACTCGCCTCGACACCGACCTCGGCGCGAACGCTCGAGGCGATCGATGCTCGGATCGCCTCGCCAAGCTGGCGAGCCCACTCGAGTTCGACATCGGTCACGAGCGCCACGAACTCCTCGCCTCCCCAGCGCGCGACCAAGTCGCGCGCTCGCAGGCACGAACGCAGGGCCTCCGCCGAGGCGCGGAGGGCAAGGTCACCGGCGAGGTGGCCGTACTCGTCGTTGAGGGCCTTGAAGTGGTCGAGATCGACGAAGACCACCGCGACCGCACGGCCCTCGACCTGAGCGTCATGGAGCGCCTCTGCGCCGGACGCCTCGAAGGTTCGACGGTTGGCGAGCGCGGTCAGGGCATCCGTCTCCGCGTAGCGGCGCAACTCCTCAGTTGCGCGAACCTGCCCGACAGCGATCGCGGCCTGGTCGGCGAAGAACTCGAGTGCCTGGATCTGGCCGAGGTCCGGATAGCGACCGTCCACCGGGTTGTCGACCGAGATCACTCCGAGGAGCCGCTCGTCCTCGAGAAGTGGGATCGACAGCGTATCCTCGGGCTGCCAGGCGTCGTCGTCGGCGACGTGCTCGGCTACCGGGACCGACATGCGGCGAGCGAGGTCGGGGTGCAGCGGATAGGCGCGATGCCGGAACAGGTACGACCGAGAGATGCGCATCTGCGGCGCCATGACCGCGGCGAACAGCGAGAGTGGGATGGGACCCTCGGTATGCAGGCGCTCCGCCTCGACGGGATCGACGCCACTCGTCACCGCGAGGACAAGCGAATCGCCTTCGCGCAGGTAGATCGCGGCCCTCGCGAAGCCACCTGCCGTCGTGACGGCATCCGCGGCGGTCTGGAGCACCTCGAGGAGCGCCGTGCGCCGCTGGACGTCTCCCGAGGCCGCGAGGAGCCCTGCGAGTCGAGCTCGCTCGGCCTCGAGGATGCGGACCTGGGCCGAGACGCGCGAACGCAGATGCTCCTGGACGAGGGCGAGCCCGACCAGCTGTGCGAGCACGTCCAGGTACCCGACTTCCTCGGCGTCGAGACCTCCGAGGCTCACCGGCTGGTCGAGGAACAAGATGGCGCCCACCTCTTGCTCCCACGACTCCACGAGTTCAAAGGTGAGCGTTGCCGGGTTCCACCCCTCGACGAGCGACTCCGTCTCGCGGATGGCCGCCTTGGCGAGCAGCTCGTCGAGCAACGGGTGGTCTCCGTCGACGACGTGGAGGCTACCGATGCGCCGCGCCACCGCAACGAGGCGATCGAGATCGGAGCGTGCGAGCGCGATCTCCCGGAGCTCCCGAGCCGAGGTCAACCGACCCGCGACGTGGGTCACACGGAAGTACCCATCGCCCTCGAGACTCGCGAGCCCAGCACTGGCGAACGACGTCAACGGAGCAATGGCTGCACACAGCGCGCGATCGAGGACCGTGTCGGTCGTCGGGCGGGCGAGAACCTCACCCGCGATGGCGGCAAGTTCGGCGAAGCGCCGCGCGGTCATGGCCTCTCCTCCGCCTCCCCTCATCGGCACTATCGGACGCTGGATCGGCGATCTCAAGTCACACGGGCAGCCTCGCCCACGCCGCGCTCAGCACCGTGGAGCGCGTGTCGCGCCTACGGCTGCCCGAACGCGACCGGCGTACCCGACCACCCGATCGGGTCGACGGCGACCGGCCGACCGGGTTCCGTGGCTTCGACCACCGACCCGCCGCCGACGTAGATGGCGACGTGGTCGATACCGGACGACCCCAACGTATCGTAGAAGACAAGATCACCGGGGACCAGCTGCCCGTAGCCGATAGGCGCCGAGTCGGCGGCCTGCGCAGCGGCGTCGTGCGGGAGGGCAAGGCCGAGCTGGGCGAAGACGTAGCTCACGAGCCCCGAACAGTCGAAGTACTGCACCCCTCCTGACCACTGGCCCGCGGCGCCATAGGAGTAACCGGTATCCCCGCGCGCCGCGATGGCTTCGGCGATCGAGGCCGCCTGCTCGAGCAGCGATGCGGACGCACCCTGAGCCGGCGGCGTCGCGGCAACCGCCGCCGTCTCGGTGGCGAGTTGGACACTCGCCCGCTGCTCGACCGCTCGCTGCTGAGCGGCTTGGGCCTGAGCGACGAGCTGGGCCATCTGGCCCTTCAGCGACGCCAACGCCGACTCGACGGACGCCTGCTCGCTCGCGGCCGCCGCTCGCGCAGCGGCGGCTACCGCCGCCGTCTGGCTCGCCGAACGCACGAGTGCCGCGAGCTGGGTTCGCTCGACCTCGAGCGCGAGTGCCATGGCCCGATACTGGGCGACGAGGCTTGTCTCGTCGGTCGCGGCGACCGACACGTCCGTCTGGACGATCGCTGCGCTGTTCGGGCTCCCGGCGAGCACCGCCCCCATGCCCGCCAATGCGTCACCGCTGGTGAACTGATCGAGGGCCGCACGGGCGAGCCGGGCCCGTTCACGCCCGAGCGCCTGTGTCTCGCTCGCGATACGCGCACGCACACCCGCGAGCTCGGCCTGATCCTGGGCGAGTTGCGCCGTCGCCGCGTCGTAGCGCTCCGCCGCGACCTGGACCGCACCGTCGAGGGCGGTGAGCTTCGCAGCGAGCTGAGCCGCTTCGGACTGGTCGGTGGCGAGATCGACGGGACGCGCAAGCGGCACTGCTTGGAGCGAGGCCGTCACGGCCGCAGCGATGCCGAGGAGGGCCGCCCGCACCAGCACGCGCCGCATCGCACCTCCCGCACCCAGATTGCGCTCAGGCTACCATGCCACTGGCGGCCGCACCAGACAGGCGACGGCGGCCCGTCCGAGCGATGGAGGTCAGCGATGGTGCACGGCGTCGACGACACGGCCCAGGGAGCACCTTCGGGCGCACTCGCCGGCATCGTCGTCGCGGACTTCTCACGGGTTCTCGCCGGGCCGCTCGCCACCATGATCCTCGGCGACCTCGGCGCGACCGTCATCAAGGTCGAGCACCCTCGCGGCGACGAGACGCGCACCTGGCGCCCTCCCGAGCGCGACGGAAGGGCCACCTACTATCTCAGCGTCAATCGCAACAAGCGTGCCATCGCGCTCGACCTCGACGACCCGAACGATCGTGCCATCGCATGTCGGCTCGCCGCCCGAGCTGACGTGCTCGTCGAGAACCTTCGAGTCGGGACCATGGCCCGGTGGGGCCTCGCCTACGACGACCTCCGCGCGACGAACCCGCGCCTCATCTACGCCTCGATCTCGGGCTATGGTGACGGACCCGGCGCTCACCTCCCCGGCTACGACGTCGCGATCCAAGCAGCGAGCGGGTTCATGGACCTGACCGGCCAACCAGACGGGCCAGCCACGAAGGCCGGCGTCGCGATCGTGGACGTCGAGACCGGTCTCACCCTCACCATCGGTGTCCTCGCTGCGCTCGTCGCGCGGGAGCAGACGGGACGGGGCCAGCTCGTGCGGACCAGCCTCCTCCAGAGCGCGTTGTTCGGCCTCGTGAACCAGATCGGTGGCTACCTCGCGACCGGGAACGTGCCACGACGGCTCGGCAACGCCCACCCCAGCCTCGCGCCCTACCAACCGCTCAGGTGCGCCGATGGCCTCCTCGTCATCGCCGTCGGCAACGACGCGCAGTTCGAGCGCCTCGCGACGGCGCTCGGCCTCGACGGCCTCGAGGATGACCCGCGCTTTGGCTCCAACGCCGATCGCGTGCGCCACCGCGACGAGCTCGCCGAGCTCCTCGAGGCGCGACTCGCGACCGAGACCCGCGAGACCTGGGCGCGCCGTCTCGAAGCCGCGGGCGTCCCCGCATCGCCCATCAACTCGGTCGCCGAAGCGGTGACGCTCGCCGAGTTTCTCGGGCTCTCGCCTCGAGTCCGGCTTCCCGGCCCGCTCGAGCTCGACACGATCGCGAACCCGCTCGCCCTCTCCGACACACCGGTCACCTACGCGCTCGAACCTCCGGATCTCGACGCCGATCGCGACTGGGTGCTGGCGTGGCTCGATGCGGCAGAACGAAACGCCTGAACGAGACGCCGTGCCACGTGGACGAGCCGCCCATCGGCACCGAATGGCCCGACGACCTGGACCGAGAACGGCACCCGGCTCGTTCGCCACGGGCCCGCTCCGCCCCCGACCGGCACGCTGAGCGCCGGCAGGCCGAGGGCGTTCCAGGGGATGGTGAGCTCGTTGAGCCGCAACGTCGACCAGGCACTGAGGGGTCCGGGCGGCGCGAGGAGGGTCGGCACGAGCGCGAGCGCCTCGCTGTCGGCGAACCAGGCCTCAAAGGCCGCCCGCCACGCGTGGAGCCGAGCACGTGCCTCGAGATAGGCCGCACCGTCGACCGCGAGCGCTCCCTCGAGCCGTCGCCTCACCCACGGATCGAGCCGATGCGCCTGGCGGAGGAGCCATCCCCACGTCGCCGCCGCCTCGAAGTCGAGGATCGTGCCGCCGGCACGGGCGAGCTCACCGAGATCGACCGGCGCCGACACCAGTCGCTCGGCGAGCTCGCCGAGTCGCCCATCGACGTTGGGCTCGCCGACACCCACACCGACGAGTGGCCAGTCGCCCACCAGCTCGTCGATCCCGAGCGCACGAGCGCCCTCGGACAGCCGATCGATGTCGGGGGCGATGAGCCCCACGGTGTCGAGACTGGGCGCCAGCGGCGCCACACCCGACGTCGGCAGAAGGCCGTAGCTCGGCTTCAGACCGAGGACCCCATTGGCCGCCGCTGGGATCCGCACCGATCCGCCGGTGTCGGTACCGAGGGCGAGATCGACGAGCCCGAGCCCGACCCCGACCGCCGATCCACTCGACGAACCACCCGGCACGAGCGACGCGTCCAACACGTTCTCCGGGGTGCCATCGAACGGGTTGACACCGTGCGTCCCGTAGGCGAGCTCCACCATGACCGTCCGCGCCGTCGGCACCCACCCGGCCGCTCGCAACCGTGCGACGACGGTCGCGTCCCGAAGCGCAGGTCCCACCATGGTGCCAAGGAGCCGACTCCCGACGCGCGTCGGCACGCCGACGACGTCGATGTTGTCCTTCACCCCGAGGCGACGTGCGACCGGAGCCGCTTCGATCGACGGGGCACCGAGTGCCCAATTCCTAGGAGCCGTCGACATCTGCCTCCTCTGTCGCGACGCCAGACACCTGTCCGATGGTCGCAACCTGCGTCACACTGGGCGCCATCTGCCGCAGGTACGTGTCGAAGAACGCGATGCTGACGGCAGCGACGGCCTGCTCGGCAGGCCCTTCGGTCGTGTAGGGTCCGAGGTGGTCGGCCCCGAGGAGCCACTCGAGGTACTTGGGCGCCTGGGCGTCCGCGTAGATCGCCTGGGATGCGGACGGCGGGTTCACCGTGTCGGCGGAGCCCTGCACGACGAGCATCGGGACGGACGAGCCGAAGAACGACCCGCCGAAGGGGGAGAACACCGCGCCCGACAGCACGGCGACGGCACGAACGCCAGGGATCGCACAGCAGGTGTTGTCCGCGCTCGCAAGGACCACGTCGCCGCCGTCGCTCTGGCCCGCGAGCGCGACGTCGTCGGTCGCGACACGGCCCGCGAGCACGCCCGAGCGCGCAAGCACGTCCATCTCGCCGATGGCGGCCGAGAGGTCACCCGGTTCGTTGAGCATGTCCGACTCGAAGGCGTCCGCGATCGCCGCGTCGTGCAGGTCGACCCCGTAGGTCGCCAGCGCCCACGCAGAGCTCAGTGGGAAGCGGGGAGCAGCGACCACGTAGCCTGCGCGAACCCACGCCTCGATGAGCGGCACGTACGCACTCGGATCCTCGTCGAAGCCGGCCGCAAACACGATGAGGGGATAGGGTCCACCCACGCTCGCGACCGGGGCATCGGCCACGATGGTACTCGATGCCGTCCGGGACGGATAGAAGACGTCCAGCAGGTAGCTGCGTTCCGAACACGCGTGCGTCGTCGGTACGCACGTCACCCTGCCAGGCTCGGTGACGGTCACCCGAAGCTCGCCCACCCCAGCGATCTGCCCGCTCTGGTGCGCAGACGACGAGCGCGGCCGCGTCGACGAGGGCGCTGGCTCGTGTCGATGCGTCGTCGACGCGCTCGGGGTCGTCGTCGCTCGTTCCATGGCCGTCGCCGTCACGACCGACGCCGACGCCACGACGACGACGGCACCGACCCCGACGAGGGCGCGGCGCCTAGCCCTGAGTCTGCGTGAACGAGACGCCGTTCTCGACCTCCGCGATCTGCGCGATCCTTCGCGCGTGACGCCCCCCATCGAAGTCGGCCGCGAGGAACGCATCGACGATGGCGAGCGCGAGGTCGTGACCGAGCAGACGCGCCCCGAGTGCGAGGACGTTGGCGTCGTTGTGCGCCCTGGCGAGGCGAGCGGACAGCTCGTTGTAGCACAGGGCTGCACGCACGCCCCGGACCTTGTTCGCCACGATCTGCTCGCCCTGACCCGAACCTCCGAAGACGATCCCGAGTTCGGCCGCGCCGGTCGCGACCGCCTCGGCAGCAGGCTGGCAGAAGAGCGGGTAGTCGACGGACTCCTCAGAGTCGGTGCCGAAGTCGAGGACGTCGAGTCCAGCCTCGACGAGGTGGCGCTTGACGGCCTCCTTCAGCGCGTAGCCGGCGTGGTCGGCGCCCAATGCGATGATCCGACTCACAGGTAGGCCCCCGGTGCTTGCTGGGCTCCAGGAGGCTGCGGCAGGCCGCGACCGCGCAACTGCTCCAGCTGTGCATTCGAGGCCATGCGCTGGGCAAACAGGGTCGCTTGGATGCCCTGGAACAGACCTTCAAGCCACCCGAGCAACTGGGCCTGCGCGACCCGGAGCTCGGCCTCGGACGGCACAACGCCCTCTTGGAACGGCAACGAGAAGGACCGCAGCTCGTCGGCGAGGTCGGGTGAGACCACCTCGCTCAGCGCGCGCAACGACTGCTCGTAGATCTCGGCGAGGCGCTCCCTGGAGCGCTCGTCGAGGGTCGCCTGACGGACCTCGTCGAGGAGCGCGCGCACCATCGCCCCGATGCGGATCACTCGAGCCGGCGACATCACCGCATCGGTATCGGCGCTACCAGCGTTGGGCTCGCCCGATGCTCCAGCCGTCGTCTGCTCGGCGTACTCAGAATTCTCAGCCATCAGCTCCCTCCATCGACCGGCTACGCACGACCCCGCGGCAGCCTACCTCACCGGACCTAGGGGCCCACCGCGATCGGCACGAGGACCTCGGCAGGGGTCAGTGCACCGTGGCGAGCGCGCATCCGTAGCGCGCCTTGATCGGCTGGGTCATCGAAGAACACGGGCGCGGTCGCGACGAGGCAGACGTCGCCGAGGCGTTGCTCGAAGGTCTCCGGGACCGGCCCCCCGAAGAGCCCAGCGGCGACGGCCTCCTCGCGTGTGAACACCTTCGCGACGTCGCCGTAGCGAGCGCGGCATCGCTCCGCCAACGCCGCCGGATCGCCAGCGGTGTGCAACCATCGGAAACGACCCTCGCCCGACACCAGCGAGCAGTCGCCTCGCACGTCGCGATCGAGTCGCAGAGCGCCTCCGTCGACCGCCACCTGACCATGATCGGCCGTGACGACCAGCGTCACCCCTGGCGGCAGCCGCTCGAGCAGCAGGCCGACCATCGCGTCGACCATGCGCAGCTCGCGCCGGTAGGCCTCCCCGAGACCGAACTCGTGCGCGGTGGTGTCGATCCCTTCGTAGTAGGCGTAGACGAACCGCTCCCCACGAGCGAGTGCCTCGTCGATACGCGTCACGACCTGGCTCAAGGTCGACCACCAGGCCAGCCGCGCGCCACGGAGATGCACCTTCGTGAAGCAGGTGTCGGCGTAGGCGAACTTGGTCACCGCAACGGGGTTCGCCCCGAGGAACGGGGTCACCGGCGCGAGCCGCTCCGGTGCCGGCGCCGGGCCTCGCCCGTTCACAGTCCAGCGCAAGACGTTGAGCACGGATCCAGGCCCGACGACGACGCGGTAGCCAAGCACGCCGTGCACCGCCGGCACCACGCCGGTCGTGAGCGACGTCAGCGCGGTCGCGGTCGTCGTCGGTGCCGTCGAGTGGGCTGGCACCACCCGGAGCGCGCCGAGGGTCGCAAGCTCGTGCCGATGCTCCATCAACTGGAGATAGCCGAGTCCGTCGAGCACGAGCAGGACGACTCGCTCGGGTGACCCCACGTGGTCGGCCAACCACGCGGGTGCTGCCGGCTGGCCCGCCATGTCGAGCAGGCCGAAGATCCCCGGCACCACACCGGCGAGCGACGGCCCGTCGTAGCGTGGCACTATGAAGCCGTGATCGGCCTCGCGCGCGATCTCCATCCGCCCTCCTTGGGCCAAGGCTACCGTGTGTTCGCCGCAGCCTGAAAGCCGAACCGCCGCGTTCGTCGCTTCACGACCACTCCACGGCTCGCGTGTCCGTGGGCGCTCGGCCCGAGCTCGCGCTCGAGCCGCGACCAGCATGGGAGCTGAGCTCCGTCCTGCCCGCACCCCGAGCGAACGACAGGAGTCGTCGCACCCTCGAACGAGCCAGCCTCGCTCGGGAACGACCCGGCCCCAGGCGCGCTCGTGGCCCAAGGTGGGCGATCGACCGATCGCCCCACGACCTCGCGGCCAGGAGCTAGGCTCGAGATAGTGAGGGTCTCCACGCGCGGTGACTACGCAGCCCGAGCATTGCTCTCGCTCGCGCTCCACCCGAGCGACCAACCGACCTCCGTCGCCGAGCTCGCTCGACGCACCGGGCTACCCCAGCCCTATCTCGAGCAGATCCTCCTCACGCTGAAGGGGGCAGGGCTCGTACGCTCGAAGCGGGGCGCAGGCGGCGGCTACACGCTCGGCCGGAGCGCGGAAGAGATCACCCTTGCCCAGATCATCGCGGCCGTCGACGGGCCGATCACCGTCGGTGACTTCAAGGAACCCCACGAAGACGGCGCGTGTGACCACGAAGGTCAGTGCGCGCTGCTCGAGGTCTGGGCCGAGGTCGGCCACCACATGGCCGATCACCTGCGCAGCTACACCCTTGCCGAGATGGTGCGCCGTGCTCGTGGGCTCCGCGGCGACGTGCTCGGCGCCGTCTCGGATCCTCGGTGATGACGACCGACGGCGAGAGCGACGCGCGCTACCCCGCGCACTGGGAGAGCGACATCGTCGCAGCCGACGGTCGCACGGTCCACGTGCGACCCATCCGTCCCGATGACGCAACAGCCATCAGGCGCCTGCATGGGCGCTGTTCACCCGAGACCATCTACTACCGCTTCTTCACGCCGTTGCCGGAGCTCTCGGACGCCATGCTCCAGCACTTCGTGGTCGTCGACTACGTCGACCGCATGGCCTTCGTCGCCGAATCCGGCGACGAACTCATCGCGGTCGCTCGCTACGACCGCCTCGCGGGCTCCTCGGATGCCGAGGTCGCCTTCCTCGTCGACGACGCCCACCAGGGCCGCGGTCTCGGCGCGGCGCTCCTCGAACTGCTCGCCGCCTACGCGCGACAGCACGGGATCGGGCGCTTCGTCGCCGAGACCCTTCCGGACAACGTCCGCATGCTCAAGGTGTTCCAGGACGCCGGCTATCGAGTCGCACGCACCTGGGCCGACGGCACCGTGCATGTCGTCTTCCCGATCGATCCCACGCCGAGCTCGGCGGCCGTGATGGCCGAACGGGAGCGCCGGGCGGCTGCCCGCAGTGTGGCCGCGCTCGTCAACCCGACCCGCGTCGCCTTGGTCGGCGCGAGCCGAACGCCGGGCAGCGTCGGTGACGTGCTCCTCGCCAACCTCCTCTCCGCGCGCTTCGAGGGAAGCCTCTGGGTGGTCAACCCGAACGCCGCAGCGGTCCGCGGCATCCCGACCGTCCCATCCCTGCGCGCCATCGGCCAACCCATCGACCTCGCCATCGTCGCCGTGCGCGCCGAGGAGCTCCCCCTCGTGCTCGAGGACGCCCACGCCGCCGAGGTGCGTGCGCTCGTCGTGGTCACCGCTGGCTTTTCCGACATCGGCCCCGAAGGGGCCGAGGAGGAACGTCGGCTGGTGGCGAGCGCTCGACGTCTCGGGATGCGCGTCGTCGGTCCCAACTCCATGGGGGTCGCCTCGCCCGCGATCGGGCTCGCCGGCACGCTCGCACCCTTTGCACTCGAGGCCGGTGGCACCTCGGTGCACGCGCAGTCAGGTCCCCTCTCGCTCGCCATCGTCGCCAAGTTGGCGCAGGCCTCGATCGGCATCGCGAGCTTCGTGTCGTCGGGCAACAAGGCCGATATCTCCGGCAACGACCTGCTCGCGTGGTGGGAGACCGACGAGCGGACCCGTTGCATCGTCCTCTACATCGAGGACTTCGGGAACCCTCGTACCTTCGCGCGCGTGGCCAGGCGGGTGAGCGCGACGAAGCCGATCCTCGTCGTCAAACCCGAGCGCGAGGGTCGCAGCCGTGTCGAGCCCGACCGACCAGGTGTGCTCGACACCGAGGTCGCGATCGATGCCCTCCTCGAGCGCACCGGCGTGCTTCGCACTCAGACGCTCGAGGAGCTGACCGAACTCGTTCGTCTGCTCGAGTCTCAGCCGCTGCCCGCCGGCGACCGAGTCGCCATCCTCGCCAATACCCAGGGGCCCGCCCCCTTGGTGGCCGACGCCGTCTTGCGGGCCGGCCTCGATCTCGCTCCCCTCGAGCCCGCCACCGTCGAGCGCCTCGGCACCCTCGGCCGCGCCGCGGCTCGCAACCCCCTCGAGCTCGGGCCCGGCGTCGTGCCGGCCGACTGGGAACGTGCTCTCGAACTGCTCCTCCTCGACGCCACGGTCGACGCCGTCATCATCAGCTTCATCCCCACCGTGGTCGGCGCGCCCGGCGATCCTCGACTCCTCGCCAACCCACTCCCGGGAGGCACGCTCCGCGGCGCACCGGCCCAGAGCCTCGCGCGCGCGGCCGAGATTGCCGACGCCGTGACGAAGGTCGCCACCCAGCGCGGACGCGATCGACCGAAGCCCGTCGTCGCGAACTTCCTCGCGCTCCCGGGTGTACCAGAACGCCTCGGCGCCGGTCCCCGCACCATCCCCTCGTTCGACTTTCCCGAGTCAGCGGCCAGGGCCCTCGGCCACGCGGCCCGCTACGCCCGATGGCGGGCGAGGGCCAACGGAACGCCGCTCGAGCTGGTGCCCCTGGCTGGCGACTGGGCGCGCGATCCCCTCGACGAATCCGCCGACGAGGACCGCGAGCTCGACGCCGAGGCCGTCGCGGGCCTCCTCGACTGGCTGGGGATCCCTCGACGCGCCCCATCGGGCGGCCGCCGCGAGGAACTCGAGGGTCGAGCGGTGCACCTGCGCCTCGAGCTGATCCACCTGGAGCGCTACGGCCCATTCCTGCGAGCGGGCCTCGCTGGTGACGCCTTCCGACGCATCGGGGCCTCGGTGGCCGTCGCACTGCCCCACACCGACCGTGACGTGATCGACTTCCTCGAGGCGATCCCGGGCGCGGACCTCGTCGTCGGGTCGGGGCCGTATCCGAGCGACGACCTCGTCGCGATCGTCCACCGCCTCGTGACGCTTGCTGAACGCCGCTATGACGTGGCGGCCCTCACGCTCGAGCCCGTCGTCGGCACGGCAAGGGGCTGGTGGGCTCGCAGTGGTCGCTGTGTCGTCCGACCACTGCGCCTCGAACCCGCGATGATCACGCGAAGCCTTCGCGCGCCCGGATCCCCCTCACCCGCCTGAGCCTCGTCGCACCGGCGCGAGCTCGGGTGGCGAGCCGTCGAGTGGTGACAAACCCTCACTTTGCGGCGAGCCTGCGCCCTCACAGGAGGGCGTCGATGGCCCCCACGAGCATCGGGTCCTGTGGCTCGACAGTGGGGCGAAACCGCTCGATCCGCTCTCCGTCGCGCGAGACGAGGAACTTCTCGAAGTTCCACTGCACGTCACCCGCCACGCCATCACCATCGGGGACCTCGCAGAGGCTCGCGTAGAGGCGATGGCGCCCCTCGCCGTTGACCTCGATCTTCGCAAACATCGGGAAGTCGACCCCGTAGGTGGTCCGGCAGAACGTCTCGATCTCCTCTGCGGTCCCGGGCTCTTGGCCGAGGAACTGATTGCACGGAAAGCCGAGCACGACGAAACCATCGTCTCGCCGTGCATGGTAGAGCTCGACGAGCCCCTCGTACTGCGGCGTGAGACCGCAGCGCGACGCGACGTTCACGACGAGCAGCACCTTGCCCCGATAGGCGGAGAGTTCCTCCTTCGTGCCGTCCAGCCGCTCCATCACCAAATCGTACGGGAACATCGAACCCCTCCTCGCGTCTACCGCGTTAGGTCAAGGCCTCCGTGGGCGAAGTTCTTCCCATTCCCCAGATCTCGCCCGGCGTGCTCAGGACAGGTTGAGGGCCGCGTACTTGACGTTCAGGTACTCGTGGATCCCTTCGAACCCACCCTCACGGCCGAACCCCGAGCGCTTGACTCCGCCGAACGGGGCTGCCGCGTTGGAGACGAGGCCCTGGTTGACGCCCACCATCCCGGTCTCGAGGGCCTCGATGGTGCGGACTGCCCGGGAGAGCGACTCGGTGAAGATGTAGCCGACGAGGCCGTAGGTGGTGTCGTTGGCAAGGCGGATGGCCTCGTCGTCGTCGTCGAAGCGATAGACCGGTGCGACTGGACCGAAGATCTCCTCTCGGAACACGCGAGCCGTCGGAGGCACGTCTCGAAGCACCGTGGGCGAGAAGAAGTACCCTCGGTCCCCGCGCCGCTCGCCTCCGGTGACCAGTGAGGCACCCGCAGCAACGGCATCTTCGACGAGCCCCGAGACCTTCGCCAACGCGTCAGCGTCGATCAGGGGGCCGACGGACGCATCGGGCTCCGTACCGCGCGCGACCTTGAGCGACGCCAGAGCCGTCGCGAGGCGCTCGGAGAAGGTGTCCGCCAGGGACTCATGGACGAGGATCCGGTTCGCCGACGTGCACGCCTCCCCGCCGTTGCGCATCTTCGCGAAGACCGCGCCCGCAACTGCCTTGTCGAGATCGGCGTCTTCGAACACGATCAGCGGTGCGTTCCCACCCAGCTCCATGGACAAGCGCAAGAGCCCTGACGACGCCTTGCGCATCAGCAGGCTCCCGACCTCCGTCGAGCCCGTGAACGACAGCTTGCGCAGACCAGGGTGTCCGATGATCGCGTCCGAGATCGGGCCGGGGTGCGAAGTCGTGACGACGTTCAGAACCCCAGGCGGCAGACCGACGCGCTCGAAGATCGACGCAAGGGCGAGCGTACACAGCGGGGTCTGCTCCGCCGGCTTCACGATGACCGTGCACCCAGCCGCGAGCGCCGGGGCGATCTTGCGTGTTCCCATGGCGAGCGGAAAGTTCCACGGGGTGATCAGGTAGCTCGGTCCGACCGGCTGGCGTGTGGTGAGCACCCGTGTCGTGGCGTCGGGGGAGACGTAGAAGTCGCCGTGCACGCGCACCGCCTCTTCGGAGAACCACCGCAGGAACTCTGCCGCGTAGGCGACTTCACCCCGAGACTCTGCGACCGGCTTCCCCATCTCGAGGGTCATCAGCAGCGCGAGGTCATCCTGGGCAGCCATGACCGCCTCGAAGGCTCGCCGCAGGATCTCGGCCCGCTCCCGGGGAGCGCTGTGGGCCCACGCCTCTTGGTGCGCGACAGCAGCGTCGACAGCCTGGCGAGCGTCGTCGACCGTAGCGTCGGCGACGGAGGCGATGACCTCACCGGTCGCGGGATCCTCGACGTCGAAGCGACCCCCGTCAGCGGCCTCGCGCCACGCGCCGTCGACGTAGAGTCCCGTCGGCACCGTCCGAACGACCGCTCGCTCTCGCTCCTCCACGTCAGCCTCCTCCTGTCGGATCGCAGCACCCTGCAGCGACCGTAGCCTACCAAGCTCCTCGCAACGGTATCCATCGCGGACCGCGCCGCGTCAGCTCGATTCCGCACTGCCCTAGGCTCAGGCCATGCACGCATCGGAGCAGTACCTGCGCGAGCTCGTCGAGCTCGACCCCATTCTCGCGACCGAGCTCGGCCTCGACACCGATCGTCTCCCCGACTTCTCGCCCGACGGCAACGACGAGCGAGCGCTGCTCGCTCGTCGCGCACTTGCCTGGCTCGCCGACGAATCCGATCCGGACCCCATCGCCGCCGACCTCATGCGCGAGCGACTCTCGAGTCAGCTCGCACTCTACGACGCCGGCGAGCACGAGCGGGCGGTGAACGTCATCGCCTCACCTCAGCACGCCATCAAGGAGGCGTTCGACCTGATGCGCATCGAGGGTCCCGACGACGCCGAACGGGTTGTCCGCCGCCTTCGAGCCGTCCCGAGCGCCCTCGCCGGCTACCGCGCGACCTTGGAGCGAGGTCGAGCCAACGGCCGTCTGGCGCAGCGACGACAGGTGCTCGCCGCTGCCCTGCTCGCCGAACAGACCGCGGATGCCTACTTCGCTGGCGTCGAGCGTCGTGTCCTCCAGGCAACGCAGCAAACCGAAGCCGACCAACGGCTGGCGGGCGCGATCGAGGCCGCGCGCTCTGCCTACGGCGAGCTCGCGAGCTACCTCAAGGATGCCTACGCCCCGAGCGCCATCGACCAAGACGGCGTCGGCAGGGAGCGGTGGGCCCTGTGGTGCCGCCACGCGAACGGTCGAGATGTCGATCCGGAGGAGGCGGTCGCGTGGGCGGCCGACGAACTCGCCGCGCTCGGCGCCGAGATCGAGACCGAGGCCAGGCGGCTCGGCCTCGAACCCGGGCCTGGTCTGCTGACGGCGCTCGATCAGGACCCCTCACGGCAGATCGTCGGTGTCGACGCCTTCCTCGCGTGGAACCAGGCTCGCATCGACGAGGCCATCGAGATCGTCGACTCCCGAGCCGTCACGATCCCCGCCGCGATCCGTCGATGCGAGGCGCTCGAGGCTCCTCCCGGCGGTGCTGCGGCCATGTACTACACGCCACCCTCGGAAGACCTCGCGCGCCCGGGACGCACCTGGTATCCGACCCATGGCAAGACCCGCTTCTCACTGTGGAACGAGCTGACCACCGTCTACCACGAGTCCGTCCCCGGCCACCACCTCCAACTCGGCATCGCGACCTGGCGTGGCGCAGCGCTCGATCCCTTCCAACGAACGCTGGGCTCGATCTCGGGTCACGTCGAGGGCTGGGCGCTCTATGCCGAGCGACTGGCCGACGAACTCGGGCTCTTCCCCGACCCGGCGTTTCGGATCGGCTATCTCCTCTCGCAGCGCTTCCGTACGCTGCGCATCCTCATCGACATCGGGCTGCACACCGGCATCGGTGCGCAGCGACGCTCGGCCGAGCCCCTCACCCCAGAGCGCGCCATCGACGACCTCGTCCAGATCGCAGGTCTGGAGCGTCCGTTCGCTGCAAGCGAAGTCGATCGCTACCTCGGCTGGCCGGCACAGGCGACCAGCTACAAGCTTGGCGAACGAGCCTGGCGAGACGCGCGCGAGCGCGCTCGCGCGCGTGGGGTCAGCGATCGCCGCTTCCACGAGTCGCTCCTCGGCCTCGGGTTCATCAGCCTCGACCAGCTCGCGACCGTCGCGGCCACGCTGGCACCGTAGGGGTAGCGCCGTCGTCGTGCGCCACCCCAACGACGGCCTTAGCCCTGCTTGGGTGGACGGGTCGCGCTGCGCACCAACGCCCGAAGGGCGAGCACCACCACGGCGACGATCGCCACGACGACCGCAAGGCTGATGATGGCGTGCACAATGGTCAGCAAGAAGCCCAAGACCAGCACGCCCACGACGACGACCGCGACACCTATGAGGACACGTCCAAGCATCGGACCACCTCCACGGTCAACCCTAGACCACGATGCTGAGCGAAGTCCGAATCCGCGCTCGAGAACCGCCGCACATCTCGAGTACCTAGCTGACGATGTCCTTCGACAGAAAGCTCGACACAGCAGCCGTACCCCACACGACCAACCACGCCGCCTGCTCCGCAAGGTCCTTGAGGATGGGCGTCAGGTAGGCCGGCGAGCGGAACAAGTTGATGAACGAGCCCCAGTACGTCGAGAGCAAGATGGGTCGCACGACGGCGAGCTGCGGGACGGCGCCGATGACCTCCGCAGCGATCACGATGGCCAACGTGATCGCGGTCGCCGTGAGCGACGACGAGGTCGCCGTCGAGATGGCGACGCCGACGGCCACCACTCCGACCAGCGACGCTCCCACGACGAGCGCGCTGAGGAGCACGTCGCCGACGCCGGACGCGACGCCGACGGCGGTCCCGGACAGCGTCACGAGCCGCCCGTGCGGAAACAAGACGAAGCCCACGACGAGCCCGACGACCGCGACGGTGAGCGCCGCGACGATGGCGAACACCAGTGCGGCAACCCCCTTGGCGACGACGACCCGCGAGCGAGACCCCCCGGACAGGAGCAGGTAGCGGAGCGATCCGTTGGCGGCATCACCCGCCACCGCATCTCCCGCGACGATGGCGACAGCCAGCGGGAGCACCAGGGTCCCCATGGTGGCGAGCGCGGCAGCCGGCAAGAAGACGGCGTTCTGGGTGATGACCGAGAAGAACGGCGGACCGCCGCCGTTGCGAGGACCACCCGCGACCTTGACCACGATACCGAGCACGATCGGCAAGACCGAGAGCAACACGAGGATGACCAGGTTGCGAGGACGGCGAAACACCCGGCCGAGCTCGTCAACGAACATCGAAGCCCTCCCCCACCTCTGCGAGGAAGAGATCCTCGAGACTCGGCAGCACCGGGGTAACCTCCTCGAGTTCGATACCGCGCTCCACCGCCGAGGCGATGAGTGCTGGCATCGCCGAGCGCGGCGCGACGACCTGGACCGCGACCCCATCCGCAGACGCCGTCGCCCCAGGGAGGGCGAGCAAGCGCTCGAGCGGCCGACCGCGCAGGCGCCAGGTCGGCTCGTCGATCTCTCGCAGCTCACTGACCGGCCCCTGGCGAACGACGCGGCCCTGCGACATGAAGGCCACGTGACTACAGAGCAGTTCCGCCTCGGCGAGCAGATGGGTCGAGAGGAACACGGTGCGACCCTCGTCGCGAAGGGCAGCGAGCAGCCGGCGCACCTCGCGCATGCCCGCGGGGTCAAGGCCGTTGGTCGGTTCGTCGAGGACCAAGAGCTCCGCATCGGTCATGATGGCTTGGGCGATGCCGAGACGTTGTCGCATGCCGAGCGAGAACCGAGCAACGCGTCGATCCGCCACGGCCCCGAGCCCCACCCGTTCGAGCGCGGCTTCGATCAGCCGCTGGCGCGCGCCCGACGCGACGCCTCTCGCGGCCAAGAGCCGGGCGAGATTGTCGCGAGCGCTCAGGTACGGGACGTAGCCCGGACCTTCGACCAGCGCGCCGACCCGTGCGCGCACGGAGGCGAGTCGCGGAACCGTCGCACCGAGCACCTGCGCGCGACCGGCATCGAGGAAGATGAGTCCGAGCAGCGCGCGGATCGTCGTGGTCTTCCCCGATCCGTTCGGACCGAGGAAGCCGAAGATGCTCCCTGCTGGGACCTCGAGGTCGACCCGGTCAAGGACACGGGTGCGGCCGAAAGACTTCTCGAGCCCCTCGGCACTGATGACGATGCTCACCCACCGATCACGACGGTGGCGTCGCTCTCGAGGATCGCAGGGGTGACGGCGCCGACGAGGACTTGTCCGCTCGGCAACTGGAGGGCGTTGACGAGCGCGGTCTGGAGCAGCATGGCGTGCGCTCCATCAGCGAGCGTGACTGGCTGCTCCAGGGTGCGAAGCGTCGAGCCGAACGACGAGGACCCCGCAGACGTCGAGGTAGGCGCGCCGAGCGCTCCCTTCGGCAACACCGCGACGCGATCCCAGCCCGACCCAAGCGTCGTCGCACCGGCCACGTTCACTGCACAGGTTCCGGGCGCATACCCCGTCCAGCCGGACGCGGTCGGCGTCACCGACGAACTCTGCAGAGGAACCATGCAGCCCGTCGGCGAGAGCGCCACGGACTCCTGACGCACCGTGGCACCGGCTGGCGGCGTGAACGTGAACGTGGACGCAGGCAGCGAGCCGAAGGAGATCTGGGTGAACTGCCACGAGAGATCCGTGGTGCCATCGGCACCCTGAATCGCCATACCGAGCACTTGGTCATTGGCTGCGTCAACCCAGAAGCTCACCCGCCCGATGGTCGAGCCGGCCTGCGTCGGCTGGATCACGAGGGTATAGACAGGCTGACCAGCGACGTAAGTGTTGTGGCCGAGGCGCACGGTCGAATCGGTGCCAAGTGCCGCAACGATCGTGTCCGCCGCCGTGGTGGGGTCGAACGTCGACTGTGCGGCCGAGGACATCGACGATGGCGCCGAGCCAGAGGCCACGAGATGCATCGCCTGCTCACCTGATGAGTTCCACAACCACACCCCGGTGCGGCTCGCGTAGAGGTCCCGCTCGCTCTGGGCGTTGAGCACCTCGACCCGCAGACCTTCGCCCACACCGCGCCACAGCCGCACGCTGGCCGTTCCTTCAGGGATTGCCACGGCGTTCGTCGACGACGAGCCCTGGACGCCCGAGAGCAAGGACGCCGCCGGACCCAACAGGTTGGACGTGATCTGGAGGGTGCCCGAGAACGACTGGGGTCGAGCCCCGAGCACCGCCGCGACCAACTCCTGCGGTGACACCGGCGTCAACGACTCGGTCTGCGCACTCGCCAGCGAGGGCGTCAGTGCGGCCGCGGCCACCGCGACCAGCGCGGCTCCGACGGGAATGCCAACGCGTACCCCACGACGTCGCACACCATGCGCCATGGCTCCTCCTCTACGTCCTCTACGCTTGCCCGTCCTCAACGTCCGACGGCGCTCGATCGACGGCACTCGATTCGGTGCCTGAATCCCACGCTAGTCCTCCACTCAGAGCGCCGTCACCGCCGATGTGTCGGGATCTCAGGCAACCATAGGCCTCCTACAAGGACACCCTCGAGCGCGTCTCACCCCATCCTCAGCTGCGACGACACACTCGACCTTGTGCGTACGGACCGTCGCGGTGGCCCCTGAAGGACGATGGATGCTCCCAACCATCGGGCCACGGCGCAGCTGCATCGCGCCCTCGCGCTCACACGCAGACGGTGCACGAGCGGCTGGACCCAGAGCGCGTGCGTCCGTCGCCTCGCACACGCCCTCGTGGCCGATCGAGCGGAGCACGCTCGAGCGTGGCGGCATCGACCACGGGGGCTGCGAACAGGAAGGGAGCGCACCGTCGTGGTCGCAGCATGCTGCCCACCGAACCAACGCGAACGCCGTCACATCGGCGAACCACGGAACGTGTCCGAGGGTTCTGACGCGAGCGGTCGCGCCGGCGGAAGCGGGTGTCAGCAGGGAAACAATCCCGACGCCCGACGTGTTATACTGTGGCAGCGCCACCTCGTGCCCTCGTCAAGTTCGACCCGTGTCCACGCCGATCCCGAAGACGACGAACCGAAACCCGACTAGATCGAGTGGGCAGCCAGAGCATGGCGAGAGCCTCGGGGGGCTGTGCGAGCGCAGTGGCTCTCGTGGCAGGTCGGGACACGACTCCTGGTCGCTACACGGAGCACGGCGCCCAGCGTAGTTCGGCGCGTCGATGAGGGGCAGCAGCGATACCGTTCATGAGAGAGGGCACGATGGCGACGAAGAGTGATAGCGCGCTGAAGCAGAGTTCGCGTAAGCGACGCTCGGTCCAGGCGGAGGTCGACTCTGCGCTCCAGGCGGCGGGCCTTGGAGCGGACTCGATCCGCCTCTTCCTCGACGATCTCGCCAAGCACCCCTTGCCGTCGGCGGCTGAACAAGTCGAACTCGCCAAGCGCGTGCGCGAGGGCGACGAGGACGCCAAGGCCGAGATGGTCGCCGCCAACCTGCGGCTCGTCGTCCACTGGGCGCGCCGCTACCAAGATCGTGGCGTCGAACTGGCCGACCTCATCCAGGAGGGTACGTTCGGCCTCATCCGGGCTGTCGAGAAGTTCGACTGGCGACGCGGGTTCAAGTTCTCGACGTATGCCACGTGGTGGGTCCGCCAGTCGCTCCAGCGTGCGGTCCACAACCATGGTCAGGCGATCCGCCTCCCCATGGAGGCAGCAGAGCGTTCCCGTCGCGTCGACAACGTCACCCGTGAGCTCGCGGCTGACCTCGGCCGTGCGCCGACCGAAGAGGAGATCGCGATGGCCGCGAACCTCTCCGCGAGTCAGCTCGCCGACGTGCGTCACGCGGCTCGCGTCGTCGCGAGTCTCGATCAGGCGGTGGGCCCAGAGGGCGAGACGAGCCTTGGCGATCTCGTGGTCGCCCAGGACACCTCGTTCGAGGAAGAGGTCGACGAATCCATCTCGCGGGAAATGCTGCGTCGCGCCGTCGAAGAGCTCGACGAACTCGAGCGCCAGGTCGTCACCCTGCGTTTCGGTCTCCAAGGAGATCGGCCTGCTTCCCTCGAGGCGACCGCGCGCATCCTCGGGATCGGACCGCGACGGGCTCGTCGCCTCGAAGCGAGTGCGCTTGCAAAGCTCGCTGAGAATCCGCGGCTGAGGACCTCGGCGGCCTAGAACATCGGCGGCAGAGCACCTCGGCGGCCAAGAACCTCGGCGGGCTCGGGCCACGGCCCACGCACACTTCCAGCGTCCCCGACGGCCACCGTTGGGCCTCCGGGCATTGAGCTGCAGGCGCACTGCGACAGGCTGGGGCGCCATCAGCGACTCGCCAGCCAGGCACCGCACCAGATATCAGAAGCCGAAGGCGACATCGCTCGGCGAGCAGCCGGCCACACTCCCGCCCGAGGGGCTCGTCAACGCCCCTCGTCGACGCGGAGAATCGCCTCCGTGCGGGCGCGCGCCGCGAGCTCGCCGAGGTCCTCCGGGAGCTCCGCGGTCACCTCCACGCGTCCAGGACGCGTTGGATGCTCGAACGCGAGCGCGGTCGCGTGGAGGAACGGACGTTCGAGCCCGCCGTAGGGGACGCCATAGACCTCGTCGCCAACGATCGGATGCCCGATGGCGCTGAGGTGCACACGGATCTGGTGGGTCCTCCCGGTCTCCAGCGTGAGCTCGACGAGCGACGTATCCGGACCATGCCAGACCACCCTCAGCTGCGTTCGAGCGTCACGACCGCCGCTCACCACCGCGACACGGGACAGATCGCGCAGATCGCGACCGAGCGGCGCCTCGATGCGTGCAGCTTGCGGCGGTACGCCCACGACGAGTGCACGGTAGCGACGCTCCACCTCGTGGTCGTGGACCGCCCGCCGCAACGACTCGTAGGCGCCCGCGCTGAGGGCGATGACCATGAGGCCACTCGTGCCGCGATCGAGTCGATGCACGAGCCCACGACGCAACGGATCGCCGGGAAGGGCACGGAGCGACGGCCACCGTTCGAGTGCCCAATCCGCGACGCTCGGACGCACATCGCGGAGGTGGGTGCGATGGACGATCAGACCAGCCGGCTTGTCGATCACCGCCACGTCGTCGTCCTCGTAGCAGACCACCGGTGCGCCCTCCGGAGCCGGCGGAGCGGCAGGATCCGGCCAGGTGGCCTCGAGGAGCTCGCCGGCCCGCAGGCGCCTCGAACGTCGCTGCTCGACACGGCCGTCGACCAGGACCCCGCCATCGTCCACGAGCTGCTGGGCGAACGCCCGCTCGATCCCGCCGGCGATCGCGACCGCCCGATCGAGACGCTCGCCAGCGAGCGACGCTCCGATCGTGAGGCGCAGCTCACCCACGATGCCCGCGCACCTCGGACAGAGCGAGCACGACCACCCCGACCGTGATGGCGGCGTCAGCGAGGTTGAACACCGGCCACAGCGGGAGCTGGATCCAGTCGATGACGGCGCCGTGGTGATGACGCACCACGCGATCAGCCAGATTCGAGATCGCTCCACCGACCACGAGAGACGCGGCGATCTGCGAGGCGACAAAGCGCCGCGTCAGGCCCCACGCACCGATCGCGACGGCGACCACGGTCGCGACGACGCCGGCGACCACGGGGTGACCTACGCCCAGCGAGAATGCGACGCCCGTGTTCAAGACCTCGACGAGATGGATCGGCCCGATGCTCACCGGATGCGTTGCGAAGTGGTCCTCGGCGATCGTCTTCGTGACCTGGTCGGCGATGACGACGGCACCCGCGACGCAGGTGGTCAGGAGGATGCGGCCCCTCAACGACGGCGCGTCAGCCCCCCCTCCTTGCACCGCACGCACAAGCGCGCGTACGGGAGCGCGCGCAGCCGCGCCCTGGCGATCGGCTCGTGGCAGACCTCACAGGCACCGTAGGTACCGGCATCGATCTTGGCCAATGCATCGGCGACCTCACTGAGCGCTGCGCGAGCGCTGGCAGCAAGGGCGAGGTCGCGCTCTCGGTCGATCGCGGCCGTACCACCCTCGCCAGACTCCTCGTCGAACTGCACCTCGAGAGGCCCGTTCGTCTGCACGAGCTGATCGGCCTCCGCCTTGAGCTGCGAAGCCTGCTGCTCGAGATGGGCCCGCTCGACGAGGAGCAGGTTGCGCTGCTCCTCGATGAACGTCCCTTCGTCGAGCGCGTCGAGCTCGTCCTCGTCCAATGCGAGGTACGCCTCGGCACGCTCGTCGTTCGGAATAGTTCGCTCAGCCATGAAGTCCTCACTCCTCGCTACGGTGCCGGCCCCGGGCACGCACGAGCTGCTCAATGATAGCTGGCCTCCCCGTCGGCATCGACGCCGACGAAGAAGCGCGGCCCAGCTCAGCGCTAGGCTGGCGCCATGGACGAGGCACCTGAGCCATATCCCGCGCAACCTGCGACCCTTGACCTCCCAGCACTCGAGCACGACGTGCTCGCCTCGTGGGAGCGCGAAGGCACCTTCGCCGCGTCCATCGAGCGCCGTCGCGCCGAGGGGGCGCCAGCCTTCGTGTTCTACGACGGCCCACCGTTCGCGAACGGCCTGCCACACTACGGCCACCTGCTGACCGGCTTCGTCAAGGACGCGGTACCGCGCTACCAGACGATGCGAGGCAAGCTCGTCGAGCGTCGCTTCGGTTGGGATTGCCATGGCCTGCCTGCCGAGATGGCGGTCGAGAAGGAACTCGGCCTCACCAGCCGTGAGGACATCGAGCGCGTCGGCGTGGGTGTCTTCAACGACCACTGCCGAGCCCTCGTCGACCACACCTCGGATGAGTGGGACCGCTACGTCACGCGCCAAGCGCGGTGGGTCGACTTCGAACACGCCTATCGCACCATGGACCTGCCGTTCATGGAGTCCGTGATGTGGGCCTTCAAGCGTCTCTACGACCGCGGACTGATCTACGAGCACTACCGCGTGCTCCCCTACTGCTGGGAGTGCGAGACGCCGCTGTCGAACTTCGAGACGCGCCAGGACGACGCCTATCGCCCGCGTATCGACCCCGCGGTCACCGTGGCCTTCGCCGTCGAGGGCGACCCGAGACTCGCAGGCACGCTCGAGGGCCCACTCTGGGCCCTTGCGTGGACCACCACCCCGTGGACCCTGCCATCGAACCTGGCCCTGGCCGTCAACCCCGCCGAGACCTACGTCCTCGTTCGCTCCCAAGCCAGCGATCAAGACGCCGGACGCACTTACGTCCTCGCGGAAGCGAGGCTCGGGGCCTATGCGGACCGATTTCCCGATGCCGAGGTCCTCGCGCGCGTGGCGGGCCGCGACCTCGTCGGCCGTCGCTTCGCGCCCCTGTTCCCGTTCTTCGCCGACACGCCGGGCGCGTTCGTCATCCTCGGCGCCGACTTCGTCACCCTCGACGAAGGTACCGGCATCGTCCAGCTGGCCCCTGGCTTCGGCGAGGAGGACCAGCAGGTCTGTGAGGCGAACGGGATCCCGGTCGTGGTCCCGGTCGACGACCGTGGCCGCTACACGGCCGAGGTCGAGCCATGGGCAGGGGTCCAGGTCTTCGAGGCCAACCCGGCGATCATCGAGGTCCTCCGCGACCAAGGAGCGCTCATCACCCAGGAGGACTACGAGCACTCCTACCCGCACTGCTGGCGTACCGAGACGCCGCTCATCTACCGTGCCATGAGCTCATGGTTCGTCGCCGTCACGGCGCTCAAGGACCGCCTCCTCGCCGAGAACGAGAGTATCGACTGGGTACCGGCCCACGTGAAGCACGGCGCTTTTGGCAAGTGGCTCGAGGGTGCGCGGGACTGGTCCATCACCCGAAACCGCTACTGGGGTGCTCCGATCCCGGTGTGGCGCAGCGACGACCCCGCCTACCCGCGTATCGACGTCTACGGCTCACTCGATGAACTCGAGCGTGACTTCGGCGTTCGGCCCAGCGATCTCCACCGACCGGCGATCGACGAGCTGGTGCGCCCGAACCCCGACGATCCGACCGGGCGGTCCATGATGCGACGCGTCCCCGACGTCCTCGACTGCTGGTTCGAATCGGGATCGATGCCCTTCGCCCAGCTGCACTATCCGTTCGAGAACAAGGAGCGCTTCGAGGCCAACTTCCCAGCGGACTTCATCGTCGAGTACGTCGGCCAGACGCGAGGGTGGTTCTACACCCTCCACGTCCTCGCCGTCGCCCTCTTCGACCGACCGCCGTTTCGCCACTGCATCGCGCACGGCATCGTCCTTGGCAACGACGGACGCAAGCTGTCGAAGCGACTGCGCAACTACCCGGACCCTTGGGAGGTGTTCGAGGAGATCGGCGCAGACGCCATGCGTTGGTTCCTCCTCTCGTCGCCGATCCTGCGCGGCCAGGAGATGCTGCTCGAGCGCAGCGCCATGGTGGACACGGTGCGCCGGGTCATCAATCCGCTCTGGAACACCTTCAACTTCCTCGTCCTCTACGCTCGCGCCGATCACCTTCGCGGCCAGCGCGTCCACAGCGCGACCCACGTACTCGATCGTTACCTGCTCGCCGCGACCCACGATCTCGTCGTCGAGGTGACCGACGCCATGGATCACTTCGAACTCTCGCGTGCGACGACGGCGGTCGAGCGTCACCTCGATCGCCTCACGAACTGGTACGTCCGGCGCAGCCGCTCGCGCTTCTGGTCGCGGCGCGACGACACCACCGAAGATGCCAAGCGCGAAGCCTACGACACCCTCCATACCGCGCTCGAAACCCTTGCGCTCGTCACGGCGCCACTGCTCCCCATGCTGAGCGAGCACATCTATCGCACGCTCACGAACGAGGCCTCGGTCCACCTCGCCGATTGGCCCAACGCCGAGGCCCTCCCGAGCGACCCGACGCTCGTTGCCCAGATGGAACGCGTGCGCGAGGTCTGCTCACTCGCACACTCGATTCGCAAGGCAGCAGGGCTGCGTGCTCGCCTCCCCCTCCGTCGTCTCACCGTCGTCCTCGCAGATCCCTTCGATCTCGAGCCCTACGTCGAGCTCATCCGGGACGAGGTCAACGTCAAGGAGGTCGTGGTCGAGCCCGCCGCCGAACACCCAGTGACGTGGCAGCTCTCGGTCAACCCGCGCGTCCTCGGACCACGCCTCGGGGCACGGGTCCAAGACGTGATCCGCGCTGCGCGCGAAGGTCGCTTCGACATCAGCGGCGACCGCGTGACGTGCGACGGCGTCGAGCTCGCGCCCGACGAGTTCACCCTGACCCTCGCCACCGACGACCCCAAACGGGTGCGTTCCTTCGCCGACCGCCGCGGCCTCGTGATCCTTGAGACCACGGTCGACGACGAACTCGAGCGCGAGGGCCTTGCGCGCGATCTCATCCGTCTCGTCCAGCAGCATCGCAAGGATCACGGCTACGAGATCGTCGACCGCATCCGCCTCGCGATCGCCCTCGACCGCACGGGCCGGGTCCAGGGTGCGCTTGCCCAGCACGCCAACGAGGTGCTCGGCGAGTGCCTCGCGACCGAACTCATCCTCGACGACGCAGCGGCACTGGATCTTCCCGACCGCTCGCAGGTGACGATCGGCGGCGAGCAGGTGACGATCGCGACCGAACCAGTCCGCGCTCTGACGGAGCCCGACGGCCAGCGCTAGCGACGCAGAGGGGCCCCTCGCGCCAGGGAGTGCACTCGATCGGACTCTTCGAGCGCCACTGATCAACGACGAGTGTGTCGCCCACCCCGCGAGCGAACCCAGAGCGACCACGTCCACGCGAGGCCGCCCCGGCGGGCAGCGACGATCCTCGCTGCCCGCCAGCGACACCACCATCAGTCCGCGACCGGACTCGCTCGCAGCTCGGCCGCGCTCGCGAACGCGTCATGCGTCTCGGCGCTGTCGCGCCCCGACGCCACCGCCCACGCGTAGAACACCAACCCCACCACGATGTCCGCAACGATGTCGTAGGGATAATGGATCAAGCCCTTGTGGTGGTCGAAGGGAGCTCCGAAGCGAGCCGCACCGAAGCAGGCAAGTGCGAGCATGGCGAGCAGGTACACCACGAGCCACGCTCCATGACGCCAGTCGGCGGCCGTGATCTTGGCAACGGGAGCTCCGAGCGCGGCCGCAACGACGTAGACAGCCGCACCCCCCAAGATCCCCACGACGAGCTTCCAGTCGACGCTCCAGCCCGACCAGTAGATGATGAGCGTCCCGCCGATGAACGCGAGCGGCGCGAGGATCTTGTCGCCCGAGAGCCGGAAGGGTCGGTGCGCATCGGGGTGGAAGCGACGGAACACCGAGAGCGACACCGGACCCATGACGTAGGTGAACGCCGTCGCCGACGAGATCACCCCGACCAGACTCTGCCAGCTCGGGAACGGCAGCAAGAAGACGATCGAGAACACGACCGTGATCCCCATGGCCCACACCGGCACGCCGAAGCGCTCCGAGATCCCGGTGAACACCCGTCCGAGGTAACGATTCCGAGCAGACCCAAGCACGACACGCCCACCCGACGAGAGGTAGACGAGTCCGGTTCCTGACGGAGAGAGGACGGCGTCTGCGTAGAGAACGGCCGCAAGCCAACCGAGGCCGATCACGGTCGCAACCTGCGCGAACGGCGATGTGTAGCTGAGGCCTGCCCAGCCCTTGGCGAGGGCGGCGTGCGGTACGGCGGCGATGAAGACCACCTGGACCAGCGTGTAGATGAGGGCACCCAGGAGGATGGCGCTGATGATGGCGCGCGGGACGTCGCGCTGCGGGTTGCGAGCCTCCCCGGCGAGATCGACCGCCTGACGGAAACCCAGCAGCGAGAAGACGATCCCGCCGGACGCGACCGCGATGAACACGCCGGCGCTGCCGTAGGGCAAGAAGCCGTGCGTGGCCGGGGCCGTGTAGTTGCTCCAGTCCTTGGCGACGAACAAGATCGCGAGGATGGTGAGCGTCGGGGTCACGAACTTGAGGAACGTCACGACCGAGTTGATCTTCGCGAACACCTTGACCCCGTAGATGTTGATCGCGAAGAACACGACCAGCAAGATCGCCTCCACGACAAAGTCGAGGCCAGTGTTGTTGGCGAACGCTCGGATGTAGTGCTCTGCGTACTGGACGACCGCCTCGGCCTCGATGGCAGGAACGGCCGCGTATCCGAGGAAGGCGCCCCAACTCATGATGAACCCGACCAGTGACCCGTGGGTGAAGTGCGGGAACCGCGTGATGCCACCCGCCTCGGGCAACATACCCGACAGCTCTGCGTAGACCAGCGCGATGAAGATCACGATCACCGCCGCGATCAGCCACGCCACCACCGCCGCAGGGCCTGCGTAGTTGGCAGCGTACAGCACGCCGAAGAGCCAACCGGATCCGATGATCGCCCCGAGACCGGCGAACGTCAGGTCGATGTAGGACATCTCCCGTCGTAACCGGCCCCGCCCTCCACTGTGGTCGCTCGCCATGCACAACCTCCCCCGTGCGATCGGCAACCTTCGGATCTCGCTCCGAAGGCCGTACGCGGACCTGCCCACGTACGCCGCGAACGCTAGCAGCCGCGATGCCGATGCGGGATACGGAATGCAACGAATTCACGAACCAGCAACGGCCCGATCGTGTCACCGTGTCCTCGCCGCCCAGCGAGCTATCGCGTCGACGCTGCGTGTTCCGCGCACCGCTGGATCGGGAGCAGGTGACTCCACCCCCGCCTGAAGGCGGGGACTTCGGGTGCGCTGTTCACGCACCTGTGGCTCCTACCGCAGGAGGAACCTTGGCGGAAACGCCTGCCGCCGTGCGGCGGCGACTCGGGCCAGAAGCCCTGCCCGCGCTGTCCACCGTGCGCCCCACGGCAATACCACCACCAACGAGGGCGATGGCCCGATCAAGGATGTTCCGTGCGGCCACCGCGTCCGCATGTGCGGTATGACCACACTGCACGCATGCGAACGATCTCCCGCACCCTGGCCTGCTCGCTGGGTCTCGGACCCCGCATGCAGGACAGGTCTGGCTCGTGCCTGCCGGTGGCACCGCCACGAGCAGGGAGCCGTACTTCGGGCACTTGTAGTCCAGTTGCCGACGCCGCTCGCCAGGAGCTATGTCCAAGATGGACCGGTTGAGTCCGGCTTTCTGACGGACTCTGGTGCCGGGAGCCTCGACCGTGCCCCTGGCCGAGCTCGTCATGTGCTTCACCCGCAAGTCCTCGATGGCGACGAGGCTGTGGTTCTTGGCCAAGTCGCTCGTGAGCTTGTGGGTGAAGTCCTGGCGTCTCCGGGCTTGGCGAGCCCGGAGACGTGCGATCTCACGGATCGTCCGACGGAGTCGGTTCGAGTACCGGCCTCCGTTGTGACGCTTCGCGTAGGTGAGCTGGCGAGCCTTACGCCGTTCCAGGCCACGGAGCCGACGCTCTTCGCCTGGGGTGAGCGTCGGGGGCATGATCCTCGGGGCAGACTCGCCAGCGACGTAGGCGGCGCAGGCAATACCGAAGTCCACGCCCACCGTGGGTCCGTCGTTCACGGGCGCGCGGTGGGTCGTGGCGAGGACGGTGAAGTTCACCTGCCACACGCCACCGAGCAGCGGAACGTGGCCGAGGCAAGCTCACCATCGAGTGAGCGCGAGCGTCGGAACCGGACCCACCCCAGCTTGGGGAGGCGCACTTCGGACCATTTTCGGTTGAGGTGGCGGATCTGGAGATCGGAGGCCGAGGGCCGGAAGCGGAGTTGGCCGCGCCTCTCGAAGGCTGGCTTACGGGCGCGTCCTTGCCACCAGTTCTGGTGTGCCCGATCCACGTCACGAAGTGCTTGTTGGAGAAGGTGTGCCGGTGGCTCGGCCACCCACTCGACGCACGAGCGCAGTTCAGCCAGCTCGTGACATTGTTCGCGGTACGTCACCTGCGCCCTCGCTCTTGACCACGCCAGTTGCCGATGCTCGATGGCGAGGTTGTGAATGGCACGGCGAGTATGTGCCCAGGTGGTCATTCTGGCTGCCTGGTGCGGGCTCGGGGAGAGCCGGTAGCTCCGACCGACGTACTCGCCCACGTCACCAACGCTCGTCAGCGTCATACCTGCAAGGAGGGGCTGTTCGAGGTAGTGCCCTACGTCGAGTAACAGCGCCGACCAGCATGAGAGCGCCGCTTACCTCCCGCCTCGAGGCGGGAGTCCGCGCGGCGCGTTGTGGTCGCCGTCACTGCCTCGGCGATGGACTCGGTCCGAGGCGAGCGGTCGCTCGAGCGGCGAGCTGACGGTGGCGCGACCTCGCGGCCCTGGACCCCCGGGTGAGGGCACCGACGCGTCACTCGAGACGGCCGCTGGATGCCTCGACGGGTGCATCGAGACCGAGGTGCACGTATGCCCGGGGCGTTGGCATTCGGCCCCTCGGCGTGCGCACGATGAGGCCACGCTGGATGAGGAACGGCTCGTAGACCTCCTCGAGCGTGCCCGCGTTCTCCCGCACCGCAACGGCGAGCGTCGAAAGTCCGACGGGACGCCCAGGGAACTGGACGCACAGCACCCGCAAGATCTCGAGGTCCACGCGATCGAGGCCGAGGACGTCGACGCCGAAGAGGTCCAAGGCCTCGAGCGCGAGCTCACGGTCGATCGCACCGTCGCCGCGCACCTCGGCGTAGTCCCGGACCCGACGCAGCAGCCGATTCGCAAGCCTCGGCGTGCCCCGCGATCGACGAGCGATCTCGAGCGCCGCGTCCGGCTCGATCGGCACCGAGAGGGTGCGCGCCGCACGTTCGACCACCGCAACGAGCTCGTCGTCACCGTAGTAGTCGAGCCGATAGTGGTAGCCAAAGCGATCGCGCAGCGGCGCCGAGATGAGCCCGACGCGTGTCGTCGCGCCGACCAGCGTGAAGCGCGGCACGTCGAGTCGCACCGAGCGAGCACCCGGCCCCTTGCCGAGCACGAGATCGACCCGGAAATCCTCCATGGCGCCATAGAGCAGCTCCTCGACGGCCCGGGGGAGTCGGTGGATCTCGTCGATGAAGAGCACTTCACCACCGTGGAGGTCGGCGAGCAACGAGGCGAGATCACCGATCCGCTGGAGCGCGGGGCCCGAGGTCACGCGCACACCGGTGCCGAGCTCGCGCGCGATGATGAAGGCCAACGAGGTCTTGCCGAGCCCGGGAGGGCCGGCGAACAGCAGGTGATCGGGCGTCTCACCCCGACCACGTGCGGCCTCGAGCAGCACCTCCAACTGTGCCTTGAGCTCCCGTTGGCCGATGAAGTCGGCGAGACGCTCCGGCCGAAGGCTCTGCTCGAGCGCCCGTTCGAGCGGATCGAGCGCGATGGCGTCCGATCCGGCTGCGCGGCGTCCTCCGGCCCACTCGCGACGCGGACTCATCGAGCCAGCTCCTTGAGCGCCCAGCGCACCTGGGCCTCGAAGTCAAGGTCGCCGGGGCACCGCCGCACGACGGCGTCGATCTCGCCTGGCCGGAATCCGAGTTCGCCGAGCGCAGCCCGCAGCGCGGACACCTCCTGGCTCATGGGCACTCCCGTCACGGGCGCGAGGCGCTTCGCGGTCGGCGCAAGCTCGAGGACGACCCGCTTGGCCGTCTTCGGTCCGACGCCGGCGATCGCGGTGAGCCGCCCGAGGTCCTCCGTGGCGATGGCGGTCCAGAGCTCGTCACCCTCGATCCCGCCGAGGATGCCGAGTGCGAGCTGCGGGCCGACCCCACTCACCCCGATGAGCGCATCGAACGCCTCTCGCTCCGCCTGGCTCGCGAAGCCGTAGAGGGCAATGGCGTCCGCCCGCACGATCGTGCGTATCCAGAGCTCGCACTCATCATCGCGGCGGAGCAGCGTCGCCCACGGAGCAGTCACGTGCACTTCATAGCCGACGCCAGCGACATCGATCACGACCGGTGAGCGCCCGGCGCTCGCCACGCGGCCGTGGAGCCACCCGATCATCGCTCCCACCGCCGCTGCGCGAGCCGCGTATAGGCGATCGCCATGGCGTCGGCGACATCGGGCGGCTGCGGCGGCTCGTCGAGACCGAGGAGCCGCACGACGGTCCGCTGAACCTGCTCCTTGGCCGCCGACCCGCCGCTGGTCGCCGCGTTCTTGACCGTGTTCGGGGAGATGTCGTAGGCCACCACCCCACGCCGCCAGAGCGCGAGACGAACGACCCCGACGACCTCGGACACCGGGAGCGCCGAGGAGACGTTGCGCGTGAAGGCAAGACGCTCGATCGCCGCCTCCGTCGGATCGAAATCGTCGAGCACGCTCTCGAACCCCTCGGCGATCTCGTGCAACCGACTGGCACGGCATGCCCGTGCCGCCGTCGTCACGAGACCCGCGCCCACGAGACGTAGGGTATCTCCGGTCGCCTCGATCACCGCATACCCCAGGCGTGCGAGACCCGGATCGACGCCGAGGATGCGTAGCCTCGCCTCAGGCACCGACGGCCTCGCGAACCGCCTCGAGCAGCTCATCGGAGGGACGGAACGTGAGTCCAGCCCGCGCGATGTGCAGGTAGATCACCCGCTGGTCGCGATCGAGCACGAAGACGCTCCGCCGATAGAAGCCGAGCGGACCGAGCACGCCATAGGACCGGGCCACCTCACGATCGGTGTCGGCGAGCAGCGGAAAGGCGATCCCACGTCGCTGGACGAAGCTCTCGTGTGAATCGAGACCTTGCGGCGAGATCCCCCACATCACGGCACCGAGCGCGCGAAAGTCATCGATGGAGGCTGAGTAGGCGCGCAGCTGGGCCGAGCACACCGGCGAGAAGTCCTCGGGGTAGAACGCGAGCACGACCGGCGTCCCGCGTTGCGCTCGCAGGTCGTAGCGCTGTCCACCGGTGCCGGGGAGCACGAACGGCGGCGCTTCGTCCCCGAGCCTCACCTGGCTCACTCGGCCACGAACTCCTCGAGGAGCGACTCGGGCATGTCGAAGTTCGCCGTGACTTCTTGGACGTCGTCGAGGTCCTCGAGCGCCTCGACGAGCCTGAGGACCCGACGGGCCTCCTGGGGGTCCTCGACCGGGACGGTGGTCTGCGGGACCAACTCCACCTCGGCGCTCTCCACCGCGAACCCAGCGGCTTCGAGCGCATCACGGACGGCACCGAGATCCGACGCCGCGACGGTCACGAGCCACGCATCGCCGTCGTCGGTGAGGTCTTCTGCCCCCGCGGCGAGTGCCGCTTGGAACAACTCGTCCTCGTCAGCGTCGCGCGAGAGACGAATCTGTCCGAGACGCTGGAACTGCCACGACACGGCACCGGGCTCTGCGAGCGAGCCGCCGTTGCGCGAGAAGGCTGCCCGGACGTCGGCACCGGTTCGGTTGCGGTTGTCCGTCAGGCACGACACGATGATCGCCACACCACCTGGGGCGTAACCCTCATAGTTGACCTGCTCGTAGCGAGCACCTTCAAGCTCACCAGTGCCGCGCTTGATGGCGCGCTCGATCGTCGCCTGGGGTACCGAGGCGTCTCGCGCCTTCTGCACCATGGTACGCAGCGTCGCGTTCGCCGAGGTGTCGCCTCCTCCTTCACGGGCAGCCACCTCGATCTGGCGAATTAGCTTGGCGAACAGCTTGCCGCGCGCCTTGTCGACGGCGCCCTTCTTGTGCTTGATCGTCGCCCACTTGGAGTGGCCGGACATGGTCCTCCTTGCTACCCATACGTGCCCGTCACCGGGCAAGCAGAGCTTACTCGTGCCGCACGAGGTGTCTTGAGATGTCCTCGCGGCGTGCGCCACCCCGCGCGAAGGCGAGGACATGGAGCCGTGCATCACCGAGCAACTCAGGGTGGAACGAGGTCGCCACGACGTTCCCCTGTCGCACGACGACCGGCACGGTTCGCTCGGATCCATCGGCGAACTGGTAGGCCACCTGGGCGACCACGTCCACCGAGGATCCCACACGCGTCACGACGGGCGCACGAATGAACACGGCCCGCATCGGGCCGCCGTCGACACCCACGACGGTGAGATCCGCCTCGAAGGAGCGCACCTGGCGCCCGAACCCGTTCCGTCGCACGTCAACGTCGAGCACCCCGAACGACCATTGGTCGGGGCGCCCTCCCTCGATGCCACGAGCAAGCAAGATGAGTCCCGCGCAGGTGCCCAGCGCTGGCATGCCCTCGGCGAGCGCCGCCGCCAACGGCTCACGCAACGCGGCCGCCTCGATCAGCAAGGCCTGCGTCGTCGACTCGCCCCCGGGCAACACGATCCCGTCGACAGCGGCGAGGTCGGCGAGACCCTTGACGGGGCGAGCTGCGAGGCCCGCAGCGGCGAGAGCTGCGAGGTGCGCGTCTGCGTCGCCTTGGAGCGCGAGCACCCCGATCATCGGCTCACCAACCGCGCTCGGCGAGTCGCTCGTCGATCTGATCGAGACCGAGGCCGACCATCGGCTCACCGAGGTTGCGCGACACCGCGAGCACCACGTCGGGCTCGTTGTAGTGCGTGGTCGCCTCCACGATGGCACGTGCCCGCTTGGCGGGATCACCGCTCTTGAAGATGCCCGAGCCCACGAAGTTCGCCTCGGCGCCGAGCTGCATCGTGAGCGCCGCGTCGGCTGGGGTCGCAATACCTCCCGCGCAGAACAGCGGCACAGGGAGCTTGCCTCCGAGCGCATGGACCTCAGCGACGAGTTCGTAGGGAGCGCCGAGTCGCTTGGCCCATCCAAAGAGCTCCTCCGGGCGCGCCTGGGCGATGGCTCGCAGGTCCCGCGTGATGGAGCGCAGGTGTCGGACCGCCTCCACGACGTTGCCGGTACCCGCCTCACCCTTCGACCGGATCATCGCCGCACCCTCAGCGATACGACGCAGCGCCTCCCCGAGGTTGGTCGCGCCACAGACGAACGGGACCTCGAAGGCCCACTTGTCGACGTGGAACTCCTCATCGGCTGGCGTGAGCACCTCACTCTCGTCGATGTAGTCGACCTCGAGAGCCTCGAGCAGCTGAGCCTCGGCAAAGTGCCCGATGCGAACCTTGGCCATCACCGGGATAGTCACGGCGTCCTTGATCTGCTCGATCAGGGCGGGGTCGCTCATGCGTGCGACGCCGCCATCACGACGGATATCCGCAGGAACGCGCTCGAGCGCCATGACCGCGACCGCACCCGCATCCTCGGCGATCTTCGCCTGCTCCGCGTTGACCACGTCCATGATGACGCCGCCCTTGAGCATCTCGGCGAGTCCCCGCTTGACTCGTGCCGTGCCGACTTCGTACTGGGTCATGGCTCCTCCCTTCGAACCTGGCCGCTCCTTGTGTACCAGAGTCTAGGAGGGCCGTGTACCACACACTCGCTCAGACGTCGATCGGTCGACGTCGGGTCGCCCACGGCTCGTCCTCGATGGCGTCTGCGCGCGCCAGGAGTTCGTCAGCGTTCATCCCCGTCGCCGCCCATGCCCACCACACGAGCCCGGCCGTCTCGCCCGTCGGCTCCTCCGCGAGGCGGCGCAAGAGCCGTGCGACGACCGGAGGGTACCGAGTAACTGCACACGCGACCAGGTCGAGCTCCCACGCGAGCGCGCTCATCCACGGGCGGCGCCGACCGCCACCGAGGATCCGATCGATCCCCATCGCGAGCGACAACGGCCCGAGCAATCCAAGCCTCCACGCGGCGAGCGTGCGGACCACTAGCGCCTCGAGTTCGAACGACGACGCGAGCCGTACCGCCCCGGCGGTCAGCACGACGAGCGGCTCCCCGCGACGGCCACGGACCAAGGCTGCGTTCACGGCGTCGCCCTCGATCACCGCAACCTCGGTGGCTCCGAGCCCGAGCAGCGGCTCGACCCCCTCGACGATCGAGGCGAGCCGCGCCTCGTCGGATCGGCTGAGCGCGGCTCGCCTCCCTCGGGGCTTCCGGGGCACCATGGCGACGACCAACACCACAGCGGCCACGATGATGACGGCCACCACCCCACCGAGGGCAGCGGCCATGGCGGTGAGCCCTAGGAGCGCTCCCACGACGCCCACCACGACACCGGCACCGATCGCAACCGCGGCAAGACGCGCGAGAGCCCCCGTGAGCACCACTCGACGCCGCAACGGCCGCCGCACACCCCACAGCTCGATACCACCCGTGTTCACGTCACCGACCCCTCTCGACTGACCCGCTCGACGAGCTCGAGGTAGCGACGAGCAATCGAGCCGATGTCATGGGCGTGTGCGCGCTCGTAGCCTCGTGCGACGAGCACACGCCGACGATCGCGATCTCCCACTATCGAGCGTATTGCGCCGGCGAGCGCCGATGGATCGTTTGGCTCGACGAGCACCCCTGCATCGGCGACGACCGGCCGGTAGCCCTCGATTGCACTCGCGACCACCACCGCTCCCCGCGCCATCGCCTCGAGGAGCACCACACCGAACGACTCGCCGCCAAGCGACGGCGCGACGAGGACCTCGGCCTCCCGGTAGGCACGATCGAGCGTCGCGTCGTCGACGCGGCCCCGCCACGTCAACCACCCCGGCCAGCGCTCGGCAGCTCGACGGACGAGCGGGGCGAGCGGGCCGTCGCCAACGATCACGACCGACGACACCGAGTCCACCAGCATCGGCAGGGCCGCGAGCAAGACCCGAATCCCCTTGCGCTCCTCGAGGCGCCCGACGAACGCGACGGAGCCGGGCCTGCGTGCCTGATCATCCGGCACCGCTTCGGGCACGCTGAGCCCGTTCGGGATGATCTCGATCGGGCCGGGGGCCCATGCGCGAGCAACCATCGCTGCCGATGGCGAGACCGCCGTCGCGACGCGTATTCCCCGCGCCCCCACGCGACCAACACCTGCGAGCAGAGCCCTGCCAACCCCACGCGGCATCCCTGCGCGGTGCCCGGTCGCGATGACAGGGATGCTCGCCCGACGGGCGAGGGCGATGGTCATCGGTCCGACCAGGGGCACGAGCGGCTCGTGGAGGTGCACGACCGTCGCGCCTCGCATCGCTCGCGACAGCGACCGGACCATGCGCAGATCCCAGCCGATCGGGGCACGGGACCCGTTGGCAGGGACCCGAACCGACCGGCCGAGACCGCCCTGCCCAGGTCCGACCAGATCCACCGACACCCCCAGCTGCGAGAGGGCGCGCGTGAGCGCCGCGGCTTGGCGCTGCACGCCTCCGGGAACGTCGAGGTCGTAGGGGCACACCTCGAGGACTCTCACGAGGTCCGCCTCACGTCGTCACAGTGCGAGCATCGGCGACCAGGTTGTGCCATTGACTCGGTGCGGCCTGGATCTGGCGCTCGAGTGCGCGCACCACCCGTCGATGAAGCTCCTCGATGCGAGCCTCTCGTGACCCCTGCGTCGGCGGCATGATCGGCGCCCAGATCCGAATCAGGTGCCTCCGTCCCGGCAGCTGGTAGCACGCCGCCGGGTAGACCGGCGCTCCCGACAACACCGACAGCACCGCCGGCCCGGCTGCCACCGAGACCTTCCGACCGAACAGTTCCCCGGGACGACCCGAACCGGTGACGTCGCGATCGACCACGAGCGCGACGCGCCCACCTTCCCGTAGGGTGCGCAACAGAGCCCGAGTTGCCTGGACGCCGGTGGGGACGACGCGGATGCCGAGCGCATCACGCAGTCGATCGAAGAAGCTCGTCACCGACGCCTCGGGAAGTCGCTCGGCCACCGCCGTGACGGGTGCGCCGGCGGCCGACGCCCACACCCCGGCGACGTCCCAGTTGCCGACGTGCGCCAGGGCAACGATGCAGCCTTCACCGCGCCCGACCGCCTCCAGGAATGCCTCGTGGCCCGTCACCTCGACGCCGTCGAGCAGACGCGCCATCGCGTGAGGGGCTCGGAGCGTGTCGACGTAGTAGCGCGCATAGGACACATAGGCCCGAAGCGTCCAGGCGATCGCCCGCGGATCGCTCATCGGGCGTCTCCGCGCCAAGCACTGGTGCTCCCAGGCGATACGCCGCCGCGATCCGGTCAGCACAAAGGCGATCGCCCCACCGACCCACCAGACGATCGGATCGAGTCGCCACGGCAGCCGTCGCACCAACGCAGAGGCGATCTCGAACCGTCGAGCTCGCAGACCAGCGCGCAGCGACCTTGCGGTCCGCACCGCCTAACGCGCGTCGCGGCGCCGCCGACGCCGAGCAGTGGTCACTTCCCGCGACCCGAGCAAACCGCTCAGACGCGTCCGCAGCCGCGCCCGCCGCCGCCGATTCTCGCGTCGCAGCGCGACGAGGCGCTCATGGGCACGGAGCCGATCTGGCTGGCCCGAAGCCGAGCGCCAGATCCTGACGAAGCGCTGTGCAGCCGTCCAGGTCGACCCGAGGAGCAGCACCCACACCGCGATGGGGAGCAGCGCCCACACGGCGATGCCGAGGAGGAGGACGACCGAGCGCTCAGCGCGCTCGAAGACGCCACCCTTGGCCTGGAAACCGAGCGACTCCGCCTTGGCGCGCTGGTACGAGATGAGCGACGCCGCGAGAGCAGCGCCGAAGGCCGCCACGCCAAGACCAGGCTGATGCTCGACGAGCACCAAACCGACCCCAAGTCCCCCGAGGACCGCCGCGTCGCTCACACGATCCGAGACCGAGTCGAAGAACGCGCCGCGACGGGAAGCAGCCCCACTCGCCTTCGCAACGGGACCATCGAGCAAGTCTCCGAGGAAGCCGACGAGAGCCAGTGCAAGGCCTACCCAGCGTGCGCCGAACGCGAGCGCGAGGCCGGCACCGATCGCCGCGACGATCCCTGCGCCGGTGAGCACGTCTGGTGTGATCCCGAGCCGCGCGAGCTGACGACCGACCGGCGCGGTCGCCCGATCGACTTGCCCCCTGAACTCTCCGTCCAGCACCTCCGGCCACTCCTTGCGATCGCCCATCCGATGTCGTCGTCGCTGCAACGCATCTACGCTCGGACAACGCTACGGCGTAGCCTACCACATCGCCTCCACCCGCCTGTGCTGGTCGCACGGGGCGTGCTATGGTGGGCCAGCTGCATCGACAGCTTGGGACCGACGGGAGGTGCCGTGGACGCCACTGTCGCAGCGAGCCCGCGTGCTCGCATCATCTGCGTCGTCGGACCTGCGGGCGTGGGCAAGACCACGCTCGTGCAGGCGCTCGCCACGCTCCAGTCTCCACCGACGCGCGGCGACGACGATGCCCGCGCACTGATCGACACGTCGCCGGAAGAGCGCGCGCACCACCACTCCGTCGACCTGGGCGTCGTACGCCTCGAGCACCGAGGCCACGCGATGACCCTGCTCGACGTCCCCGGTATCGGTGAGCTCGCCGCTGCGCGGGCACTTGCACTCGCCGTCGCCGACGCAGCGCTCGTCGTGGTGCCACCCAGCGACAGCCCCAGCCCGGAGCTCCTGCGCATCTGGCGCGAGCTCGACGAGCGCCAACTGCCCCGCTTGGTGGTCGTCAATCGCTGCGACGACAGCCGCTGTGCGATCGACACCGTCGTCCGTGCCCTCAACGAGCGCCTCGAGGCCCATCTCGACGCCGTCGAGCTCGTCGCCATCACCGCCGACGGCCATCAGGACCTCATCGACGTGCTCGCGGAGGCGTCCATCGTCGGCATCGGCACTGACGAGCACCTCGAACCGCTGCCCGAGGTCGAGCGCGAGTTCGAGCGCCAGGCACACGACGCCTTGCTCGACGACATCGTGGCCGAGGACGACGCCCTCCTCGAGCGCTACCTCGCCGGTGAGGAGCTCGACCCGACCGAGCTCAACGCTGCACTGGCGATCGCCATCCGCGAGCGGCACCTGACCCCCGTTCTCGCCGCGTCGGCGACCACGCGTCTCGGCCTCACCCATCTCCTCGACATGCTCGATGCCCTGGTACCAGCGTCGCCGACGCCAACGGACACCACGAGCGCGCTGGTCATCGCCACAAGCTCCGACAACTTTCAAGGTACGTCCGCGACGCTCGCCATCGTCCGCGGCGCCATCCGGCCCGACAGCGTCCTGCGCGACTCGGCCCAGGACCGCACGGAGCGACTCCATCAGCTGCTCTGGCCGACCCTGCCCAAGCCTACGCCGACGACGGAGGCCGCCGCGGGTGACGTCGTGATCGCCCCCAAGGTGGGGGCCGCGGTGGGGACCTGGCTCATCGATCCTGCTGGCCACGACATCCCCGATCCAGTGCAGCGCCCGACACCGACCTACACGCTCGCCGTCGAGGTTCCCGACCAGCGCGCCAACGACAAGGTTCAAGCAGCTGCCGCTCGCCTCGCCATGGAAGACCCAGGGCTGATCGTCAGCCGGGAGGCAGAGACCCACCGCCTCTTGCTCACCGGCATGGGGGCGACGCACTTGGCTCTGGTGATCGAGCGACTCGGCCGCCGCAGCGGAGCTGCGATCCAGACGGTCACGCCACGCACGCCCTATCGCGAAACCATTGCGGGCACGGTCGAGGTGGAAGGGCGCCACAAGAAGCAGACCGGGGGCCACGGCCAATACGGCGTCGTGGTCTGCCGCATCGGACCCGGACCTCGTGCGAGTGGCGTGGTGTTCTTCGATGAGATCGTCGGCGGGGCCATACCGCGAACCTTCATTCCCGCGGTCGAGGCGGGCATTCGGGAGGCGTGCGAGCAAGGTGGTCCGCATGGGTTCCCCGTCGTCGACCTCGAAGTCCACCTCATCGACGGCAAGCACCATCCGGTCGACTCCAACGAGCTCAGCTTCAAGCTTGCAGGGGCGCTCGCGCTGCGCACGGCCCTCGAGCGAGCAGGGAGCGTCGTCCTCGAACCGATCGCACGTGTGCACCTCAGCGTCCCGGCAAGCGCACAGGGCGACGTGCTGGGCTACGTGACGTCACGCCGGGGTCGCATCATCGAGTCCACTCCGGTCGGGCCGAGCGTCGAGATCGAGGCAGAACTGCCCGCTGCCGAACTCACGCATCTCGCCGTGGACCTCCACGGCCTGACGGCGGGCCAGGGATCGTTCACGAGCACGCACGACCGCTACGAGCCCGTCCCAACCGCGGTCCTCGGACGCTTGCTCAGCGCGACATCCAAGTGACGCCGCCCTACGGCCCGACTCGGCACTCCCTCCCTGGCAACTCACGGTCGACGACCACACCTCTGCACCCCGTACACCCGAGAACCGTGCGTTCTGCGGCGCTCGGAGAGAGCGGTATCGTGACCACCGATCCTCCCTTGCCCAAAGGCTGTGATCGAGTCGGGGCACGCCACGGTGAGCTGGTGCGACTCGGTGGCGGCAGCCGGACCTCGGAGTCGCTCGGCAAGCATGTCGCCATGGCCGCAGGCAGCTGGCGGTGGTGGCTCGTCGAGCCACCACCGGGTGCGTACCACTCCGGCCGACGTCGGCAGACTCGATGAACGCACGCACAGTCAGAGGGCCAGTCGTGCGCGCCGCGATCCGCTCCTTTCGGCAGGGGTCCATCCGCTCCAGTGAACGACGAGGTCCCCCGCACGGCTCACGTTGGCCTTTGCACGCGGCCTTCACGACGCGCGGGAGCACCTCCGCTCCAACAAGCCGAGAGCGACGGCGGCTTGCACGCGGGCGATCGGCTCCGCCACGACGCTCAGGCCTCGGCTCTGGAGGGCTCTCACGAGGTCACGCTGCGCTCCGCTCTCGTTCGGAACGGCACTCGCGCCGTCCGACACCTCTCGGCACGTTCTCCGCGACGGCGACCACATGGAGCTCATGTGGCCCCAACAGATCACACCACGCGGATCGGTGACTCGACAAGGGACGAATTACCCAGCGTTGTCGATCACCTCAATGCGATTCCCAAAGGGGTCGTCGACGTATAAGCGCCGGACTCCCGGAAGGTCTTCGTCCCACCGCCAGGAAGCGCCCGACGCTTCGAGCTTCGCAACGAGATCGTCCAGCTCCTCCACTCGGAGGGCGGGGTGCGCCTTGCGCGCCGGCCTGAAATCCTCCTCCACCCCAAGATGCAGCTGCACGGGCCCGCACGCAAACCAGCGGCCACCACGAGCTGCGAGCGGCTCTGGCTTCGCGAGGACAGTGAAGCCGAGTACGTCGCGGTAGAACGCTTCTGCCTCGGGCTCGCGACCGGCTGGCATGGCGAGTTGGACATGATCAAGGGCTACGACTCGGACGCCCACGACGTGAATCCTCCCACCCACGCTCGACTCGTGCCGCGCCCGGCGCCAAGCGCTCATCACCGCTCGCGACCACTGACGCCGAGAACAGCTGGACGCCTCCTTCCCAGAGGCAGCCTCAGACACCGCAGTGCTCGTCCTGTCAGGTGCCAAGCCCAGCGAGGCGTTGTGCATGCCGGGCACCGACGTCGATCTCCATCCGTCGTGCCACTCGCGACCACATCCCGCGAGGGGTCGTCCCCAGGTCCGCGCCTCTTCCCCAGAGACACCGTCGCGGACGACGAGCGTCACGACCCCCGCGGCCACCGCTCACTCGAGCGGCGCGCGCGACCCACACCACTGCTGCGAGTCCAGAAGGCCGATCAGCTCACGGAGCAACTGCCGTACTCGGGCCCGGCGCCGGCGTCACTACGAGCTCGCCGGCCACGCGCGGCGCAACCGATCGCGCGTGTCCCCGAGTGCCTCGGGGAGGACCCGTGTCTGCGCGGCGGTCACCATGAAGTTCGCGTCCCCGACCCACCGAGGAACGACATGGACGTGCAGGTGCTCGACGATACCCGCACCCGATGCCCGACCAAGATTGAGGCCGAGGTTGATGCCCTGGGGATGGTAGGCGCTCTCCAGCGCCGCCATTCCCTCGCGCACGAGCTCCCACATCTCGCCGAGCTCCTCGTGCGAGAGCGCGCCGAGGTCGCTGCCGTGCCGCCGCGGGACCACCATCAGGTGCCCCGACGTGTACGGATAGAGGTTCAGCACGCAGAAGGCACGCGCGCGACGAGCGACCACGAGATCATCGGCCCCATCGGCCCCGTCGCCGATCGCGCACAGGACGCACCCGTCGACCGCCGGAGCACCCTGCGTGACGAACGCGGAGCGCCACCCCGCCCAGAGGTAGTCCATCACGGACGCACCTCCGCCATGGCGACCGCTCGTGCGATCTCGTCGATCGCCGTCTCGAGCGCGACGCCGCGGGCCTGCGACCGATCGGGGCGCGTCAGCCCGACCGAATGCGCAGCGACGTCATCGTTGCCCACGACCACGATGTAGGGGACTCGCTCGGTCCGAGCACGTCGCACCCGTGCCCCGAGCGGTTCGTCGGCCGCGACCACCTGAGCCCCGACGCCCGCAGCAACGAGCGCAGCACGAACCTCCTCGGCCCAGCCGGCCGCCTCATGAGCCACCGGCAAAATGCGGACCGGTTCACGCACGAGCCACGGCGGCAGCTCACCATCGAAGTGCTCGATGAGGATGGCGAGGAAGCGTTCGACGGACCCGAAGAGCGCCCGATGAATCATGAACGGACGCTCCATCCGGTTGTCAGCGCCCTGGTAGCCGAGGTCGAAGCGCTGCGGCAACTGCAGATCGACCTGCACCGTCGAGAGCTGCCAGCGCCGGCCGATCGCATCACGCAGGTGGATGTCGATCTTGGGCGCGTAGAACGCACCCTCGCCCTCGGCGACCCGATAGGTGAGCCCCGACCGCTCCAGCGCGCTCCGGGCGGCCGACGTCGCGAACTCCCAGTCCTCGTCGCTGCCCACGGACTTGGCGGGCCGCGTCGACAGCTCGGCCTCGAAGTCGTTCAGCCCAAAGGCGCCGAGCAGGCGCATCGCGAGGTCGAGCACCCCGGTGAGTTCGTCTGCCAACTGATCGCCGCGGCAGAAGATGTGGGCGTCGTCCTGCGTGAGCGAGCGCACCCGCGCCAATCCGTGCAAGGTACCCGAACGCTCGTAGCGATACACCGTGGCCAGCTCGAACAGCCGCAGCGGCAGTTCTCGGTAGCTACGGGGATGCTGCCGGTAGGCGAGGATGTGCATGGGGCAGCTCATCGGCTTGAGGAAGTACTCCTCGTCGTCGAGCTCCATCGCCGGGTACATCGACTCGCGGTACCAGCCCAGGTGGCCAGAGAGCTCGAACAAGGCGCCGCGCGTGACGTGCGGCGTCCACACCGGGACGTAGCCGGCGGCAAAGTGGATGCGACGGGAGAACTCCTCGAGACGGTAACGGACCCAAGCCCCGTCGGGCTCGAACACGGGGAGACCGCCGCCGATCTCACGAGGGAAGAAGAAGAGCCGCTGCTCCTGACCGAGCCGACGATGGTCGCGCCGCTCGGCCTCGGCGATCTGCGTCAGCCACGCCTCGAGCGCCTCCGGGGACTCGAACGCCGTCCCCGCGACGCGCTGGAGCCGTGGGCCGTGCTCGTCGCCGCGCCAGTACGCGCCAGAGACCCTGAGCAGGCGGAGGGCCGAGAGATGGCCGGTAGAGGGCACGTGTGGCCCTCGACACAGGTCGATGAAGTCAGCACCCGTGCGATAGATCGAGACCGCAGAGCCCGAAGCGGCATCCGTCTCAGCCTCGCCAGCGGCGATGCGGTCGAGGATCTCGAGCTTGAACGGTTGGTCGGCGAGCTGGCGCCGAGCCTCGTCGAGCTCGAGCTCGATGCGCTCGAAGGGTTCGTCGGCCGCGACGATGCGTTCGACCTCGGCGGCGATCGCGGCGAGATCGTCGTCGTCGAGACTGCGTCCCCCGGGGAGCTCGACGTCGTAGAAGAACCCCTCCTCCGTCGCCGGTCCGACGGCAAGGTGCGTACCCGGCCAGAGGCGCGAGATGGCCTTGGCGACCACGTGCGCACCCGAGTGACGAAGCACCTGGCGACCCTCGGGTGTCGAGGCAGCCACAAGGGTCGCACCCGGACCGGCTCGATCGAGATCAACGAGCTCGCCGTCGTCCGAGCGCGCCGCGACCGGTCGAGTGGGGTCGACGAACCGGCTCACAGCTCGACCCCGAGCATCCGTGCGGCCTCGCTCACACCCCGACCCGCTCGAGCCGCCCGGTCGATGGCCTCGAGTGCACCCGGGGTGTCGAGGTCGTTGTCGAGCGCCGCGTCGACCTCGTCCACGGCACCGTCCCCGGTGCCGGCTGCGCGCCAGAGCCCATAGCGCTCTCGCGCCTCCTCCAGGAGCCCACCCGTCCAGTCCCACGACGTCCGGTAGTGCTGCGACAGCAACGCGAGCCGTACCACCGCAGCGGGCACTTCCTTGAGGAGCTCGCGGACGAACACGAGGTTGCCGAGGGACTTGGACATCTTGACGCCGTCGAGCCGCACCATGCCGACGTGGACCCAGTGGCGCACGAAGGGTTCGCCGGTGATGGCCCGCGACTGCGCCGCTTCACACTCGTGGTGGGGAAAGATGAGATCCGAACCACCGCCGTGAATGTCCACCACGGGGCCGAGCTCGCGCATGGCGAGCGCCGAGCATTCGATGTGCCACCCGGGCCGACCCGGACCGAACCGCGACTCCCAGGCGGGCTCGTCGGCCAAGGACGGCTGCCACAACACGAAATCGAGAGGATCGTGCTTCCTGGGATCGTCGGGATCGCCGCCACGCTCCCTGGCAAGTGCGATCATGGTGTCCCGATCGAGGTGGGAGATCGATCCGAACGTGGGCTCGCTCGCCACGGAGAAGTACACCCATCCGTCGACCTCGTAGGCGTGCCCCGAGTCGACGAGGTCCTGTACCAGGGACAAGATCTCCGCGATCGCCGAGGTCGCGCGTGGCTCGACCGCCGGCCGTCGCACCCCAAGGGCCGTCATGTCCTGATCGAACTGCGCGATCTCCATCGCGGCGAGGTCGAGGTAGTTGGTCCCGAGCTCGCGCGCCTTGCGCAAGATGTCGTCGTCGACGTCGGTGACGTTGCGCACACAGCGAGCGCGCTGCCGATGGCGCTCGAGGTGTCGTGCGAGCACGTCGAAGGTCACGTAGACCGCCGCGTGGCCAAGGTGCGCGGCATCGTAGGGCGTGATGCCGCAGGTGTAGATCTTGATCTCCTCGCCCGGTCGGAGCTCTAGGTCCACGACCCGTTGCGCTTGTGTGTCGTAGATCCTCATTGGCCGTCGTCCTCCCTGATACCCACCACTCGCAGGCTCGACCTCGCGCGATAGCGCAGGTTCACGTTCAGCAGCACCGCGGTCATCGCCTCCAGTGCGCCGGCCGCGGCGAGCGAACCGACATAGAGCGCTCGCAGACCGTCGATGCTCCCGAGGAGCTCCATGACGACACCAGCGGAGCTCTGGAAGTCCGAGGCCACCATGGTGTCGGCGTGCACGGGGCGCCCGAGCTCCGCGAGATCGCGGGCCGGCACGTGGTGCAGCGCCGCGACCACCATCGACCGCGGGAGCGTCGACTGGAGGAGCTGGGCCACCGATCCGCGAGGCGGTGCCAGCGCTGCGAACTCCGATCCCGTACGCACCAACGCATTCGCGACGCACACCACGGTCTTGGCCGCAAGCGCCTCGGCGAACTCCGCCGCGACAGGCACGACGCTCTCCCAGGGCACGGCGACCACGACGAGATCCGAGCGAGCGGCAAGCTCGTTACCGCCCCCGACCAGACCATCGGCGAGCTGGGGCCAGCGATCGCCGAGCCGACTCGCCGACTCTTGCGCGCGCTCCGGATTGCGCGAGCCCAGCACGACCGTGCGGCCTGCCTCGGCGAGTCGAGCACCGAGCGCACTGCCGAGCGGCCCGGTCCCGCCGATGATGCCGACATCCACGAACGCCCCCAGAGTCCCATCACGAGGACGCCGCTGGGGCAGGACTCGCAGGCCCCAAGCGGCTACCGTAGGTCCGAGTCTACGGTGAAGGAGATCACATGGGCATCCTCGAGGGCAAGCACGTGCTGGTCACTGGCGTCCTCAATACCTCGTCCATCGCGTACCACGTCGCTCGAGTCGCCATCGACGAGGGTGCGGAGGTCTCGCTCTCGAGCTTCGGGCGCGCCATGTCCATCACCCGACGCGTCGCCGAGAAGCTCGGCATCTCCTCCGAGATCATCGAGCTCGACGCCGCCGATCCCGCGAGCGTCGACGCAGCCGCAGCCACGCTCGGCGAGCGACACGACCGTCTGGATGCGATCGTCCACTCGATCGGCTATGCGCCGCCGAGCTGCCTCGACGGCCCCATGCTCGATGCCCCGTGGGACGACGTCGCGGTCGCGGTTCGGGTGTCGGCGTACTCGCTCGCCGAGCTCGCTCGCGCCTTCCGACCGATCCTTCGCTCGGGCGACCATCCCGCCATCGTCGGCCTCGACTTCGACGCGACGGTGGCGTGGCCCGGCTACAACTGGATGGGGGTCGCCAAGGCTGCGTTCGAGTCACTCTCGCGCTATCTCGCACGCGAGCTCGGTGCCGACGGGATTCGCGTCAATCTGATCTCGGCGGGCCCGGTCCGCACGATCGCGGCGAAGTCCATCGACGCGTTCCGCTCCTTCCAGGACAGCTGGGCCACGCGCGCACCGCTCGGCTGGGATCCGAACGACGCCACCCCGGTCGCACGCAGCGTCGTCGCGCTCTGCTCAGACTTCTTCCCCGCCACGACGGGCGAGATCATCCACGTCGATGGCGGCTACCATGCGATGGGTGCCTGAGGGCACCGAGATCGCTGCGGCTCACGTGGCCCTGGGCGTTCCGCCCGACCCAACCAGGAGGTGCACCGATGGTGCGCATCCCGAGCACGCTCGCCAGCTCCTTCGCGATCGCAGCTTCGCTTGCCGCCGCGAGCGCGATGTCGTTCGCTCAGCCGGCCGGCCTCCGCGGCGGTCAGAGCGGCAACGGCTGGACCGTCACCGCGACCGGCGCGTCATCACACACGACCCCCACTGGGCCGAACCCTGGCCTCCAGCCCGTCTACTGGCCGGTCCTCGTCACGCACACGGGTTCGTCGCTCGCGACGAGCTGCGTCGAGGTACGCACGCTCGACCCGGGCGCGGGATCGTATCCGACCGTGCTCCAGGCGGCCGAGGCCGCATGGGCGCATCTTGCCGGCGTACCTCGCTGTGATGCGAGCGGGCCGTCGCCGTCGGCCATCGTCACCCTCTGGACCAGGACCCTCGCGGCGACGCTGACCCCGCCGAGCGCCGCTGTCTGGCCACCCAGGGGGATCGTCGGCCTGCCCCTCGAGGTCACGGTCGCCGGAGCGACCACTCGGACGTTCACCACGCAGACCCCTGCGGGACCCCTCGTCATCCGGGCGACCGGAGCACTCGCGGCGCAGCTCGGTTCAGCCTCGATCACCCTGGCGAGCGGCGACGCCACGCTGACCCCGGACGTCGTCGGTAGCGTCCGCCTGCTCCCGATCGAGACCTGGGACGCCGTAGCGACCCTCGGGACGACCGAGCTCGCGCTGCCCGCCGTCACGATCGTCGGCCCAGCCAAGCTCGTCTCGATCGCCGCACTGCACGCCGAGCTGCGCAGCCTCGCCTAGCGAACGCAGCGAGCGCCAAACGAGCCGTCACCGACAGCGTGCCCGCACCCGAGGCACCACCGACGAGTGGCCTTGTCTGGACTCAAGCGCTACTGGTCGTCGAGGTCGTCACCGTGGAGCGTCGAGGCCTCCACGTGGGCGACGGGTTCCGTCCCCAACCGGCCCGCCTGATAGTCCTCGAACGCTTGACGAAGCTCAGACCTCGTGTTCATGACGAACGGCCCGTACCACGCGATCGGCTCACCGATCGGGGTGCCCGCGAGCACGAGGACCTGGGTCCGTCGCCTCGGGGCTGCGAGTACGACCCCTTCGCCCTCGCCCATCACCGCGAGATGACCAGCCTCGACCTCGACGCGGTCCTCGCCGATCAGCGCCGCGCCGTCGAAGACGTAGAGCAAGCACGTGCGCACGGCAGGGGTCGGAATCCGAGCCTCCGCACCGGCCTCGAGGATGAGGTGAGCGACCGTCACCGGCCAGTAGGTGTCAGCCGGACCCGAGATGCCCCCGAGGCTGCCGGCGACCACCTTGACCAGCGCGCCGCCATCCGCGCTCTGGCCGATCCCGAGATCACCGCCTCGCACGTCCTGATAGCGAGGGGCCGCCCACTTCTGCCGTCTGGGGAGATTGACCCAGAGCTGGAAACCGTGGAAGACGCCACCGGTCACGACGAGCCGCTCCGGCGGGCGCTCGATGTGCAAGATGCCGCTCCCAGCGGTCATCCACTGGATGTCGCCCGGGGCGAGCGCACCACCACCGCCGACCGAATCGGCGTGTTCGAACGCACCCTCGAGCAGATAGGTCACCGTCTCGAAGCCCCGATGCGGATGCCAGGGGGTGCCCTTGGGCTCGCCAGGACCGTAGTCGACCCGTCCCATCTCGTCGAGGTGGATGAACGGATCGAGTTCCTCGAGTGGCACGCCAGCGAAGGCCCGCTTCACCGGGAAACCCTCGCCCTCGAGGCCCGACGGCGCGGCCGTGAGCCGCACGACTCGGCGCCACGGACCCGTCGCCCTCACCAGCACGTCAGCTCGCGTCACGTTCGTCATCGGGCCTCCTTTGTTGCAGATGCAATCATAGTCGCTCGTGACGGACGAGGAGGGCTCGCACCGCTGCGACGTCCTCGGCGCGGGGACCGTCGCCCGCTCCCGGGACCTCGAGCACCACATCGGCCTCCGGCAGGCGCCGATCGGCGACGAGCGAGCAGAGCGCCTCGGCTCCGATCGCCCCCTCGCCGATGTTCGCGTGACGGTCGCGCCCTCGACCACGCTCACTGGCCGAATCGTTGCAGTGCCACAGCGCCACGGGCACCTGTGCCGCCTGGAGCGCCGTGACGATCTCCTCGCGCCCCGCGGCTTCGTCGATGGCCCAGCCGACGGCGAACAGGTGCTGGGTGTCGAGACACACCCCCACCCGCTTCGTCCGGAGGGCCCCAGCCAGGGCCCCCAGCTCGGCCGGACCGGACGCCACCGAACCCGTCGCCGGGTTCTCCACGAGAATGCGAATCGTCGACGTCGCCTCGAGCACGCGCTCGAGCCCCTCCCGGATCCGCTGGCGCGCTGCATCAGGGTCGTCACCAGGCGCGGAGCCGGCGTGGACGACCACCGACTCGGCGCCGATGCCTTCGGCAGCGATCGCGGTCTGGCGAAGCAACGCCAGCGATCGATCGCGCAGCTTCGCGTCGACGGAGGCGAGGTTGATCAGATACGACGCGTGGACCACGATCCGTTCGACGCCGGCTCGCTGCGCCGCCTCGCGCACCACATCAGGCTCGGGCGCCACGCCGACGGACCACCGCCACGATCGAGGGGAGCCCAAGAAGCACTGCGCAACGCTCGCGCCTCGCTCTCCGGCGCGTTCGAGCATCTTGAGCACACCGCCAGCGGCCGACACGTGACAGCCGACGCGCACCGTGGCGAACCTCCCCTGTTGCAAGTGAGCCCTGTTGCAAGTGAGCCCTGTTGCAAGTGAGCCCTGTTGCGAGTGAGCCCTGTTGCGACCGGGCCCTCTGTCTGGGTCCCTCCGTCTTGCTCGGCGCTGCTAATCCTCGCGACCGAACTCGGGCAGCTCGACCGTGGTCGCCGAACGCGGCGACTCGGTCGCGGCCGGCTTCGAGGATGCGCCCTCACCGAAGAGGTCCTCCAGCATCGACAGACCGTCATCGCGTGTCGTCTGCTCGGCGCCCGCGCCCGCCTCGTGGCCCGTTGGCCGGTCGGCCGTGGCAGCCCCCGCCTCGTCAGGGGCGACCTCGGCCCCCGTGTCCTTGGGGCCGTCCTCAGGGCTGTCGACATCTGGCTCGCCAGCCGACCCGCCGGACCGAGCCCCACCGGCGGCCTCTGCGGCCTCGGCAGCGAGACCGGCCGCGTCCTTGGCCAGCAGGGACCCATCGGCCACCAGGTCGTCGACGACGGAGCGAGCGTGACGGGCGAGTTCGCGCAAGCTGCCCTCGATCCTGCCCCCCTCCGCCTGGAGTCGCTCGATCACGCCGGCGAGGCTTGCGGCGAGCCGATCGCTCCGCGCACGCACCTCCGCGGCCTCACGCTCGAACCGCGACCGGAACTCCTCCTCCAGTGCCGCAGCTCGCGCCTTGGCCTCGTCGACGACACGGGCCGCCTGGGTCGCCGCCTCGCGCCGGAGGGCCTCGGCCTCGGCCTCGGCGTCGCGCCGCAACGTCTGCGCCGTCTCCTGCGCGAGTCGTAGCGTTCGACCGATCACGCTGTCCGGATCGAGGTCCACCTCCACGCCAGCGGCAGACTCCTGGGAACGCTGCTCGTCGGCGAGGGCAAGGCGTGCCTCGAGTTCGCGAATCCGGCGTCGCGCGTCGGCGAGTTCTCGCTCGAGCACCTCGACGCCCTCGGCCACGCGCTCGAGGAACGCATCGACGTCATCTTGGTGATAGCCGCGCATGCGTTCGCGAAACTCGACCTCGCGAATCGCACGCGGATTGACGACATGCTCGTCCATAGCGACTCCTGTTTCGTACGGCTGCGGGCGTCTCGGGCCAGAGCGCGGCGGTTACCGAGCGATGATCGGGATCAACAGGAGCTGGATGACCAAGATCACGATGAGCGGAGAGAGATCGAGCCGCACCCCTCCGCCACCGATGGCGGGCATCACACGCCTGATCGGCCCGAGCACCGGCTCGGTAAGCCGCCCAAGAATGATGCGGATCTCATGGAGCGTACCGCCGGGATTCGTTACCGGGAACCAGCTCAGCACGACCGAGAGCACGATGATGATCTCATAGAGCTCCAGCAGGTCGATGAGCAGTCCCCTAACTCCCATGCTGTAGTCCGGCCCCTCTCTGAACGGTCCGCTGTCGCATCCGGAACATGTCCTCGTCCGCAACCTCGATGCGCGCTGGCGACAGGAGGTAGACGCTGGAGGAGATCTCCTTCAACTTGCCACCAAGAGCATAGGCAAGCCCCGCGGTGAAGTCGATGATCCGACGCCGAAGCTCCTTATCGACTCCTTCGAGGTTGATGATGACCGGCTGATCTGCCTTCATGCGATCACCGATCTCCTGGACGTCGGCGAACTTCGTCGGCATGACGAGATGGATCTTCGCCCGCTCGGGCTGAGCACTCAACGTCCGCAACACCGGTTGGGTGCGTTCCTCGTGCTCCCCCGCATCCTCGCCCTGACCCATCAGCACCTGCACCTTCGGTGTTCCCACGGTACTCACCGGCTCCGTGCGCAGCCGCCGGTCCGACTCGACGACGTCCCTGTCGAACCCTCCAGAGATGGTTCCTTCCATCTCCTCATCCTCCTCAACCACGCCCAACCAGGCAAGCGCGCGGCGGAACCCGCTCATGGAACCTCCACTCCCTCCGACGCGCTCAGGTTAGCACGTGAACCGGGGCGAGGGCCGAGCAAAGCGGTCCCCAATCGCAGGATTGTCGCACCCTCTGTGGTTGCCCAGCGCCAATCAGCGCTCATGCCAAACGAGCGCTCAGGGAGCTCCAACTCGTCCGCAAGGGCCACGAGCGAACGGAAGAACGTCCGCACCGGTGCTTCCTCACCCGGCAACGCGACACCCATCACGCCGACGACACGCAGACCAAGGGATCGAGCGGCGGCGACCAGCTCCGGAGCGCCTTCTCGCGGCACACCACTGCGAGTCGCCGGAGCGTCTGGCGGTGCCACCTGTACGAAGACCTCGCCGTCGAAGCCGAGGGCGGCGAGACGTTCCGCTTCGACCACTCTCGAGAGCGTCTCGACCACGCTCGCAGCACCACTCACCTGCTTGATCTGGCGACGCTGCAAGTGACCGATGAAGTGCCACCGGACGTCGAGATCGCGGAGCGCGGCGGCCTTCTCCGCGAGCTCTGACGCGTAGTTCTCTCCGAGCTCCCGATTACCCGCCTCCACGGCGGCGCGCACCGTTTCGACCGGATGGGTCTTCGTCACGCAGACGATGCGAGGCGGCCGGACCGGAGCGAGCGTGGCCACCTCGGCCTCGATGGCGCGACGCCGCTCGCGAAGCTGCTCGACGAGGTTCATCGACCCGGCCCGACGAGGAGCGCTTGGCGCGCAGACGTGCGATCCCGCCGCCAGGAGTACCACCGCTCCTCGTGGATGGTACAGGCCTCGAGATCGACGATCTCTCCGACACCGACACGCCCAAGCTGGTCGCGGATCGCCGCCGTGAGATCGAGCGTCGGACCTCGAAAGTACTGGGGGCCAAGGGTGGTCTCGACCTCGCTGCGAGCGGGCCCGACGAACTCGTAGCAGCATGCCCGGGCGTGCGCCCCGATCACCGCGACCCGGACATCGCCGCCGAGCCCCTCCGCTGCCCTCTCGACGATCCGGCCGACCACGCCCGGCCAACCGGCATGGACCACCGCGGCGTCGCCGTTGCGTGCGGCGAGGACCACCGGGACGCAGTCAGCCGATCGCACGCCCGCAACGAGCTGATCGCCGACTCGCCGGATGATCCCGTCCGCGTCGACGCCCCGACCCACCTCTTGCGCCTCGACGACCGCCGTGCCGTGGACCTGGTGGACCCACGCACACGGCAGCTCCCAGCCGAACGCACTCGCTCGTGGCCACAGCTCCGCGGCATCCCCGTCGCCACGCTCGGTCTGGACCACTCGCAGACGCCCATCGAGCAGACTCAGCTCGATCACGGTCGTCTACCTCAGAAAGAAAGGAACGTCCCCGTCGTCGTCGTCGGGATCCGGCTCCGGCTCGGCCACGACCTCACGCCGCGGAGTGAACGTGAGCGGTGGCAGCTCGGCGTCGTCCACGGCGACGCGACGCGTCGCGTCGCTCTCCGACCAGGTGTTGAACCCGGCCGCGATCACCGTCACCTTGACCTGATCTTCGAGGGCGTCGTCGATGACCGACCCGAAGATGATGTTGGCCTCGTCCGAGGCGGCAGCCTGCACGATCTGGGCCGCCTTCGTCACTTCGTGCAGCCCGAGATCTTGCCCGCCTGCGATGTTCATGAGGATGCCCTTCGCCCCGTCGATCGAGGTCTCGAGCAGCGGTGAGTTCATCGCCTGGCGCGCTGCGGTCTCGGCGCGGCCATCGCCGCTTGCCTGGCCGATGCCCATGATCGCGGTACCCGCCGAGCGCATGATGGTCCGCACGTCGGCGAAATCGGTGTTGATCACACCGGGAGTCGTGATGAGATCGGTGATGCCACGCACCCCCGACAGCAAGATGTCATCGGCCATGCGAAAGGCCTGCACGAGCGAGGTCTTCTCGTTCGCGATCGTCAGGAGACGATCGTTCGGTATCACGATCAGCGTGTCGACGTACTCACGCAGCCGACTGATCCCATCCTCGGCCTGCTGGGCACGGCGACGACCCTCGAACCCGAAGGGTCGCGTGACGACCCCGATGGTGAGCGCACCGAGCCCGCGAGCGATCTCCGCGACAACCGGCGCGCCGCCGGTCCCCGTCCCGCCGCCCTCGCCAGCGGTAATGAAGACCATGTCGGCCCCCTTGAGGGCCTCCTCGATCTCCTCGCGGTGCTCCTCGGCGGCCTGGCGCCCGACCTCGGGGTCCGACCCCGCGCCGAGCCCTCGCGTCAGCTGTCGACCGATGTCGAGCCGCACATCGGCGTCGCTCATCAGCAACGCCTGCGCGTCCGTGTTGATGGCGATGAACTCCACGCCTCGCAGGCCCGACTGGATCATGCGGTTGACGGCGTTGCCGCCTCCACCACCGACCCCGACCACCTTGATCAAGGCGATGTAGTTCGCCTTCGCGTCCACCACGTTCCTCCCGCCGCCGTTGGCCCCTCAATCCCCCCTACGCTACCGTGCCCACACGGACCGCTTAGCCGGAACGCACGCCAAACGTGCCGGAGGGTCCAAGGGCGAGCACGTTGGCCCCGAGGGCCACGCCCACGCCTCCGCTTCCCACCAACGCGCCACAGCTCACGAGCTCCCCGGCGACCAGAGCGGGGGCCGGCCCGAGCACGCACGAGGCACCGGACGCCAAGACCGCGACGACCCGGCCGCCAGCGCTCACCACGCGGCGCACTCCACCCCGAACCCCGACGACGACCGCACGTGCGGCGACCGGGCCGACATCACTGCCGACGGGGGGAGGGCACGCACCGCCCGAGCACAGCGCAAGATGAGGCTCGACGGACGACGCCACCGCCGGCACGGCCACGACCCGTCCCGACGCGAGCAGCGCACGGCCCTCACCGAGCGCGACCACGCCCGTTCGGGCGCGCACGCGCACGATCACACCGTCCGGCAACACCCGTCGGACCGCGACCACCGCCACGATCGGGCGCTCCTCGCCCAGCATGGCGGCGTCGACCGCCGGCACTCCGAGCACGAGCGGCGCTCCGGCGAGCCGCGCGTCGAGCGTCCCCGCGACGGCGCGGTCCATCGCCTGCCCGAGCCCTTCGACGCGAACCCACCGAACCCGCATCCACGGACCCCACACGACGCTCACCGCGGCGCCGACGCCCAGGGCGAGGGCCGTGAGTCCGATCAGGACTCGGCGCCGGATGCGCCTCGATCGTTCGCGTCGTGCGTCGTCGAGTCGGTAAATCCGACGAGACGCACCTCCGTCCGCAGCTCGACTCCCACCCGACGAGCGACTTCGGCGCGGACGAATTCCATCAACGCTCGCACGTCGTCGGCCGAGCCCCCCGGATCGGCCTGGATGAAGTTCGCGTGCTTCGGCGACACCTCGGCGCTGCCGAGGCGATACCCTCGAAGACCCGCCTCGTCGATCAGCTTGGCTGCGGGAGCCTCCGGCGGGTTCACGAAGACCGACCCCGCGTTGTGACCGCCCGGCTGATGTGCGCGTCGCCATCGCACCACCTCCTTGATCATCGCCTCTTCGTGGGCACGATCCCCGCCCGCCAACTCGAGCTCGGCCTCGAGCACCACCTCGGTGGGAAGCAGCGCACTGTGGCGGTAGCCGAACTCGAGCGCCTCGCGACTGCGTCGTCTGATCTGGCCGCTCGCGACGTCCGCGACGACCGCCGAGCCGAGCACCGCCGCCATGTCTCCGCCGTGGCCCCCCGCGTTCATGCGCACCGCGCCGCCGACACTCCCTGGGATGCCGACCGCCCAGGCCATACCCGCGCGACCGACCGCGGCGAGTCGTCGGGCCGCGACGGGCAGGAGCACGGCACCTCCGAGGATGACCGGACCGTCGCTCGGGGCCTCGATCTCGGCGAATCCGGCGCCGAGCTCGACGAGCAGCCCGTCGAAGCCTCGATCGGCGACCAGCATGTTCGATCCCGCGCCGAGGACGAGGATCGGCACCTTCGCCGCACGAACGAGCGCAGCGATCGCCGCGACATCCTCGACCCGCTCGAGCACGACGCCCCAGCGAGCGCTCCCCCCGACGCGATAGGTCGTCCGCGCACCCAAGGGAACCTCACGGTGCACCTCGATGCCGAGCTCGCCGCCGAGACGGACGAGATCGCTCACCCGAGCAAGTCCTCGAGCTCGCTGTCGACCATGGTCACGTCACCGGCTCCCATGGTCAGGACCACGTCGCCCGGGCGCACGACGGAGGCGACGAAGGCAGCCAGCGCGCCACGATCGGCGACCCAGTGGGCGCGCTCCCCCAGTCGCTCCGCCGCGGCTCGCCAGACGACCTCGCCGCTCACCCCTGGGATCGGCTCTTCACCGGCCGCATACACGTCGGTCACGACGACCTCGTCCGCATCACCGAGCGCCCGACCGAGCTCGACACCGAGCAACTTGGTCCGACTGTAGCGATGAGGCTGGAAGACGACCACGATCCGACCGGAGCCCAGCTGACGCGCCGCCTGCAGGGTCGCCGTGATCTCACCCGGCAGATGGGCGTAGTCGTCGATGATCCGAGCGCCACGGAGCTCGCGCTTGAACTGGAAGCGCCGCGCGACGCCCACGTAGCGGCGCAGCGCCAACGCGACGGCGTCGAAGGGTGCCCCGACGCTGAGTGCAGCCGCCACCGCCGCGGCGCCGTTGCGCACGTTGTGCATCCCGAGCACGCCGAGCTCGATACTGCCGAGGCGCCGATGATCGAGGAAGCACTCGAACGCCGAATGGGTCGGCGTGAGGACGGGATTGCGAATCTGCAGCCGCGCTGCCTCGGCGACACCGTAGGTCAGGGCCCCCTCCGGGGCGAGAGCCGCCAGCCGTGGATCGTCGACACAGATCACCGGTGCGAGCGCGCTGCCGCCGACGAACGCCTCGAACGAGGCGACCAGCGCGTCGAAGCTGCCGTAGTGGTCGAGGTGATCGGGCTCGAGGTTGGTCGCCACGGCAAGGTGACGGTCCACCGCGAGGAAGGTGGCGTCGCTCTCATCGGCCTCGACGACGAACAACGACCCGATCCCCGCGTGACCGGACGCTCCCGCCTCGTTGAGCTCGGCACCGATGACCCAGCTCGGTGCGAGGTCTGCCGCCTGGAGCGCCTGGGCGATCATGGCCGTCGTCGTGGTCTTGCCGTGCGTACCCGAGACGGCGACGACCTGCTTGCCCGCCGTCAGCGCCGCAAGGAGCTCCGCGCGCGACAGCACCGGCACGCCTCGGGCGCGCGCAGCGGCGAGCTCGACGTTGGACGACGGAATCGCGGTCGAGGCGGCGACGACGTCGGCGCCGTCGATCCAGCGCGCATCGTGGCCGAGATGGACCTCGACCCCGATCGCCTCCAACCGCTCGACGAGCGGACCTCGCTTGAGATCGGACCCGCTCACGACGAATCCCCGACCCACCAGCACGCTCGCGAGCGCGCTCATGCCGGCTCCCCCGATGCCGACCAGGTGCACCCGACGAATCCCCTCGAGCGACGTCACTCCAGCCATCGCGCCACCTCCTCGACGAGACGTTCGGTCGCCCTTTCGGTCACGAGCGCTCGAGCCGCCGCTCCCATGGCCGTGCGCAGGGATGGATCAACGGCGAGCTCTGCGATGGCTCGCCCCAGCCTCTCGGCAAGCCCAGGGCCCTCCTCGACGACCTCGCTGGCACCAGCGGCAACGAAGTACTCCGCGTTGGCCCGCTGGTGGTCACCCGGTGCCTTCGGCAACGGCACGAGCACGCTCGCGACGCCCGCGATCGCGATCTCGGCCAGCGTCGACGAACCCGCGCGCGCGACGACGACGTCGCCCGCCGCAATGGCATCACCGAGCCGGGGATCGAAACCGACGACCGGCTGGTAGCTCGCCATCGGGTCTGGCACCTGCGGTGGAACATTGCGCTCGCCGAGGAAATGCCAGACCACGACGTCGTCGACGAGACCGCGCCCGACGACCTCGACCATCGCGGTGTTCAAGGCGAGCGATCCCAGCGAGCCACTCGTCGCGACCACCAGCACCGCGTCCGGCGCGATCCCGAGACGCGACCTGGCCTCGGCTCGCGGTGGGAGTTCGCGCGTGGGTGGACCCACGATCACCGCACGATCGCGCACCAACCTCGGCACCCGTGCGGGCCACGCGAGGACGAGCTCGCTCGCGAACGGCGCCATCAGACGATTCGCTCGACCCAGCACCGCGTTCTGTTCGACGAGGACGATCCGCGCGCGCCGTGCGGCGGCGACGGCGAGCGCGAGCACCTGTGGCGCCCCACCGAGACCGACCGCGACCGACGGTTGCGGTGCAGCCAGGAGGCGGCGAACGTTCTCACCGAATGCGCCGAGCTTCGGAGCGCGGCGCGCGCGGACGATCCCAGCCTCCGCAAGACGCACGCGCTCGATCGCGTGTCCTCGCAACGTCGCATCCTCGACGGGACGATCGCTGGTCACGAGCAGCACCCGGGCGCGGGCACCGAGCGCGGTCGCGACCTCGAGGCCCGCGTGGAGATGACCAGCCGTCCCGCCAGCGGCGACCCACACGACGCGATCGCTCATCGACGCCGCTCCCCACGGTGGACCGAGGCGAGCACGACCCCGAGCGCGATCGCCTCGACGACCAACGACGAACCCCCTTGCGAAACGAACGGCAGAGGAACGCCGGTCACGGGCAAGAGCCCCACCACGGCACCGAGATTGAGGAGTGTCTGCGCCGCCAGCCACACCGCCACGAGCACCGCCACCGCATGCGCACCCGACATCGGCGTCCGCTCGGCGAGCGCCAGTAGGCCGAGGATGATCCCGCCGAGCGCAGCGATGACCCCGAGCGCACCGATGACGCCAAAGTCTTGGACCACGAGCGTCATGACGAAGTCCGTGACCGCATTGGGCACGTAGCCCCAGTTGGCGAGTCCCGCTCCCAGGCCCGACCCCGTGACGTGGGCGGTGGCGAAGGAACCGAGCGCCTGGACCTCCTGGTACGACAGGCTTGCACGATAGCGCCATGGGTGCAGAAACGACAGCAGGCGCGCACGCCGATACGCCGACGAGAAGGCAGCGAGCGTCGCGAGGCCTCCGCCCGTGAGCGCGATGGGAGCGAGTCGGCGAAGCGGGACCCTCGCGACGACCAGCGCGCCGGCTCCGATCGCCGCCACCACCAGTGCGGTGCCCATGTCGGGTTCGATGAAGATCGCACCAGCGGTGACCGCCGTGACCACGAGCACCGGGCCGAGGACGCGCTCGCTGGGTCGTGACGTGACGAGCTTGGCGAGGTAGAGCACCAGCGCAAGCTTGGCGAACTCCGATGGCTGGATCTGGAACGGGCCGACGGGGATCCATCGCTCGGCGCCCCCGACGGTCGTGCCGAGCCCAGGGACCATGACCGCGCCCAGCCCCGCCAGCGCCGCCGCGAGGAGCACCGGCGACCACGCGAGCACTCGCTCGAGGCCGGCACGGCGTACGACCACGAAGCTCACCCATCCCATCGCGGTGGCGATCGCCACCCAGGCGACGTCGTGGAGGGCGGCGGACACCGGCGAACGCCCGACCGCTGCCTGTGCCTCCACGGTCGCGGCCAGTCCGACGAGCGTGCCGGCGAGCGCGAGCCCGCCCCCAAGGCCGACGATCCAGCCGACGGCCGAGCCACGCCCCCGACGGCGCCCAGAGGGCCGAACACGTGCGTCGATCACCGCCACGCCCATCACCTCCCAAGCGCCGCAACGGCGCGGACGAAGTCCTCACCTCGTTCCTCGAAACTCCGGTACCAATCCCACGAGGTCGCCGCCGGCGCGAGCAGCACCACCGTGCCCGGCAGCGCTCGCTCGCTCGCCACCGCCACCGCCTCGTCCATCGAGTTCGCCTCCACGATCCACGGCACCGCGTCGCCGAGGTCGGCCACCACTCGGTGGGCACTCTCGCCGATGGCGACCACGCCAGCGATCCGCTCCGCGACGTCGCGGAGCCGCTCGAACCCCGTGCCCTTGGTTCGACCGCCGGCGATGAGCACGACACGATCGAAGCTCCTCACCGCAGCCACAGCAGCTTCCGGCGTCGTGGCTTTCGAGTCGTCCACGTAGGTGAGCCCACCACGAACGGCCACGACCTGGAGCCGATGAGCAAGCCCCCGGAACTCGCGCGCGACTCGACGCGCGCGTTCGAGCTCCGCGCCACTCGCCTCCGCAAGCGCCCAGGCCGCCAGCATGTTCGCGACGTCGTGTGGTGCACGACGTCCCAACTCCTCGACCCGGACGAGCGTGCGGCCGTCCGGCCCGACGAGTGCACCATGCTCGACCCGATAGTCGGCGTCACGCGCCGTCGCACTGAAGGTCCGCACCTCGACCCCGCGAGGGATCGCGATGGCGTCCACGGCACCCTCTCCGACGGGCCACACGGCGACATCCCCGGGCGCGAGCCGCTCGATGAGGCGCGCCTTGGCCGCGCGATAGGCCTCGAACGACCCGTGGTAGTCGAGATGGTTCGGCGTGAGGTTCAACACGGTCGCGACGGAAGCTCGAAACGTCGGGGCCCAGACGAGCTGGAAGGAGGAGACCTCGACCACGAGTCGACGAGCGCCACTGTCCGCCACCGCCGAGAGTGGCGTGCCGAGATTGCCGGCCGCGACGGCCCCGTCGCCGAGCATGCTCGCGGTGAGCGTCGTCACCGTGGACTTCCCGTTGGTACCGGTCACCGCGGTGATGGGGGCCGCGGCGAGAAGGTAGCCGAGTTCGAGCTCGCCGATCACCGGACCGTCGAGCCCGAGACGTTCCACCCGTTCGGTGCGAATCCCGGGGGACACGACGACCAGGTCGAAGCGCGCGCCAACGATGGCGTCCGGATCCACGAGCTCACGCCCCTCGGAGCGCGCCTTGTCACGCAGCGCTCGAGCGTCGTCCGCCACGATGACCTCGGCGCCCAACGATCGCAGCACCCGTTCGGCCGCGAGACCGGACACGCTCGCTCCGAGCACGAGCACACGCCCGCCTGCCACCTGGGCACGCAGCGCATCGGCGCTCATCGGACCCCTCCGAGCGACAGGAAGTCGGCATAGAACACGCCGATCGCGAGCGCCGTGCAGACCCCGGCGATGATCCAGAAGCGAATCAACACGGTGGTCTCCGGCCACCCGAGCAGCTCGAAGTGGTGGTGGATCGGCGACATGCGCAAGATGCGCCGGTGCCAGACGCGAAAGGTGAACACCTGCGCCACGACCGACAACGTCTCGATGACGAACAGCCCCCCGAGCAAGACGAGCAGCAGATCAATGTGCAGGAGCAGGGCAAGGCCACCGAGGGCGGACCCAAGGCCGAGCGACCCGACGTCACCCATGAAGATGCGCGCAGGCGGCGCGTTCCACCAGAGGAACCCTGCGAGCGCGCCGGTGACTGCCATGGCGAATACCGCGAGATCGAGCGCATCGGGGACGTGGTAGAGCCCGACATGGCGGAACATCCAATACGCCATCAGCGCGAGCGCCCCGAAGGCAAAGATCCCAGAACCTGCCGCGAGACCGTCGAGGCCATCGGTGAGGTTGACGGCGTTCGAGGAACCGACGACGACGATGACCGCGAGCACGATCCACCCGACCGACCCGAGTTCGAGCTGGGCCCCACCGACGCGAACCACCGCGAGCACCGGAGGGACTCCGACCCACCATCGAGCCAGGACCGCAAACGCAAGCGCGACCGCGACCTGGAGCGAGAACTTCCCCGCCTTGGTCAACCCGAGCGAGCGCCGATTGCGCACCTTCAAGAGATCGTCGACGACCCCGATGAGGCTGGAAGCGATCGTCAGGCCGACGACGGCGATACCGCCGCGGCTCAGCTGGACACCGAGATGGGCATGCGTGACCGCCCAGCCAAGGGCCGTCCCGACCACGATGGCAATGCCACCCATGGTCGGCGTCCCGGCTTTGACCAGGTGCCGGCTCGGGCCGTCCTCACGGACCTGCTGACCCACCCCCCGCGCGCGCTGGCGCTCGATGAGCCACGGCGTTCCGACCACGGCGACGACCAGCGACACCAAGGCGCTCGCAAGGATGGCGATCACGCGAGCAGCCCCCCGTCGTCTTGGAGCGCAGCGTGCACCACGTCGATGTCGTCGAACGGCGTCGCAACGCCGTCGATGACCTGAACTCGTTCGTGGCCCTTGCCCGCGACCACGAGCACGTCGCCGGGGGCCATCATCGCCACGGCCTCCTCGATGGCCGCTCGGCGATCGAGGACGACCCGCACGCCACGACGATCGCGCCACCCCGCGACGATCTGGGCCGCGATGGCAGCAGGATCCTCGCTGCGAGGATTGTCGCTGGTGACGATGGCAACGTCAGCCAGCTGCTCGGCAACCGCTCCCATGAGGGGCCGCTTGGCCTGATCACGCTCCCCGCCCGCACCGAAGACGACGAGCAGGCGCCCCCGCGGACCGACCAGGAGTCGAGCCGCCCGCAACACCGCCGCCAGCGCGTCCGGAGAGTGCGCATAGTCGACGACGACCAGGCCTCGCGGGCCGAGGATGCGCTGCATGCGGCCCCGTGGGCTCTCGACCTCGCCGAGCACCCCTCGGAGGAGGTCGGGGTCGAAGCCCACCTGCTCGAGCACGGAAACCGCCAGCAGGATATTGCGGAGATTGTGCTCACCGACGAGACGCGAGCGATACCAGCGTCCGTTGCGACGGAACCGGATCCCTGCCGCATCGATCTCGATGTCCGTCACGGCGCTGATGCTCACCGGTACCACCGGCACCCGCACCGACGCCGCGAGCCTCGCGCCCCAGGGATCGTCGACGTTGATCACGCCGATCGCCGTCCGTTCGGGCTCGAACAGCCGTGCCTTCGCGGCGAAGTAGTCCTCCATCGACCCGTGGAAATCGAGGTGATCTTGCGACAGGTTGGTGAACACCCCGACCCGTACGTGCAGCCCCTCGATGCGCTCCATCGCGATCGCGATCGAGGACACCTCCATCGCCACCCAGCGCCGCCCCGAGTCGCGAAACTCAGCGAGGCGGCGGGCGAGCTCGGGAGCCTCGGGCGTCGTGAGGCGACTCCAGAGCGTGCCGAGCACACCGACCCCTTCCCCGAGGCGCTCGAGCAGCTGGGACACGACCGACACCGTCGTGGTCTTGCCGTTGGTGCCGGTCACACCGATCACCGAGACCGCCGACGACGGGTCGCCGAAGATGCGATGGGCAACGCGGCCGACCGCCGTACGGAGCGAGGCGCGTGGCACCACGAGTTGGGGCACACCGACCGCGACCGGCTGGCCGGCGGTGAGCACCGCGACAGCCCCGCGTCGCACCGCCTCCGCGGCGAAGTCACGCCCGTCCACGTGACGCCCCGGAACCGCGGCGAACAGGTCACCTGCGCGGATCTCGCGGTGGTCGATCGCGATACCGGTCACCGAGGTCGCCCGGTCACCGACGATGCGCGCGTGCTCTACGAGGGCCCCGAGGGCGTCGAGCGTGACGCCAACCTCTGGACCCACCTCGCAGACTCCCCTCCCGCACGGACCCGGACCATGGTAGCCCTGCAGCACGGGGGCAGCGTTCACCCCTGGACCCCAGCCCCTGGATGCATGTCGACGCTGCTCAAAAGGGTCGACGTGACTTGCCCTTCGGGCGTCACCCCGTAGCGAGCCAGCGCAGCGCGCATGATCTGGGAGAACACAGGTGCCGCCGTCATCCCACCGTAGATGGGCACCGGCTGGTCGACCATCACGATCGCACTGAGGACCGGGTGCTGGGCCGGCACCATCCCGACGAACGTCCCCCAGTACGCCCCAGGCTGGTAACCACCGCGCGCATGGTAGGGCTTCTGCGAGGTGCCGGTCTTGCCCGCGACGAGGTAGCCAGGTATCGCCGCATCAGGAGCCGTGGCGTTCGACCCCGTGACGTGCGAGAAGAGCCCCAGCAGCTCGGAGGCGATCGCCGCAGGCATCACCCGGTGACGAGGTGCGGCCGGCGCCAGGTGGACGGTCCCATCGGTGCCCACGGTGCCAGCAACCAGGGTCGGGTTCACGAGGACGCCGCCGTTGGCGACCGCGTTGTAGGAATCGAGGATCTCGAGCGGCGTGACGAGCTGGTCCTGTCCGATCGGGGTCGAGCCGATCGCCGTCGGTGACCACTCGGAGGGAGGCTTCAGGTACCCCGCGGTCGCGCCCGGGAACGCGAGCCCCGGATCGACACCCCACCCAAGGCGCCGGAAGGAGTCGTAGATCGCCGTCGGGCCGAGCCGCTCGGCCAGTTCGATCGTGCCCACGTTCGAACTCTGGGCGAGGATTTGCGACATGGAGAGGACCTCGGTGGGGTGCGACTCGGCGTCATGGAACACCGAGCCGTCGATCACCAGCTGGTTTGGAACGGTCTCCGTCGAGGTCGGGGTGATGATGCCCCGCTCAAGGGCCGCAGCGAACGTCGCGATCTTCGCGACCGATCCCGGCTCGTACGCGTAGGCCACCGGGTCGTTCAACCAGCTCTCCGTCGGCAGGGCGCGGGGCACGTCGACGGGCTGACTCCCGCCGACCGACGACGTGCCCGGCAGCGCCGGCGCCGCGAGCGACGCCATCGCGAGGATCTGGCCCGTGTGGGGATCCATCACCACCGCCGTCGCGCCGAGGGCTCGCGTCGTCTCGATCTCCGACGCCAAGGCGTTCTCGACGTCGCTCTGGAGGACGGGATCGATGGTGAGCTCGATGGACGTCCCTGGGCGCGGCGGGTGTTCGGCAACGAGGCCTCCGGGTACCGGCGCACCCTGAGCGGTCACCCTCTCGAGGGCCCACCCCGGTGCTCCGGCAAGCACGCGCTGGTAGGCGTACTCCAGGCCAAACGTACCGACACCAGCCGGACTCACACGACCGATCACCGGCTCGGCGAGATCGCCGAGCGGGTACACAGGCAGCGTCGTCGGTGTGACGGTGATGCCGGGCAGCGCGCCGTCGAGGGCGAGCTGCTCGATACGCCCACCGACGCTCAAGAGGGCATCGGGATCGACGACGCTGTAGCCTCCGTGCACCTCGAGCGCGCTCGTGACCGACGCCACGGACAGCCCGAGCAGCCGCGCCAGTCGCTCGGCCTCGGGCGCAACGTCGTGGATCTGCAACGGATCGGCGATGATCGCGTCGCGCTCGATGGAGGTCGCAAACGCGACGCCGTTGCGTGCGAAGATGGCGCCGCGCGGTGCCGACAGCACGACGCGTGTCTCGCTCTCGGACGTGGCCAGCTGCCCATACCGCGGCGCCGGGCCCACGGTCAGACGGACGAGCTGCGCGGCGATGGCGCCGAGCGCCACCACCGTGACGGCACCCACGATGCGCACGTGCCTAGCCACGCGCGACCGTTCCGGCCGGAAGGGGCGCCGACTCGCCCGTTGGTTGACCAAGCGCCGTCGTCGGGACGGGTGCTCCCCGTCCACTAGCAAGCTCCTCCCACGTCGGGTGGACGAAACCGTGTGCCGCCGCGACCGCCGCCGCGTGGCTCGGTGCGCTCAGGGTGCTGAGCTCGGCGACGAGGTCGAGATGATGCACCTCGGCGGCTTGCAGCGCGAGCTCGGTCGCCTGGACGGTATTGGCGAGGCGCTGTGCAACGAGCCGCGCGGCGATCACGCCCAACGCGGCGACCACGACCACACCGATCACGAGCACACGCCATGGCACCGACCGACGACGTGGTGCGCGCGTCAGCACACGAAGCTCGGGGGAACGTAGGCCCGAGCGACGAGGCAGTGCCTCCGCTAGCGCAGCGCGAGCCATTCGTGCACCTCCCTCTCCCACGCTGGTGCGAGATCTGCCACCGCGAGCTTGCGCGCGACCCTCAGGCGGGCACTCCTGGCACGAGGGTTGCGCGCCACTTCGTCGTCGCTCGGCACGACGCCCCGCCGGGGGCGGCGCTCCAGTACGCTCGTCCAGCTGCCAGCCGGTGTGGTGCGCGGAGCCCCGCCCCGCTCGGCCACCTCGAAGAAGCGCTTCACGAGGCGATCCTCGAGCGAGTGATAGGTGAGCACCGCGAGTACGCCACCGACCTCAAGCGCCTCGAACGCCGCAGGGAGCAGGGCCGTCAGCTGACCGAGCTCGTCGTTCACCGCCAGGCGCAGAGCCTGGAAGACGAGGGTGGCGGGATGGCGCCTCGTCGTACGCCGCGACGGTGGGGTTGCCTCGACGACGACCTCGGCCAGCTGCTCGGTCGTCGTCGGCATGGCGGCGAGGATCGCGCGGGCGTAGCGACGCGCAAGCGGACCGACCTCGCCTCGACGCAGCAGCTCGGTGAGCCCATCCTCGTCGAGCGAGGCAAGCAATGACGCCGCTGACGTCGGCGCCTCGGGGTCCATGCGCATGTCGAGTGGCCCGGCGAGGCGGAACGAGAATCCCCGCTGCGCGTGGTCGAGTTGGAGCGAGGAGACGCCGAGATCGGCGATGACCGCATCGATCCGACGCGCGCCGACGACACGTGCGAGGTCGCGAAACGTCCCGCGGACCGGCTCGAACCGATCACCGAACGCTTCGAGTCGCCGCGCCGCGAGATGGAGTGCCTCCGGATCCCGGTCGAGGCCGATCACGAGCGCAGCACCGGCATCGAGGAGTGCCGCCGCATGGCCGCCCAAGCCCACGGTGACGTCGAGCACCCGTCGACCCTGCGGTTCGACCGCGCGCACGACCTCTGCCACCATCACCGGGAGGTGGATCGGCTCAGCCACGATCGCCTCCCCGATAGCGCTCCCAGGTCGCTGGATCCCACAGCTCCACGGTGCCGAAGGCGCCGTGGACGCGAACGTCGTGGTCGAGGTTGGCATAGGCACGATGGCTCGGCGGGAGCATCAGTCGTCCGAGGCGGTCGATCTCGGCCTCGAAGGCTTCGGAGGCCCACGAACGCAGTCGCCGACGCTCCTCCGGATCGGCCCAGTGCTCGGCGCGCACCTCGCCGACGAACGCGTTGAAGTCCTCGACGCGCCACACGACCAGGCAGGGGTCCTCGTACTGCGAAGGCGTGACGAAGCACTGATCGCCGAACTGACCACGAAAGCGCACAGGGAGCGTCAAGCGTCCCTTGGCGTCGAGCGCATGCGAGAAGGAGCCGAAGAACCGGCCGGTCGGCTCACCGAGCTGCCACACCTCCCCGCGCCTCCTCACCGTCACCCAGAAGGGTGCCACTCACGCCATCGGCACCCACGGCGCCCCACTTTAGCCCACGACACCCCACCGGGGCGTGTGAATCGCGTCCGTTGGCTCCACGATGCGCACGAGACCGTGCGAGCGACCCACGCCACGCTCGCGCGAGATCAATACCGAGGTCGGCGTCAGGGTGCTCAAGGAGGGCGCCGAGTTCGCTTGAGACGATCGCGACGGGTCCGCGTGTCCGACAGGCCTCCATGGCTGCAGTGTGAGCCGGGAGCCGGCTCACAGCGAGAACCGAGGTGGAGTTAGCGAGCCAAGATCGCCCGGCGCACCGTCGCGACGAGCGGATCGAGCTCGATACCGAGCTGCTCGAGCCCCAGGGAGGCCATGGTGCCTTCCGGTCGATCGCGCAGGGCGTCGACGAGTTCTCGCTGACGATCGCGCCAGAGCACGGCAACCTGGAAGATCGCGCCGCCTCGACGACGTCGCTGCGCGAGACCCGCGACCTTGTTGCCGCCGACGGCGACCTCTCCCCAGCCCCAGCCAGCAAAGCACACCTGCGTCGAGAGCGGGACTCGCTCGGGGACCTCACGCACCACCGTCACGTCGGCCACCCCGAGGGCTCCAAGGGCCTCGGCGACGGCTTCCCCGAGCCAGAGGAACGATCTGCCAAGATGCGGATCGAGACGCGGGTCAGACGCCGGCACAAACACGTGGAACCACGCCTGCTCGCCGGGAGCCACGACGACCGCACCGCCACCGGATCCTCGCCGAACGATGTCATAACCCTTGGCTACGAGGCTCGCAGCATCGATCGCGTCCACGCGCGTGGTCGAGCCCAGCACGACCGTCGGCGCCGTGGGCTCAGCACTGAGCAGCCACGGTGATCCCTCGTCCGCTGGCCACCAACGGTGGATGACCGAGGCCGGAGCGCGCAGCCGCAACGTCCGCCACGGCTGCACACGACGATCCATGCGGCCGATCTTACGGCGTCCTCAGGCGAGGCGATAGGCGCGCGCCACTCGGTGCCTAGCATGGGGGCGGCGTCGGACCGGGAGGCAAGGCAGGGCTGTGGAGGCGTACGTGCTCATTCAGACCGAGATCGGTCAGGTCGCGTCCGTACTGGCCGAACTGCGCAAGCTCCCGTTGGTGGTACGCGCCGACGACGTCACGGGCCCGTACGACATCATCGCCCTCCTCGAGGGCGAGACCCTCGAGGACATCGGACGTCACGTGGTCGAGGGCGTGCAGGTCATCGACGGGGTGACACGGACGCTCACGTGCCCGCTCGGTCACCTCAGACTCGACGCCTACCACTCCGTCAGAACGCAGAGAGCGTCCGAGCGGCCCCAGCCCTGACGACGCCATGGCGGAGTTCTTCTACCCGCCGCAGTTGGACCGACGACGACGTCGCGAGGACCTCGGCGCTCGTCACGGCATCTGCGAGGGCGAGCACGGTCTGGACACGGTGCGTCGCCGATGCCACGAGACCCACGGTGAGCGCGGTCTGACCGGTCACGAGGGTGCAGTAGGCGGCGAGCACCGCCCGCGGCCCACCCACCGTACGCAAGAACCCGACTTCGATCTCGCGCGGGCGAATCTCGAACCCGGTCGCGCGCGTGCACATGCCGGTCGCCACCGGCGCAGCCCACGCCGTCCCGCCCAGGACTTCGGCCGCACGGCGCCCGCTGGGGCCGAACGCGACGAGCGGCGCAGCACCGAGGTCGATCCCGGGCGGACCCAGGACGAGTTCATGCTCGGCCCTCGCCGTCGTGCGACGGAGCGCCGCAAGCTGGATCGGGATCGCGATCGCCGCCACCACCACGAAAGCCGCCACGCCACCTGCGAGCCACCGCCGACGCCGTCGCATCCGTCGATCGCTCCAGGCGCGCTCGCCCTCGAGCGCTCCCGGAGCTTCGTGATCAAGCGAGTCCACGCTTCCACGCTAGCGCTCACCGACGACCCACCCCGGGGAGTCCATCGATGCCAAGAGCGCTGAGCAGGCGCCGACGTCTGCGCCAGCGGCGAGCGGTGACCCTCGGTGCCGTCACCGTCGCGATCGTCGCGGGAACCGGCGTGATCGACGCGGCCCTCACCCTCGATCCATCGATTCGGGTCACGCCCCGTCACGTGAGCGGCGTGCGTGCCCCGACCGCGCCCCCGATCACCTTCAAGCACGGCGTGCAGTCCGCGACGGTGATCCCGGCGCTTGGATCAGGGTCTCTCGAAGCCTCGCCCCACGAGCGACCCGTCCCGATCGCGAGCCTCGCGAAGCTCATGACCGCCCTCATCGTCGTCCGCCGACACCCACTCGGCTCGACCGCATCCGGCCCCACTCTCACCATGACCCCAGCCGACGTGATCCTCAGCGACGTCGACGTCGCTGAGGATCAGTCGACTGTACCGATCACCGCCGGCGAACGCCTGAACGAGCGCCAGCTCCTCGAGGCCCTGCTCGTTCGCTCCGCCAACAACATCGCCACCATCCTGGCGACCTGGGTTGCGGGCTCAGAATCTGCCTTCGTGGCCACGATGAACGCAACCGCACGCACGATGGGGCTCACCGGAACACACTTTGCCGACGCGAGTGGCTTCAACAAGGCCACCGTCTCCACTGCTCGTGACGTCGCCATCGTGACCGCTCGCGTCGAGGACAATCCCACGCTCGCCGCGATCGCCAGCGAGCATGCCGTCACGCTCCCTGGCGCTGGCACCCTGCCCAACATCATCCAAGCGATCGGCACCGGCGACGTCGTCGGCGTGAAGTCCGGCTTCACCATCTGGTCGGGAGGCTGCGCCTCGATCGCGGTGCGGACGCCCACCCCCGTCGGTGAGCTCACCAGCGTGGGTGTCGTCATCGGCGAACAGGGCTACGCCTCCCTCGCGCGTGCGGCGCGGCGCGCCCAGGCGCTCGCGACCACCGCTGCTGCGCGCGTCGCGAGCGAGCGCATCATCGACACGCGCGAGCTGGTCGGATGGGCGCGGGCACCGTGGCGAGCGGCGCCGATTCCGATCGTCGCAGCTCGGAGCGTTCGCGTCCTCCTGTGGCCAGCGACCGAGGCCTCGGTGCGGATCGCGCTGCGACCACCAGCGCTGCCGGCGCCACGCGGGCGCGCCGTCGGCGAGATCGTCGTGACCACACCGACCACAACCATCACCGTTCCCGCGATTCTCACCGCGAGCCTCGGAACGCCGTCCTTCGGCTGGCGGCTCACCCACGCGCTCTAAGGAGCGTGCGCGTCGCACAGGCCTCCTGCGGCGCGAGCCTTGCTCGCTCGATCGCCGACGAAACCACCCCGGTGTGGCGTCGCCAACGACACGGAGCGCCGGTTCGTCCGGCGCTCCGTGTCACACTGATGATTCGCCACGCCTGCGGGTGCGATCTTGGCTCCTGCCGTCAGCGAAGCGCGCCAGATCCTCGCGCTCCACCCTGGCGCCGACGCTCCTCGATCGCGACCACGGCAAGTCCGCCGACACCAACGCTCGCGAGCGCGACACCACCCCAGGTGAGCGCGGTGATCGAGGACGGGGCGCTACGGGGCCCCGTGACCAGCTTCACCGCGGTCGGCTGGGTCGCGACCGTCGGAGCTGACGACGTGGCCGGAGCGGTCGGCGTCGTGGATCCACTCGTCGTCGGTTGGGGTGGCGTCGAGCCCGCGGCGGTACTCGGCGGCGCGACGACCGTCACGCTATCCGTTGCCGACTGCGGAGCGGCATCGGTCGAGACCACCGTCGCGGTGTTCGAGAGCACCGTGCCCGCGGCATCGGTCGCATCCACCTGGACCGGGACGATGATCGAGGGCAACGATTGACCGGGCTGGAGGGTCTGGGTCGACGCAAAGGCATACGTACACGTCACCGTGGGTGGCGTCGAGGAGCTTGCCAGCGTGCAGCTCCAGCCGTCGTTCGCGTTGGCATTCGTCAGGGCCGTCTGCGACACGGTCACACCTGCGGGGAGCGGGTCAGTCACGGTGAACGCGAAGGAACTCGAACTCGATGGGCTGTTCGACAGCGTCCCGGCCGCGAACGTCGCTCCCGAGCTCGGACCCGGCTCGGCGGTCGCCGAGCTCGTCGCAACGCCAGCGGTGATCTCCCATGAGAAACTCTCACCAGGGTTCGCGACGTGGTTCACGTTGTCGACCTTCGTGATCGAGAGGATCGGACCCGTGGAGAAGTAGGCGGGATCGGACCCAACGAGCACGAAGTCGTCGGCTCCCAATGAAAGATTCGGGGGGGTCGACTCGTAGGTGAGGTTGATTTGGCCAGGACTACTCTTCGTCGAGGCCGAGACGATGTCGTTCGTCAGGCTCGACGGATTGACGTAGCCGAAGTCGACGACGTTACCTGCGCTGGAGGAGCCATTCACGTTGCCCGACGCGACCCAGAGGTTGCCCGTCGTCGGATCGAGCGTCATGGACTCAGCCTGCGACGCACCGTTCGGGGCGTTAACGATGTTGTACACTGCGCCCTGTCCGCTCGGCACGTTGCTCGTCGAACTGGCGTTGTCGATCGGGAGGCTGGGCAGGCTGACGTAGCCGACCTGCGTGTCGAACTCACGGACGAACCACAGCTCATTCTGGCCAGCGTCGAGCTGGAAGTCTCCAAGCCCCGACGAGCCCGTCGGCAGCGACCAGCTGTAGGCGGCCGTCGTCACCGGCGACGATGGAATCCCGCTGCCCAGGTTGTACATCGCGATATCTGGCGAGGGACTCGTCTCGCCGACGAATGCATAGACGGTGCCGCCGATCGTATCGACAGCGAGCGAACCCGTCAGCGACGCGGTGACCACCGCGCTCACGGTGTTCGTCGTCGTATCCCAAGCCCAGACGTGGCTGCCACCGGTCCAGTACACCGTCGGCCCCACCGCCGCAATGGCGTAGTGCTGGGTGCTGGAGAACTGCGTCCCCGCGGGCTCCGGCGGACAGCTGATGCTTCCCGGCACCGATCCCGTGCTCCACTCGTCATAGCTCGGCGAGGTCGCCGAGGCCGTCGCGTTCTGCGATGTGAACGCCTGGAGGTTCACGGCAATCACTGGACACGCGCTGACGCCAGTGACGCCCGTCGGGATCATCCCCGTGACGTTCCGGTAGTACAGCATGTTGCCGACGGCGACCCCGTCGCCGAGATACTGACCGCCCAGGCCGTTCAGCTGGATCGTCCCGACCACCGCATGTGGCGCGGCTCCCGACACCTCGATCAGGTAATTCGGCGAGTTGGAGTCGGTGTCGACGTAGTAGTTGCCGTTCTGAGCCTGAACCGTTTGCTCGAGATGGACCAAGGGGGAGATCACCCCGTTGTCGACGAGGACACCGAGGTTGAACGCCACCGGCTGATACGCAGGTGCCGTCGACGCCGACAGGGCGCTCGGCCCCATCCACGCGACCGCGACCAGCGCTCCCGCAACACCCGCACTCGTGGTCCCTCGCAGGATCCACGTCGATCGCCTCGTCACAACGCCCCTCCTCAACGTCCCTCCCCTACCTGGCTCGACGCAGTGCAGCTGCGATCGGCGTCAGTACTCTAGCACTCACTGTGTCTCAATTCCACACGTCTTGTGAACTCTCACGGAATGCATTCTTCATACTACTCATTGTGGTTATCCGACCTCGTCGACGTCGAACTCCTGTCGCGACGCACCGTTCTCGGCAGCTCGCAATGAGCCCGAAGAATGCCTCGCACCGTCCAATACGGCTGCACCAGGCGTCCATCAGGATCGGGGCGCGACACACACGCCACCGCACGCGCTCCCACGCTGGTCGAGGTCAACGCTCCGCACGCAGGTGGGCCCGGTGGGATTCGAACCCACGACCAAGGGATTATGAGTCCCCTGCTCTCACCGCTGAGCTACGGGCCCTTGGTTGCCCACGCGGCCATCGACGCTCTCTCAACCCGTCAGAGCGCGGGCGACGACCCTCGCTCACGCCAGATTCGAAGCTCCGGGGGAGAGACTCGAACTCTCAACCGCACGGTTAACAGCCGCGTGCTCTGCCAATTGAGCTACCCCGGAAAGCGACGTCAGTCTAGGGGTCACGATCACGCTCGCCCACCTCCGACGCTCGTTCGACGCGACTCCACCAGCCACGCGAACGGTGTCCGCGTGAGCAGGAAGTCATCGAACGCCGTCAACAGACCTACCGCGGGCCGCCAGCCGACCCAGACGACGACGCCCCCGAGCACCAATCCCGCCAACACGTCGCCCGGGTAGTGCACCCCGACGTAGACCCGCCCGAACGCGAGGAGGAGGCCCGCGATCGTCGCGATCCAGGCCATGAGGCGATCACGCGCGAGCCAGAGGCCAACGATCACCGCACCGGCGACGGTCGCGTGACCGCTCGGGAACGAGTAGCCCCCGCTGCGCGCAAGCAGCACCTCGACGTGGTGCAGCGTGACGTAGGGCCGGCGTTCACCCACGAGCGGTTTCAGGACATAGTGCGCGATCACCCAGGCGAGGACGGTCCCACCAGCGGCCCAGAGAACCCCCGCAACCGCACGTGGCGCCTGTCGACGCGAGCGAGCGCGCCACCACGCGACCAGCAGCACCACGGCGAGCACGCCGACGCCGACGAAGTGCGCATACTGCGCCATCGCGCCGTGGGCCCACCCCGTCTCACGCGCGATGCGATTGACGTCGAGATAGGCCTCGTCGTTGAGATGCTCGAGCTCGCCCACGTCACACGCCTCCACCAGTGTTGGCGATCGAGCCTAACGCACGCATGCGAACCGGTGCGCCAGGGCCGCAGCCGACCCTCAGCACCGCTCGGCTAGTCCTCGAGCACACGCCGCAGCACCGGCGCGAGATCCCCGCGGCGCAACCGTGCGATCGCGCGAGCCTCGATCTGGCGAATCCGCTCGCGCGCGATGCCAAAGTACGCCGCCGCATCCTCGAGGCTGTGGGGCTCGTTGCCCTCCAGACCGAAGCGGAAGGCGAGCACCTCACGTTCGCGTGGCTCGAGATGGGCCAGTGCGCCTGCGATGACCGTGCGAAGATCAGCGTGCTCGATGGTCTCCTCGATCGGTTCTGCGTCGCGGTCGGGCACGATGTCAGCCAGCGTCACGTCGCGCTCCTCGCCTACCGCCTGATCGAGCGAGAGCACCGAACGCGCGTAACCCTGGAGTTCGCGCACGCGCAGCTCATCGATCCCACTCGCGGCGGCGAGCTCCGCCATCGATGGCTGCCGCCCAAGGGCTTGCTCGAGCTCGCGCCGCTGAACCTCCACACGAGCAAGTTCGGCGGCGATCCCCCGAGGCAAGACCACATCGCGGCGCGTCCGCGTGAGCGCCTGCGCGATCGCCTGGCGAATCCACCAGGTTGCGTACGTGGAGAAACGAAATCCTCGCCGCCCGTCGTAGAGATCGATGGCACGCAAGAGGCCGATCGTGCCCTCCTGCACGAGGTCATCGAGCGAGATCCCCGGTTGCACGTAGCGTCGAGCGATGCTCACGACGAGGCCCATGTTGCCCTCGACGAAGCGCTCCCTCGCCGCTTGGACCACCGCCGCGACGTCGGGCGGCACGTCTTCGGCTTCCTGGGCTTCCTGGAGCACGATGGAGAGGGCGACCTCCTCGTCGGGCAGCAGGCGACCCCGCCTCCCGCGCGCCAGCACCGCCCGAGCGCCGTCCAGCGCCTCCGGCGACACCCCACTCACGAGCCGCTCCCGAGCGCGACGTCCGACCGCGCCTCGACGAGGTAGGCGAGCAGCGCACCGGCTGCATCGAGATCTCGAGGTTCCGTACGAAGGCGATGCAGGGTCATGATGTGATCCGTCCAGCGACGCTGGCGCTCCTCGCGCTCAGGTCCAGAGAGGCCGGCAAGGCCGCGCGCCTCACGCTCGAGTTCGACACCCGCCTCGCGCAACACGAGCACCACCAGGGCATCGTCGAAGCTCCCTTCGGAGTCGCTGGCAGCGATGCGATGGTAGAGCTCGCGGACGTCATCGCCGACGCCCTCGAGCGCGGCCGCGACCGGCGCCTCTCCTCGCGAGCCGAGGGCTGCAGCGAGTGCACGATAGGTCGGGTCGCGAAACAGTGCGGGTACCACGAGGTCCCCGAGCCCAGGATCGCTGGCGAGGGCGATGAGCACCGACGCCGCAGGGCGATCGAGGCCTGACGCCTCGCTCGTACGCAGACGTCGCGGTCGGAGGGCGCTCGGAAGCCGCGCCGCAAGCTCGGCCTCGCGAAATCCGGTCCGATCCGCCAGCATGGCGATGTACTCAGACCGCACGAGCGGGTCGCCGACCGAGGCGAGCACCGCAGCGACGTCGGCCACTGCACGCGCCCGCCCCTCCACCGATCGAAGATCGGCACGGGCGAGGACTCGTTCAAGGCGGAACCGAGCCACCGGCACGGGGCTCGCGAGAGCCTGTCGAAGCGAATCGGGATCCTCGGCGAAGGCCTCGGCAGGATCACGTCCTCCCGGCAAGGTGGCCACGAGAAGCTCCACGCCTGCTGCCTCGGCGAGGGGGGCGACCTGCTCCGCCGCTCGCTGGCCTGCGTCGTCACCGTCGAACAGGACCACGACCTGGGGAGCGAAGCGACGCAGGATGCGCAGGTGGTCGTCGGTGAGCGCCGTGCCGCAGGTCGCGACCGCAGCGACGCCAGCGGCATCGAGTGCGATCACGTCCGTGTAGCCCTCGCACACCAACGCGCGCCGCTCGCGCAGGAACGTCGACCGCGCTCGATCGAGGTTGTAGAGGACCTGACGCTTGTGGTAGTAGGCCGTGTCCTGCGTGTTCCGATACTTCGGGACGCCATCTCTGGCCGGAGGCACGACCCGACCGCCGAACGCGATGACCTGACCCGCGACCTCGCGGATCGGGAACACGATGCGTCCGCTCATCGGGTCATGCAGCGACCCGTCCTGGCCGCGCACGCGGATCCCGACCTCGAGCGCGATCGCCGCCGATGCTCCGAGTTCGGCGAGGCTCGCCGCTCGCGACGGCGGTGCATAGCCGATGCGGAACTTCGCGATCTGGTCCTCGCTGATCCCTCGAGCCGCGAGATACTCTCGAGCGCGCTCACCTGCCGGTCCAGCGAGCTGGTCCGCGTACCAGGTGGTCTGGGCTTCGAGCACGGTAAGTGCCTCGCGACGCGTGGACGCTCGCGGCTCACCGGCAGCCTCGTGCTCGATGCGAAGACCGGCTCGTCGGGCAAGCTGCTCGACGGCTTCAGTGAAGTCGAGGCCCTGCACCTCACGGACGAAGGTGATCGCATCACCTCGGGCGTGACAGCCGAAACAGTAGTACACCCCGAGCTCTGGGTTCACACTGAACGACGGCGAGCGCTCGTCGTGGAACGGACACAGACCGACCCAACGCCTCCCGACCCGGCGCAGCGCGACCGTCTCGGAGACGAGCGCGACGAGGTCCGTCGCATCGCGTACGCGCCGCACATCGGCGTCGGCTATGGCCACTCGCTCAAGGCTACGCCGTCTCGGCGGCGTCCTTCGCGCGCATCAACGACTGTGCGACGGCGAGGCGCGCGATCGGCACCCGGAACGGTGACGCGCTCACGTAATCGAGACCGGCCTCGACGAACTGCGCGATGGAGGCCGGATCGCCACCATGTTCCCCGCACACACCGACCTTGAGTCCGGGACGCTCTCGCCGCCCCGCCTCGACCGCCTGCCGCACGAGGCGCATGACCCCGCGTGGGTCGACCGTCTTGAACGGATTGGCCGCGAGGAGCTCGCTCGCCAGATAGGCGGGCATGAGCTTGGCCTCGACGTCGTCGCGCGAGAAGCCGAAGGTCATCTGGGTGAGGTCGTTCGTACCGAAGGAGAAGAAGTCGGCCTCGCGAGCGAGTTCGTCGGCGATCAGCGCAGCCCGGGGCGTCTCGATCATCGTCCCGAAGCGCACTTCGAATCGCGCGTCCGAGGCCGCGCGCGCCTCGTCGAACCATTGCCTGGCGAGCGCGAGCTCCTCCCTGCTCACCGTGAGCGGGATCATGACCTCCACGATGGGCTCACCACCGGCTCGTGCGACGTCCTCGGCCGCCGCAAGGAGGGCGCGCACCTGCATCCCGTAGAGGCCAGGCTTGACGACGCCGAGGCGAACGCCACGGATCCCCAGCATCGGGTTCTGCTCATGCCACGCACGTGCCGCAGCGAGCAGGCGCTCGCCCTCGTCGTCGAGACCCCCCGCTGCCTCGGCACGCTCAAGCGCGGTCACGTCGGGGAGGAACTCGTGCAGGGGTGGGTCCAAGAGGCGAACCGTCACCGGCAGCCCACTCATGACCTCGAGGATCCCCCGAAAGTCACGCCGCTGGGCCTCGAAGAGCTCCTCGAGCGCGCTCGCTTCCTCCTCGGGGCTCTCGGCCAGGATCATCCGCCGGACGATCGGGAGTCGATCCGGCTGGAGGAACATGTGCTCAGTGCGGCACAGGCCAATGCCCTTGGCCCCGAAGCGCCGCGCACGCTCGGCGTCGTCGGCGGTGTCGGCGTTGGCGCGCACGCCCACCTTCCCAAAGGCGATCTCGTCAGCCCATCCGAGCACGATCTCGAACTCCTCCGGCGGTGCGGACTCGGCAAGCGGCATCCGTCCGGCGACGACGACGCCACTCGTGCCGTCGATCGAAATCCAGTCTCCGACACCGACCTGCCTGCCACCGACGCGAAAACCGCCCTCCTCGATCACGATCGCGTCCGCCCCCACGACGGCCGGCTTGCCCCAGCCACGCGCGACGACCGCCGCGTGCGACACCAGCCCACCGCGGGTCGTCAAGATGCCCTCGGCCGCGAGCATGCCGCGGACGTCCTCCGGGCTCGTCTCCTTGCGAACGAGGATGACCGGCTCGCCTGCCGCGTGTGCTTCGACCGCACTCGCGGCGTCGAGATACACCCTCCCGACGGCCGCACCCGGCGAGGCACCGAGCCCCCGGGTCAGTACGTCGACGACTTCGGCGGCAAAGCGCGGGTGGAGCACCTGGTCGAGGTGGTCGGGAGTGATCCGGGCAACCGCCTCCTCCTTGGTGAGGGCGATGGCGGGATCCTTGGTCATCTGCACCGCCATGCGGAGTGCGGCGACACCGGTTCGCTTGCCGACTCGCGTCTGGAGCAGCCAGAGCTTGCCCTGTTCGATCGTGAACTCGACGTCGCACATGTCGCGAAAATGCCGCTCCAGCCGTGCGAAGACATCCATGAGCTCCGCAAAGACCTCGGGGAACTGATCCTGGAGGGCAGACAGCGGCTCGGTAATGCGAATGCCGGCGACGACGTCCTCTCCTTGGGCGTTGACAAGGAAGTCTCCATAGGCACCCTGCTCCCCGGTCGCGGGGTCGCGAGTGAAGCCGACGCCGGTACCCGAGCGGTCATCGCGGTTGCCGAAGACCATGGCCTGGACGTTCACCGCCGTCCCCAGGTCGTCAGGGATGCCTTCGCGCTCGCGGTATGCGTGCGCGCGCTCGCCGTTCCACGACCGAAACACGGCCTCGATCGCGCCACGCAGCTGATCGCGAGGGTGCTGTGGGAACGGGCTCCCTGCGAGCTCACCGACGAGCTCGAGGTAGGCACCGGCCAGCCGACGCAACTCGCTTGGGGGCAGCTCGCCGTCGTTCTCCGTGCCGACTCGTTGCTTCGCCTCGACGAGCAAGCGCTCGAACGGCTCCGGATCGAGCCCGAGCACGATGCGCGCGTACATCGCGATGAATCGGCGATACGAGTCGTACGCGAAGCGCTCGTCATTCGTCTGACGAGTGAGACCTTCGACCGACGAGTCGTTCAGCCCCAGGTTGAGGACCGTGTCCATCATGCCTGGCATCGAGAACTGCGCGCCCGAGCGTACCGACACGAGCAGCGGATCGGATGGGTCACCGAGCCGCCGACCCATGCGATCCTCGAGCGCCCCGACGTGACGGTCGAGCTCCTCGTCGAGCCCGTCGGGCCACCCGTTGCCCAAGTAGGCACGACAGGCGTCCGTCGAAATCGTGAAGCCGGGTGGCACCGGCAGACCGAGCACGCTCGTCATCTCCGCGAGGTTGGCACCCTTGCCACCGAGGAGCGCCTTGAGCTCCTTCGGCGCGACTGGGTGCGCATGGTCGAATGGGTAGATGAACGGCACGAAGGACCCTCCACAGCTCACCGCTCGTGCGCACGGGGCGCGCACGAGGCATCCGACGCCGGGCGTCGTTGCCCACAAGGTGATGGGAGTCTAGCGTTGATGGAACGTTAATGTCCGAGCACGCGGCCTCGGCGTGGCCGCCAAGCGCTCACGAACGTGGGCGACCAGGTCTGCGACCGGAATGCGTACCTGCTCGAGCGTGTCCCGATCGCGCACCGTCACGGCGCGATCCTCCAGCGAGTCGAAGTCGACGGTGACGCACCACGGGGTGCCGATCTCATCCTGGCGCCGGTAGCGCCTCCCGATCGACTGGGTCTCGTCGTAGTCGACGTCCACGATCGTCGCGAGATCGGCGAAGATCTCGTGCGCGAGCTCGACGAGGGCCGGCTTGCGCGAGAGCGGCAAGACCGCCACGGTGTAGGGCGCGAGATGAGGCGAGAGCCGCAGCACGGTCCGCGACTCCCCGTTGACCTCGTCGACATGGTAGGCCGCGAGGAGGAACGCCATCGCTGCGCGTGTGACGCCTCCGGCTGGCTCGATGGTCGAGGGGTAGTAACGCTCCTCGGTCACCGGATCGAGCACGGAGAGATCCTCCCCCGAGGCGGCGGCGTGGGCTCGCAGGTCGAAGTCGGTCCGGTTTGCGATCCCCTCGAGCTCACCGTAGCCCCAGGGAAAGCGGAACTCGATGTCGACGGTGCGTGACGAGTAGTGCGAGAGCTCGTCGGCGTCGTGCTCTCGCAGGCGCAGCCAATCACCCTCGAGGCCGAGCTCTTGATACCAGCGCAGTCGCTCCGCGATCCAGAAGTCGTGGGCCTCGGCGGCCACCGACGGATGCACGAAGTACTCCATCTCCATCTGCTCGAACTCGCGCGTGCGAAAGACGAAGTTGCCCGGGGTGATCTCGTTGCGAAAGGACTTGCCGATCTGCGCGATACCAAAAGGCGGACGCAGCCGCATCGCGCGCGCGACGCTCTGTGCGTCCACGAACATCCCCTGAGCCGTCTCGGGTCGGAGGTAGGCCTCGGCTCCCTCCCCCTCGACCGGACCGACGAAGGTGCGAAACATGAGATTGAAGGCCCGTGCCGGGGTGAGGTCGCGAGACCCGCACTTCGGACACACGCCATCGATCTGGTCTGCCCTCCAGCGCTCGTGGCAGGACCGACAGTCGACCAGCGGATCCGTGAAGTGCTCGAGGTGACCCGAGGCTCGCCAGATGGCCGGAGGCGTCAGGATCGACGCCTCGAGGCCGACCACCTCTCGGCGCTCTCGGACCATGTAGGACCACCAGGCCTCGCGGATCTTGCGGAGCAGAAGGACGCCAAGCGGCCCGAAGTCGTACGCCGAGCGAAATCCGCCGTAGAGCTCGGCGGACGGAAAGATGAAGCCCCGACGCTTCGTGAGGCTGACGACGGCGTCCAAGGTATCGGGCTCAGGCATGGCGCCAGTGTAGGAGCAACGACCCTGCTCATGGCGCGACGGGCCGGCTTGGGCGAGGCTCGGGCGCGACGTGGGCGAGACCGCGCAAGCGACGACCGAGGACCGCCTCGGCGATCCGGGTCGCGAGCTCCTCGAAGCGCCGCGCAGCCACGGCATCCACGGCGCGCAGTCCGTCGCGCGTACGCCCCTCGAGCACCAGCCGAGCGGCCCGCATCGCCGGAACCCCGATCGCGACCCCGCCGCAGGCGTCACAGCGCGCCTGCTGGGAGGCGGGGTCGATCCGAGTCAGCTCCCCCTCAGCGCCGCACGAACCACACCGATCGAGGCTCGGACCAAAACCTGCGAGCTGGACCGCCCGCAGCGTCAACGCGGCGAAGAGCTCTCGAGAAGGGGCCTCCACGAGTAGCCCGAGTCCGCGCGCGAGGAGCGCGAACAGCGCGTCGTCGCCGTGCCCGTCCTCGCTCAGACCATCGGCGAGATCGAGCAGCTCGTAACACCAACCGACGGTGTCCGGATCGAGGTCCCCACGTCCGGCGAGGTTCGCCGCGACGAGCTGGGCTTGGGCCACGCCGTCGAGCTCGCGCCCCCGCCAGCACTCCACGTCGAGCACCGCGGACGGCTGCACGATCCCTCTGAGGCGGCTCCTCGCGGCCCGCGCCCCCCGAACGGTGGCACGGACCTTGCCGTGCTCCCGGGTGAGCAGCAACGCCAGGCGATCTCGCTCCCCGAGCGGCCAGGTCCGCAGCACGACCGCAAGGTCGCGGTACCTTCCGCTCACGGCGCGCGACGTCGGAAGCGACGACGACGCCCCCCGACGATGAGCAAGGCGACGAAGATGACCCCGACGAGCACCATGGCTCCGATCCCGGCCGCACCCCCTCCGATCGCACCGGCCGCGAGGGCACCCATGACCGCCACCACGAGGGCGAGCAAGAACCACCCGGCCGCTCGCTGCAGTTGACCCGAGCCGCTCATCGGCCCACCCCGCCAAAGCGCCGATCGCGCCCCTGGTACTCGGCGATGGCCTCGAAGAGATGCTCGCGCCGTACGTCCGGCCAGAGGGTGTCCAGAAACACCAGCTCGGCATAGGCGAGCTGCCAGAGCAGGAAATTGGAGATCCGATACTCGCCCGACGTGCGCACCACGAGGTCAGGGTCGGGCATATCCGGAAAGTACAAGTGGGAGGCCACCGTCGACTCGTCGATCGCTCGAGCCGGCACGCCTTCGGCAACGATCCGTCGAAGGGCATCGACGATCTCGGCTCTGCCACCGTAATTGAAGGCCATCGTGAGCGTCAGGCGATCGTTGTGCGCGGTCAGCTCAGCCGCGAGATCCATCTCGCGCGTCACCGACGGCGGCACGCGCCGACTGCGTCGCCCCAGGAACCGAATCCGCACGCCACGATCGTTGAGCTCATCGCGCCGGCGGCGGAGCAGGCTCCGATTGAAGTTCATGAGGAAGCGCACCTCGTCGGGCGGGCGTCGCCAGTTCTCGGTGGAGAAGGCATAGACGGTCAGCCACCGAACCCCGACCTCGAGCGCCCCCTCGACCACGTCGAACAGCGCCGTCTCGCCAGCGGCGTGCCCCTGGGTGCGCGGCAGTCCATAGCGCTGAGCCCAACGTCCATTGCCGTCCATCACGAACGCCACGTGCAGCGGCACGCGCGTCGTATCGATGCGCTCGAGCGCCGATGGCACCTCGCTGGGCCTAGCCACGGCGCAGGCGTGACTCCAAGTGCTGGTGCATGCCCCGCTCCATGGCGTCCATCCAGAGCTCCGTCATGAGCTCATCCCCGCGCAACGTGAAGCGACGCTGCACCGCATCCACTCGCTTGGCGCTCGGCGTCGTCGCGACGACGAGTGAGGTCAAGGAGATGACGACACCACCCTCGGCTTCCTCGGCACCGCCCTCGAGGACCTCGACGATGCCCGTTGGCTGCGCCACGACGAGCTCGAGCCGACCGTTCGCGACGAAGCGCAGATACCCCACCTCGGTGTGGAGCGGCGATCCGTCCGGACCCGTCGTGTGCTGTTCCATGCGGAGGAACGGCCGACCATTGCTCTCGAAGCGCAGGCGCTCTTGGTAGCTGAACTCGGCAACCTCGGGATAGCTGCCGATCCCGCTCCCGGTCCAGGTTCCCTCGAGCATCTCTCGAATCGTCATCGCCCCTCCCCCGGCCAGCCCTCAGCCTAGCGAGGTCGGCGTCGGCGCGTCCGGGCGTCCGGACCTCACAGCCCCAGCTCGTCGAGCATCCGTGCGGATCGGCGCCAGTCGCGCTGCACCTTGACCCGGAGCGTGAGCGGCGGGTACGCGCGCAGCCGGCGCTGGGCCTGACGTCGCACGGCGGCCAGCACCCGTCCCTCGTGGCCGAGCACGATCGCACGCTGGCTCGGCCGTTCGACGTAGACGACGACCTCCACACCGTCGTCGCTCCACGACTCCACCTGGCACGCGAGCGCCTGTGGGAGCTCGTCGCGCAGATGGTGGAGGAACTCCTCGCGCACCACCTCGGCCACGTAGGTCGCGCGTGGGAGATCGAGCGCGACCCCTGCCTCGTAGAGGGCAGGACCCTCCGGCAACGAAGAGGCCAGGTAGGAGCGCAGCTCTTCGATCCCTTCCCCGGTTCGCACCGAAGCCACGAAGTACTCCGCGAGCGGCACCTGAGCGAGCTCGGCAAGGACCGCGAGCGTGCGAGCACGACGGACGCGATCGATGCGTGCGACGACGGCGACGTCGCTCGGCTTCAGACGGCTCGCGAGTTCTCGCTCACGAGCACCCACACCACGCTCGGCATCCACGACCAGCAGCGCCCGGTCCGCGCCGTCCCACTCGTCATCGACCCAGCGTCGCAGGCGCGCCGAGAGTTCGTCGTGCGCCGCTGCGATGCCGGGGGTGTCGACGAGGACGAGCTCCGCATCGCCCACGCGACTGATGACCCGCACGGAGCGCCGGGTCGTGTTCGGATGTCGAGACACGATGGTCGCGCGCTCGCCTGCGAGCGCATTGACCAGCGACGACTTGCCCACGTTCGTGCGGCCGATCACCGCAACGAACCCTGATCGGCGAATGGGAGGCGCGTCGTCAGGATCCATCGAGACCTCCCGGGTGGCGCTCGACGAGCACGGACGCGACCCGGTGACGCGCCACTTGGCGTACCTGGAGTCGCACCCCATCAACGTCGACTTCCTCACCGACGCGCGGCAGATGACCGAGCAGCCCCATGATCAGCCCCCCAACCGAGTCCCACTCGCCCTCGGGCAGCTCCTCGCCGATACGCTCCGAGAGGTCGTCGATGCTCACCGAGCCCCGCACCTCCCAGCGACCCTCCCCCAGCTCCACCACACCCTCACCACCGGCGTCGAACTCGTCGTGGATCTCGCCCACGAGCTCCTCGATGAGGTCCTCGAGGGTCACGATGCCCGCGGTCGAGCCGTACTCGTCGACGACCACGGCGAGGTGGAACTTCCCGTCGCGCATCTCCTTGAGCAGGTCCGCCACCGGCTTGGTCTCCGGTACGAAGTGGATCGGTCGCATGTGCTGGCCGACCGGCACGTCTCGAAGGCCAGTGTGCTCGAGTGCGAGCAGATCCTTCGCAAGGACGATGCCAAGGACGTTGTCGAGCGAGCTCTCATAGACCGGCAATCGAGAGCGACCAACCTCGATGACGACCTCGATCGCGCCCGCGACCGTCGTCTCCGCTGGGACGGCGACGACGTCCGGGCGCGGAACCATGACCTCCCGCGCGATCGTGTCGCCGAAGGAGATCACCGAGTGGATGAGTTCACGCTCGTCGGTCTCGATCACGTCACCCTGCTCGGCCGCGTCCGCCATGGCGAGCAACTCGGCCTCACTCACGGTGGCGCCGGGCGCGCGCCACGGCGTGAGCAGTGCCGACAACGAGGCGACGCCACCGGCCAACACGCGAATCGGCCAGAAGCGCACCAAGACGGCGACGATCGGAGCGAGACGCAGCGCAACCCCTTCGGGGTGCACCGCCGCGACGTTCTTGGGGATCGCCTCGCCCACCACGAAGATCACGAGGATCTCGACCGCCGTTGCGACGACGACCCCGAGCGTGCCGAAGACATGGTCGGCGACGACCCCGACCAGCGTGGCCGCGATGAGCTGACTGACGAGCGTTAGGAGCAACACCGTCGACAGGTACGTCGAGGGAGCTTCGACGAGCGAGGCCAAGGCGCGAGCGCCCCGCCGTCGCTGATCGACGAGCGCTTGGGCCTTGACTCGGCTCGTGCGTGTCAGGCCAGTCTCGGCCGCAGACAGGATCGCCGATACCCCGACGAGCAGCACGACCGCGACGAGGGACCACCAATCAGCGGTGCTCACCGCTCGCTCGCCACCTCAGCACCAACCTCGCCACGAAGCGCGCGGTAGCGCTCCAGCAGCGCCGCCTCCTCCGCCTCCATGCGCTCGGCGTCCTCGTCGGCCTCGTGGTCCCAACCTCGGATGTGCAAGATCCCGTGGATGAGCAGCAAGGCCACCTCGTCACCCACGCTCCCGTCGTGGCCACGATCGCCGCGGTGCTCAGGCGCGTTCGTACGGGCAACCTCAGGACAGATCACGACGTCGCCGAGGAGGGTCGGCAATCCCGATGCGGTCGAGGGACGGTGCTCGCTGGCGTCGTCGCCGACGTCGTCGATCGCGAAGGAGAGGACGTCCGTCGGCCCGACGCGGCCTCGATAGCGAGCGTTCAGGCTCGCGATGGTCTCCGCATCGACGAAGACCACCGACAGCTCGCTGACCCCGTGCACGCCGAGGGCGGTGAGCACCTCGGTCGCGAGGCGCGCCACCATCGCTTCGTGGATCTCGACGGCGGACTGCTCGTTCGCGACGACCACCGTGGCCGCGGGAGGCGCAGGATCAGCCACGGGACCCTGCCGCGGTGGGGTCGTCGTCGTAGGCCTCGAGGATCGCGCGCACCACGGGGTGGCGAACGATATCGCGCCGGTCGAGGCGCACGATCGACACGTCGGGGATGTTGGCGAGACGCCCGATGGCATCTAGGAGCCCGGACGTCCCTCCATCGAGATCGATCTGGGTCGCGTCACCGGTGACGACGGCGGTGGATCCGAAGCCGATCCGCGTGAGGAACATCTTCATCTGACCCGTGGTCGTGTTCTGAGCCTCGTCGAGGATAATGAAGCTCTGGTTCAGCGTACGGCCACGCATGAACGCGAGCGGAGCGACCTCGATCAGCCCTCGCTCGAGCAGTCGGAGCACTGCTTCGGGCTCGAGGAGATCGTAGAGCGCGTCGTAGAGCGGACGGAGATAGGGGTCGACCTTGGCCGCCACATCGCCAGGCAAGAATCCGAGCCGTTCGCCCGCCTCGACCGCCGGGCGTGTGAGCACGATGCGTTGCACCCGCTTGGCACGCAGTGCTGCAGTCGCCGCCGCCACCGCGAGATAGGACTTGCCCGTGCCGGCCGGACCGACGCCGAAGGTCACGGTCGAGCGTTGGATGGCTTCGACGTAGCGACGCTGGCCGGCCGTTCGCGGCCGCAGGCTGCGACCGTCGCGGGTACGCAACAGCTCGAGATCGCTCACGGCCGACGGGCTCTGCTCGTGACGCAACATCTCGACCACCCGATGCACGACCGCAGCTTCGACCGCGTCGCCTCGGGCAGCAAGCGCGAGCAACTCCCCAAGGACGCGCGCCGCGAGGTCCGCATCGGCGCCCGAGATCATCACCCCGCCGTCGCGCACGACGACGCGCGCCTGTCCGACCGCCTCCTCGAGCACCCGGAGCAGCTCGTCGTGGGCGCCGAAGACGATCGCCAACAGCTCAGGCCGATCAACGTCGACCCGCGTCGCCGCGAGCGGCGGGGTCAGGCCTGACGAGACCGCGCTCATCGATGCCACCCGCCCAGCACATGGCTCAAGTGCCCAGACCGACGCGCCGAGACGAGCCCCGTGGACGAGCGAGCACACGAACCCACGACACGGGGTGCCTCTCCCGACCGCGTGATCGACCTCGCGGACGTGCTCGCACGGACCGAGCGCGCCGAGGTTCGCCTCGTCGACGGCCGAACGTCCACCGGCTTCGTCGATGCCTGGTCGTCGAGGTGCGTACGCCTGATCCACCCGGGCGGATCGACGTCGCTCATCCCCACCGACGCGGTGGCCGTGCTCGCCATCTCGACCTCACGCGCCCCTCGCGCGCCAACGCTCGGCTCCTTCGCCGTCGAGCTCGAACGAGCGGGTCTCGGGGCGAACTGGACCCTGTGGTTGCGAGACGGCTCGAGCCTCGCGACGAGACGCATCGACGCACTCGGAGAGGACATCGCGCTCATCGTGAGCACCGAGGGCAGATCCCTCGTCGTTGCACTCCGCTCCCTCGTCCTTGCTCGCCGCTACGACCGCACGGCACCACAGTGACGGCTGTTCGCGCTGACACCACGCCTCTGGCGCCACCACGTTTCGACCGTACGGCACCCCTAGCTTAGCAGGCTCTGACTCGTCATCGAGGAAGCTCCGTGCACGCGTCGACTGCCGAGCGCCCCTGGCCGAACCCGGGCCGACTCGAGGAACGCATCGAGGTCCGAGCGTCGGATCCGCAAGTTCCGGCCGATCTGGTACGCCACGATGGCCCCATCGTCGATCAACCGATACAGCGTTCGCAGGGAGATGCCGAGCTCTTCGGCGGCCTCCCGAGTACCGAGCCACCCGTTCTCCATGGACACCTCCGTCGTCAACGCCCATGGTAGACACACAGCGCGATGAATCGGCACGAACGGCACTAGCTGACATTCCAGCACGACCACGACGGTTCCATCCATCGCTTGCGCACGAGGCGAGGTGGCGCTAACATCGCGGGCGCACGGAAGCACCACTGATCAAGGAGTGATCATGCGCAGCACGACGCTGCTGCGTGGCGCGCGCCGGACCTGGGATCGGCCAGCCGTCCGGTGGCCCTCGTTGGGTTCCTCGGCGCTACGCATCGTCGGATCCATCGTCCTCGCGGGCGTGTCGCTGGCCCTGCTAGTGGCATCATGGCTGGGTGGCGTTCGCAACGCCGGAGCAGCGGTTGGCGTGGTCGTCACGCGCCCGATACCTGCTGGCGCGACCATCGAACGCGCCGACCTCGGCCTCGCCTCGATCACCGTTCCCCAGGCGGTACGCGCCACGCTCCTTGCGGTCGACGACGCGGTGGGCCGCACCGCAGCCGTGACCATCGCACCCGGTACCCTCTTGGAGCGCTCGATGGTGCTCGGGCCACGACCACGGACGCCAGTGCGCTCGATCACCATTGCCGTCCCGTCGACCTCGGTCGCCTCAGGCGTCATCGAACCTGGTGATCGCGTCGACGTGCTCGCAACCACCCAGAGCGCATCGAGCCCCGCAACCCTCACGATCGCGACGCAGCTCCTCGTCCTCGACGTCCAGGCTTCCTCGGGCGACGAACTCGTGACCGTCGCGACCGACAGCCTCGACCAAGCTCTCGCCATCGCCCAAGCCCTCGCTACCGCCAAGGTCGATCTCGTGAACGCCACGGGCGTACCCGGAGACACGGTGCTATCGGTGTACCCACCCTCGATCGCAGGGCTCGCGACCCATGGATGAGCGTCCAGTCGTCGTCCTTCAGCTCGCGCACGCCAACGCGGTGCGCGCGCTCGCCGAGCTCGCACCCGTGGCACACGACCTGCGGTTGCGATGGGACCCGACCGGCGACGCGCTCGACCCGGCGACCGTGTCGGTGATCGTCACGGATCGCTCCGCGGCCGTGGCGCCCGGGGTCCGGCTCGTTCGAACGACCGACCCCAACTGGGTGGTCTCGCTTCGCGAGGCCGTGGCCGCACAACGGCCGCGCTCGGACATGTGTGGCAGCGACGTCGAACCCAACCGCCCCCACCCACTCTCACGCGACGAGCGCCCCCGGTGGTCAGGTCTCGACCACTCGGACGACACCGACGTCGGCGAGCACCACCACGTGGCGGCGGCATCCGCCTCAGACGATGCCGTGGGCACGGCGCCCGAGCACGACCTCGAGGTGCGTCGAGCGCGTCTCGTGGTCATCGTCGATCTCGGCTCGGCGAGCTCCGTCGCCATCGCACTCGCAGCCTGCGCCGGTCGGGGCACGCTCCTCGTCGATGTGCGCGATCGGCCGACGCTCTGGTTCCTCCATGACCTCGCCCCAGAGCTCACGACGACGGCCCGCATGCCGGAGCGGCCCTACGAGCTCGCACCCCCGCATGGGACCCTCGCCAACGAGCTCGTCCTGGCAGATCCGCTCAGCGAGCGCCGAACGCTTCGAGCCGCCACCCGAAGCTTCGACCTCATCGTGGTCGTGACCGATGCCCGCGACCACGCCGCCGGCGATGAACGATCGACGGCGCTGCGATCGCTGTGGCGCGACGCCCAGGCGACCGTACTGGCCGGAGCCTGCAGGCTGGAGGACCGCTACCGCATCCTCACCACGGCCGTCGCACTCTCCGCGCTGCGCCGTGACCTCACGGTCGCCTGTGTCGGCGCACGTGGGGCCTCGGCGCACAGCCACGCGACCGCGATCGTGCGCGCACTCAGCGAGCGTGTCCCGCGATCGGTCAGGGTCGACGGGTTCGGTCTCGAAGAGCTCGGCGACCAGATCCACGAGCGACGCCACCCGATCCCGGACCGCCTGGTGCGCCCCCTCCGTCCCGTCGTCCAAGAGGCTCGCTCGAGGCCACCGTTCGACCCGGGAGATCCAGACCTCCCGCTGGCACCGCTCGAGGGGCTCAGATGGCTCGTCCCCGAGGCGCTCGAGGCGATCTACCACACCTCGTCGGACGGCAAGGAGGCGTGGTGAGGGCCCTCCGTCGCGACGAGCGCTCGCGCCCGCTCGGCGAGCTCCGGCGCCTCGTGATCGCCCAGCCACACGAGCGTCGCGAGCGTCTGACGCACCGCCGCCTCGGTGACGATGGGATCACCGAGGTCGCCATAGATCGTCCGCACCAGTTCGCCGAGGTCGAGGCCTTCGCCGAGCGCCTCACGCACCTGATCGATGCGAGTACGTCGATGCTCTTCCAGGAACGTCAGGACCGCCCCGATGTGCGCACCTTCGACCACAGGCCCATGGCCGGGCAGCAGGCGGCGCGGTTCGAGCGAGGCGACGACCGTGAGCGACGCGAAGTATGCCTCGAGGGAGCCCTCCGGGTAGATGATCGCCGAGGTGCCCCGGCCCAGTACGTGGTCACCGGTCAGCAGCTGTCGATCGGGCGTGACGAACCCCACGTGGTCGGCTGCGTGACCCGGAAGCGCGACGACGACCACGTCCATCGCCTCGAGCAGCGCTTCGGCGCCGCGGCCGGATGCATGGACATCGCAGCCGAGCAGCGCCGCCAAGGGCTCCGCTGCTTCGGCGTGGTCAGGGTGGGCGTGGGTGGTGAGCACACCCCGCTGCCTCGCGCCCGCACGATCGATGGCATCGGCGATGGCCCCGAGATGCGCGTCGATCATGGGGCCGGGATCGACCACCACGGCGTGGGTCTGCGTCGAGAGGATGTAGGTGTTGGTGCCCTCGAGGGTCATCGGGGAAGGGTTCGGCGCGAGGATCCGCTCGATGCGCACCGGTCCGTGCCGCGACGGCCCCACGTCAGCATCGCGGGCGTCTCGGTGTGCATCGGCCTCGACCACGACTCCCACGTTAGGGGACGACGCGGTGGCTGAGTACCCCTGGCTCGACCGCTACCTGTCGCTGTGCGCTCGCCTCGAGCACGCGGTGCGCGCCGAGCTCGATCCCGCCGCCCTGCCCACCGACGCAGCAGCGCTCGACCAGCTCGCTCGCCGCCACGCCCTCGACATCGACGACCTTGCGGCCTCGGAACAACTCCTCGGCGCCGTCGTACGCTACGTCATCTTCTCGATGCGCGCGCTCGGTCCCCTGGAGCCGTTGCTCGCGGACCCCGACGTCGAGGAGATCTCGATCAATGCCCCGAGGGAGGTGTGGGTACGGCGCCGGGGGCGCTTCGCGCGCGCACCGCTCGGTTTCTACGACCACGAGCACGTGCGACGAGCGCTCGAACGCCTCACCACGACCGCTCGCGGCGCCCAACGCCAGCTCGATCCAGGCCAGGGCATCCAAGACTTCACGCTCGCCGATGGCTCTCGCGTCCACGTCGTCCATCCCGAACTCACCCCGCACGGCACCTGGCTCGTGAACATCCGGCGCCCGCTGGCGACCATCGGGCACGCCATGGCCGAGGTACCGCCCCTCCTGGCGAGCGCCGTGCGCGTCGGCGCCACGATCCTGATCGCGGGCCTACCTGGCGTCGGCAAGACCACACTGGCACGAGCGCTGCTCGATGGCCTCGACGACGCCGTGCGAGTCGTCGTCGCCGAGGAGGTCGGAGAGACTCGGCTCGCGCGTGGGAACGTTGCGCACCTGCAAACCCGCCGCCAACGGCCGGGGGTCGAGGCGATCTCGCTCCGTGCGCTCGTTGCGGCGTCGCTTCGCATGACGCCCGAGCGACTGGTCATCGGCGAGGTCCGAGACGAGGAGGCCCTGCCCTTCGTCGTGGCGGTCGCGAGCGGCATCCCAGGACTCTCGACGATCCATGCCCGCGAGCCCCGCGCGGCGCTCGAGCGACTCGCGACGCTCGCCGCCATCGCACCAGAGGCGCCAGGCACCGCGACGCTCCGCCATCTCGTGGCCGACGCGATCGACCTCGTCGTGCAGCTCGCCTGGCACGACGGACCACGAGTGACCGGACTCGTCGCCGTCGAGGGACTCAGCACCCCCGATGGCATGGGCCCCTTCGTCGTCACCAACCTGCTCGCTCCGGCCGCTACGCGGACCTCACGCCTCTTCAGCAGATTCCCACAGCTCCTCGAGGCACGCACGGAGCTCGTCGGATGAGTGCACACTTGCGCGACGCGATCGCCGGGCTCTTGGCACTCGGCGCCATCGCTGTGCTCGCCCTACCCGCCCTTGCCCGGTTGCACGCCCGTAGCTCCGCAGGACGCCGACCACGACCTGCGACCGTCGCGCTCGGGCTTGCCGGTGCGGCGATGATCACGCTGTGGCGTCTGCCGGCGATCGCCGATCTCATCGCGGCAGCGGCGCTCGGACTCGCCGTGGTGGGGACTCGTCGCCGCGACGCTCGCCGCGAGCTCACCGCGCTCGACGCATGGCACCGATGGCTCAGCGAGTTGGCACTGCGCGTCGGCACGCTCGGCGAGGCGCTGTCGGAGGCGTTCTGGGTCGCCGTGGAGCCGATCCCACCGGATCTTGCCCTTGCGATCGCACGGGCCAGATCGCACTTTCGCGTCGCTCGGGACTTCGCCGCAGCGATCGGCCTCCTGGGTGAGCAGGCCTCGGATGCGACGACCGCCACCGTATGCCGAGCGCTGACCACCCTCGATGGCCTCGCGACCCACGAGGTCACTCGCAGTCTCGAGGCGCTCGCTCGCGACCTCGATGCGCAACGAGCGGTGGCCCACGAACTCGATGCGCGGCTCGCGGGCGCGCGGCTGGCCCGCGGGCTCGTCCTCGCCGTCCCCGCACTCCTCGTCGTCGTCGGGATGGCGATCGCCGGACCGAGTGCCTATGCCACCCCGCTCGCCGAACGTATCGAGGCGGTGAGCCTGGTTACCCTGCTCGGCTGCTGGCTGTGGGCGTCGCACCTGCTCGTGCCGGTGGTTGCCGTTCGCGGCCAGAAGGAGGTGCCGTGAGTTCCTTGATCGGCCTTGGTGGTGTCGCGCTCCTCCTCGCCTCGGCGTGGTTGGCGACGACCGTGCGCGAGATCGTCCCGGCTCGGCTCCTCCGCCACCTCGAGCTCCCGCCCCCGTCACGTCCGGTCGCGCGGTGGGTCGCACGTCGCTCCGACGACTGGCTGCTGGCCACAGGGGTGCAGCCCGCGACCGATCTCGCTCGCTTCGCCGATCCGGCCCTCGGAGCCTCAGGATTGGTCGGCGCCGTTGGCATCGTGGGCCACAGCGCTCCCGCCGTGTCGGGCGCCCTGATGGCACCGGTCGTCGTCGTCGCGCTCCGCGTCGCCATGGTCATGGCCACCGCACGGCGCGTCCGCGAGCGCCTGCGCGCGACGTGGTCCAGCGAGCTCGGTGAGATCCGTCATCTCGTGGCCGCTGGCGCAAGCCTCCCCGGGGCCCTCACGACTCGTCGGGACGCCGACACCCCATGGTCGACGCAGTGGCACGGTGCCCTCGCCGAGATGGGCGAGGGCACCGACCTCGAGGTGGCGCTCGCGCACGTGGCGGAACGCCTGCGCGATGCGAACGTCGGGGCAGCGCTACGCCTGCTGGGGAGCTCGTGGGCGGTCGGCGCCGTGACCCCTGCGCTCGGCGAGCTCGAACGCGACGCGCTCGCACGCCGACGCGCCGACGCACTGCGTCTCGCCAGCCGACGTGAGCAGCTCGTCTGGATCCCCGTCGCGGTCAGCGCCCTCGTACCCGGCGTCACGTTGGTCGTCGTCCCGCTCGCCGCGGGCCTTCAGAAGCTCGTCGGCCTCTAGGAGCCCTCTGAACAAGCCCCTCCCTGGTGGTGGCTGAGCACGCCCACCCAGCCCGGGAACGAGCCCAGCTGACCCGTTCCCATCTCGCTCCTCACCCTCTCCTCCTCGCCCCTCCTGTGGGGCGAGGAGGAGAGGACCCGAGCGCCTCTCAGGTGGCAAGCACCCAGCCACCACCCACCCGGGTGAGCCCCAGGCGAAGGAGCACCTTCAGGTTCCAGGTGGCACAGAGCAGCTCGAAGTGGAGTCGGTTGCGCACGAGCCCCAGGTAGCGCAGCCTCGCGCCGGAGAGCTTGCGTTTGAGCTGTGCGTGGATCCGCTCGACGTTCGGTCGGGTGCGCTGATAGTCGAGACGAACGGCAGGGTCCCCAAAGTGCGCCCGCTGGCTGATTGCGTGCCAGGTGGCAGGGGTGAAGGTGAGGACCCGTCCTCGCTTCGAGCGCGTGCAGCGATCCCGGAGCGGACAGCCGGTGCAGTGCTTGACAAAGGAAGCACGACCCTTGGCGGAGATGGGTACTCGGTGTCCTTGGGGACAGCTGACCCATCCCTCCTCGACGACGAAGTCATCGATGGTAAAGCCACCAGGGACCGCCATGGCAAGGGGCCGAGGCTTGATCACCTCGTCGTGGCCACGAGCGGCGAGCTCGTTGGAGACCTCGCTCGTGGCATAGGCGCTGTCGCCATAGACCGTGCGCGGGCCGTCCTCGTCACGAAGGAGCTCGCTCGCCACTGCTGCGTCCGGCACGGTGCCCTTCGTGATGGTCGCAGCGGTGACGATGCCACTGTCTGGCTCGACGGCCACGTGGCCCTTGTAGCCCATCGATGGCACGGGCACGTGACTTGTGGACGTGGCGAGCGTCAGGGTCCACGGTGGAGATGACCCTGTCTGTGGCTACCCGCCTCGCGATGCGCCAGCGACCTTCCTTGGCATCGACACACTCCACGTCTTGGCCCGCCACGAGCCCAAGGAGACCAAGGGCTTCGGTCTGTGGCTCGGTGAGGGATGCGAGCTTCTCTGCATGGGCGAGGTGGGCAGTGGCATCGGCGACGAGGGCACTCACCGTGCGCACCACTGCCTCTTCGTCCCGATAGTCGATGGCAGGCTTTGCGCGGGTGTAGTCGATCGCTGGTGACAGAGGAATTTCGCGTAGTTCGGGGATCAGCCTGCGTACCCGGTTGATCTGGGCGACAAGTTGGGTCATGGTGTCTTGGGTGGCAACCGCATCGGCGAGCACGGTGGAGTCGACGACGCGCTTCGTCTTGCCCTTGAGCACCCCCGTGGCACCGATCACCTCGGCCACGAGCTCGCCGATGAGTCTTGGGGTCTCGGAGGTGGCGATGCGCCTGCGCCAGTAGGTGAGCACCGTGGGGTGAAAGCCTGGGTCCTCGAGATCAAGACCAAGGGCGTACTTCCAGCGGAGGTTGTAGCGGACCTGCTCTGTCGCCTCGGTGTCCGAGAGCCCCTCGAGCACCTGGAGCACCATGACCGCGAGCACCCTCGAGGCGGGGATGGAGGGTCTGCCGGTCGTGGAGGGGTAGAGATGGCGGAAGCGCTCGTCGGGGAAGAGCTCTCTGCGGTGCTCGGCGAGGAAGGCGTAGATGGACCCTGGCTCGATGAGCGAGGAGCAGAAGGCCTCCGTCGCGGTGAGGTGTGCCTGGTCTGATTCGGTGCCCAGCATGCAAAAAGTCTAGCTGAGCTGGGCAAATGGCGCTTGACAGGCGGAGGGAAGCGCTTCCCGTAGCCGCCCTACGTGGAGGAGTTGTTCAGGGGACTCCTAGGCACGCTCACCGAGACGAGCCGAGTTTCTTGCCTCTTTAGTCATTGTATGGTATCCTATGATCATCCACGGAAGGAGGTCACAATGCCGACACGGACGTTGGCTCCATCGACGCGCGACTGGTTCCGCCGAACCCTCGAGCGACGACGACGGATCGCTCGGAGTCTCGAGAGGCTGGTCATCGCCATCGTGACACGGAACGATCCCCTCCACGAGGCTGGCGAGGGCGTCGTGTCGACCGCGATCATCGTCGTGATCATGGCGTTCCTCGCGGTGGGGTTGTGGTTCGCGTTCAAGACCATCATGGCCAATGCCACGACGACCGTCTCGAATCAGGTCGCGCAGCTCGGGAGCTGAGGATGGCTCCTCACTCCTGGCGAGCCTCCTGGCCGCGGCTGGGACGGTGTGGATCCTCGCACTCGTCGCCGCCGTCGGCAGCACCGCGCTCGCCCAACTCCAGCTCAACGAGTGGTCCCAGGAGGCGGTGGCCGCTGCCGCGGCGACACTCGCCAGCGGCCCGACGGCCGCACTGGCCGCAGGCGACCAGGTCCTGCGCGCCGGACCGACCGTGGTCCGCGACGCGCACGCGACGTGGACCATCACGTCGACCACCGTCGCGATCGACCTCACGACCCATGCCCCGAGCGCACTCGTCGGTTCGGTCACGCTCGACGCTGCGGCCTCGCAGCGAGGACCGTGAACGCGGCTCGATCGATCTCGTCGCACTGATCGCTGCGCTCGCCGTCGTCGCATGGGTCCTCGGTCCATGGCTGGTGGCGATCCTGCGCACACTCAGCGCCGAGGCGACACTGTCACAGATCGCGTGGTCGCTGGCGCGCGGGGCCGAGACCACCGGGCAGCCACCGCCCCAGGCCGTCGCGGTTCCCGGCATCGGAACGGTCACGGTGAGCTGGAGTGGCAGTCTCGGTCGCTGCGGCATCGCGACGGTCACGACGCATGCGACCCTCGCTGCCCCACGCTTTGGCGTTCTCGGGCCAGGCGCGATCTCGCTCGCCGAGCGAGCGACCGTCTCGGGCGACGCCTTCGTCGGCGGCACGATCGTCGGGGCGTGTGGTGGGACGTGAGCGAGCCGAGGCGGGCTCGGCGCTCGTGCTCATCCCGATCCTCGCACTCGCGACCTCGATCATGCTCCTCGTCATCGGTGCGATCGGTGCGCTCGGTGTCCGCCACGCCCAACTGCGCAACCTGGCCGCGAGCTGCGCGTTGTACGCATCGCGTGCCGTGTCGACGACGGCCTGGGAAGCGACTGGCCAGCTCGCCATCGACCCGACGACGGCACGCCTGGACGCGGCGAGTTGCCTTGGCGCAAGCGGTGTCGCCCTGTCGGGTTGGTCGTTGACCGTCACGCCCCCGATGACCGTCACCGTGGCGCTCGAGGAACGCCTCGCGATCCCAGTCGTGAGCTGGCTCACCGGCTCGCCCGCACTGGTGCAGGCAACCGCAAGCGCCACCCAGTCGTCCTCCGGCCCCGGATAGGCTCGCTGTGTGCACGCCCTTGCCGTCGACGCGACCTTCGTGCGAGCCGCATCGGTCCTCGTCGTCGCACGCGATCGCGTCCCCGGTGCCTTCGCGAGCGCCTTTCGCCCCTGGGGCGACGGCTCGCTCCTCGCCATCGCGTACCAAGGAGACGAGCCCGCCCCGCTCGTGCGCCTCGTCGAGGACGGGACCACCCTCGAGATCGCGACACGCCGTGTTCGCCTCGATGGCGCCACCAACTTCCGCGATGCTGGGGGACTCCAGACGCCTCGAGGACCGCTGCCTTGGCGCCGTCGCTTCCGCTCCGAGAATCTCGCACGCCTGAGCACACGCGACTGGGACGTCCTCGAAGCGCTCGGGATCCGCCTCGTCATCGACCTGCGCGCACCCTCGGAAGCCGCCATGGCCCCGACGCGAGCACCGTCGTTCGTCGAGCTTCGACCGATGCCGCTCGCAGCGCCACTCGCGGGCGCCGAGGACGCCACCGAGGCCATCCTCACGGGCAGGCTCCAGAGAGTGACCCCCGATGACCTCATCGTCCACTACGAGCGACTCGTCAAGCACCACGCGTCGGTCCTCCACGCAGCCGCCGACGTCCTCGACACCGCACCCGACCCGCTGGTCGTGCACTGCACCGCCGGCAAGGACCGCACCGGACTCGTGGTGGCGCTCTGGCAGCTCGGCGCGGGTGCCGACCTCACCAGCGTGATCGAGGATTTCGCACTCTCGAACCTCCTCCGAACCGTGCCACGCTTCGTCGAACTCCGAGATCGCATCGCCGCAACCGGCACAGATCCACGGGCCGTCCAGCCCTACCTGAGTGCCGTCGTCCCCGCACTGCTGCACGCGCTGTCACTGCTCGGCGTGGTCACCGCCTGACACCGCGCACCGTCCGCGACGAACGTCCGGGCAGCGCAGGTGCCTCGAAGGCTCGGTGCACGATCGCGGAACCATCGTGGCTCGAAGGCCGGAATGCTTGCAGGTGCGCGTGCAACAAGCTACTGTCGGGTTTGGCCACCACGCACCGTGGGGGCATGGCACTCGTCGACACGTCACAAGCGCCACCAGCACAGACACGCGGACGAAGGAGGGGGCATGGCCGATCCAACGATCGAGGCGCTCTACGAAGAGAGCAGGCTCTTCCCTCCACCACCGAACGTGCTCGAAGGCGCAGAGGTCACCTCGCGCGAGATCTACGAGCGCGGCCGAGATCCCATCGCCTACTGGGAGCAGGAGGCATCGCACATCCAGTGGCGCACGCCCTGGACGAGCGTGCTCGATTGGTCGAACCCGCCCTTTGCGCGGTGGTTCGTCGACGCAACGCTCAACGTGACCGAGAGCTGTCTCGATCGTCACGCCGAGGCCACGCCCGACAAGGTCGCCTACTACTTCGAGGGCGAAGAGGGCGACACCAGGGTCATCACCTATCGCCAGCTCCTCGAGGATGTCTGCCGCTTGGCCAACGGTCTTGCGCAGCTCGGCGTCAGCAAGGGCGACCGCGTCGCGATCTACATGGGTATGATCCCCGAGTTCCCGATGGCGCTGCTCGCCTGCGCTCGCCTGGGCGCGGTCCACTCGGTGGTCTTCGGCGGCTTCTCCGCCGACGCGCTCGCCGATCGGATCAACGACGCCCAAGCAAGCGTGGTCATCACCTGCGACCAGTCCCGTCGCAAGGGCCAGACCATCGACCTCAAGCGCATCACCGACCAGGCCCTCGAACGATGCCCCAGTGTCCACCATGTCGTGGTCGTCGAACGCACGGGCGCCGACGTTCCCATGACGACCGGCCGAGACGTGCGCTACCACGACCTCGTCGCCGACCAGCCGGCCGAGCGGCCCGCCACGGAGACCTCGAGTGAGGACCCGCTCTACATCCTGTATACCTCCGGGACCACCGGCAAGCCCAAGGGCATCGTGCACACGACGGGTGGCTACCTGGTCGGGGTGTCGAGCACGCATCGACTGGTGTTCGATCTGCGGCCCGACGACGTCTACTGGTGCACCGCCGACATCGGCTGGGTGACCGGCCACTCCTACATCGTCTATGGCCCGCTCGCCAACGGGACCACGAGCGTCCTCTACGAGGGTGTGCCGGACTACCCCGATCGCGACCGCTACTGGGCGATCATCGAGAAGTACCGCGTGACCCAGCTCTACACCGCACCCACTTCGATTCGGACGTTCATGAAGTGGGGGGACGAGTACCCCGGTCGCCATGACCTGAGCTCGCTCCGCGTGATCGGCACGGTCGGCGAACCGATCAACCCCGAGGCGTGGATGTGGTACCGCGAGGTCATCGGCCAGAATCGTTGCCCAGTGGTCGACACCTGGTGGCAGACCGAGACCGGTGCGATGGTGATCGCACCGATCCCGACGGTGACGCCCACGAAGCCAGGATCGGCGACCATCCCTCTCCCCGGCTACCAAGCCGACATCGTCGACGACAACGGCGAGTCCGTCCCGCTCGGTGGCGGTGGCTACCTCGTGCTCACACACCCGTGGCCGTCGATGGCGCGAACGATCTTCGGCGATCCCCAGCGCTACATCGACACCTACTGGGCGCGCTTCTCCGATCGCGAGCACAACGTGTGGCGCTACTTCGCTGGCGACGGCGCCAAGCGCGACAACGACGGCTACTTCTGGCTGCTCGGGCGGGTCGACGACGTGATGAACGTCTCCGGACACCGCATCTCGACCCTCGAGGTCGAGTCGGCGCTCGTCGACCATCCCGCGGTTGCCGAGGCCGCGGTGATCGGAAGGGCCGACCCCATCACTGGCCAAGCGATCGCGGCCTTCGTGACGCTGCGCGCCGGCATCGTCGGTGACGACGCCCTCCTCGCGGCCCTCCGAGACCACGTCGCCGAGCGCATCGGCAAGATCGCCCGACCGGCCTCCATCGTCTTCACCGACGAGCTGCCAAAGACGCGCTCCGGCAAGATCATGCGCAGGCTCCTGCGCGACATCTCCGAGCAACGCCAGCTCGGCGACGTGACCACCCTGGCCAATGCGGACGTCGTCGCCGAGATCGCTGCGCGCGCCCAGGCACAGCAGACACCTTCCGACGATCGTTGAGACGGAGGCACCCGATGGGGTGCCACGAGCAGCACGAAAGAGCAGCAGCACCCACGTGGGTGCTGCGACCAATCGCCCGACACGGCCACAGCGCCCGCACGGACGTGTCGGGGTCAGCCGCGCCACCCGCGCGGGCAGCCAGCATCGTTGGCTGCAGCATCACAGGGGGAAAGGAAACCATACCGATGACCATGACTGACGCCCACACCGAGGTGGAGGTCTCGTCCGTCAAGGCGACCGCGGACCCGGGCCCGCTCGGGCTCGCTGGCTTCGCACTCACGACATTCGTACTCAGCACGATCAACGCCGGGATCGTATCGGGCACCCTCGTCGGTGTCGTTCTGCCCCTCGCGTTGTTCTACGGCGGTCTCGCCCAACTCCTGGCGGGGATGTGGGAGTTCAAGCGAGCGAACGGCTTCGGCGCGGTTGCGTTCACCACGTACGGTGCGTTCTGGATGTCGTTCGCTGCGTACGCCTACTACATCTTGCCGAAGCTGCCAGCGGCGACGGCCTACCAAGCGACCGGGCTCTACCTGCTCGCATGGACCATCATCACGGTGATCCTGTTCGTCGCGACGCTCGGGCTGACGCCCTTCTTGAAGATCCTCTTCGCACTGCTGGCCCTGACGTTCCTCGCGCTGACCATCGGGGCGCTTGGCCAGTCGACGTCGATGACCAAGATCGGCGGTTACCTCGGCATCATCACCGCGATCATCGCCTGGTACGGCGTGCTCGCCAACCTCACGAACCAGGCCTTCAAGCGCCGGGTTCTGCCCCAGTAGTACCGCGCGCTCGCTGAGCCTGAAACATCGCCGCCAACGGGGACGGTCCGAGGACCTCCCCAATGGCGGCGATGGCGCGTTCACGGCCCGCCCCATCGCCAGCTGCCACCGCGTCGGCGAGCTCCTCGAGCAGCGCAGGCAGCGCGTCGAGCTCGACGAGCTGATTGAGCGTGCGGATCTGGCGAGCCTCACGGCGTAAGCCCGTCGCATCGTCCGCTCCAAGGGCCACCGCTGCGCGCTCGATCGCGCTCACCACCGTCCGCTGCTTCCGTCCGTCCATCGCTCATCCTCCCGAGTGCGAGACGACGCTCCGACGAGGCCACCCTCGCCGCGAGCCTCCCGCGCCCTCGCGCGGCCCACCCATCCGTCGCCGGGTGGAGCGCTTCACTGCCCACGCGAACCGGTGCTCGAGACGCGCTCTGGCCGAGCCCCCGTGGTGATTCCGTCGGCTGCGCGCTTCGATGGCGCGCTGCCACCTCGGGCCACCGTCCGCCTGAGCGCCCCGACCCACGAGGTGAGCCTACGTGGGCGGATGGCCGTCGCGACGCGACGATGACTCGAGGATCGCAGCGACGACGAGCGCGACCTCGCGCACCTCGATCGCGAACGCCGCGAGATCAGCCACCGACCCCGAGTGGTGTCGTAACGCATCGGCCACCGCCTCACGCATCACCGGATCGAGGTGACGCTCGAGCACGTCGAGGAGGCGTTCGGTGACGGCCCCCTCGTCGTCGAGCACCAAGCCGAGCGCTTCCGCGTCGCGCTTCGTCAGGCGGCCCACCGTGCGTAGGCTAGCGCTCGTCCCAGCGAGCCACGATCTCGTCGGCGAGCAGACGACCGCGCACCGTGAGGCGACGTCGTCCGGGCGCGCCTTCCTCGAAGAACGCAGCCGCCCAGGCCGGGACGGCCTCCTCGTCGATCCCGTCGCGCTGACGGAGGGCGAGGTAACGAGCCTCGAGGACACGGGCGCTCGATGAAAGCACCTCGAGCCCCTCCGTCGGCACGAGACCCGCCCGCACCCGCTCACGCCACCTCGGCCAGCTCGCCACGTTCCACGAGCGCACAGGATCACGAAACGAATGCGCGCTCGGTCCGAGCCCGAGATAGGCGCCACCACCCCAGTAGGTCTGGTTGTGTCGCGACTCCTGGCCGGGGCGGGCCCAGTTCGAGATCTCGTACCACGCATAACCAGCCGCCCCGAGGACGGCATCGGCGACCTCGTAGCGGCGAGCCTGTGTCTCATCGTCGACCCGGAGCGACCGAAAGCGCGTGCCCGGCTCGACGGTGAGGGCGTAGGTCGAGACGTGCCCAATGCCGAGGTCGACGACGCCGGCCAAGGTGCGTCGCCACGACGCGTCATCCTCCAGCGGGTCACCGAAGATGAGATCGACGCTCACCCTGAGGTCTGCGAACGCCTCGACGACCGCACGGATCCGTCCGAGCGCATCTGCTGCGTTGTGTCCACGGCCGAGGTGGGCGAGCACGCGGTCGTCGAGCGACTGCAGCCCAACCGAGATGCGCCCGACACCGGCCTCCCGCCACCTCGCAACCCGCCCCACGGAGAGATCCTCGGGATTGACCTCGATGGTGACCTCGGCGCCGGAGACGGGGCGCGCGAGCCGAATCAGCCTCGCGACCGCGCCGTCATCGAGGTAGGAGGGCGTCCCCCCACCGAGAAAGACCGAGGTGGCGCAGAAGCGTTCGTCGACGAGGCCCTCCTCGACGCGGTTGGCAAGCTCGCGTTCGACGTCGTCGACGAAGTCGCGGTCGGGCTCGCGAATCGCGACCGAGAAGTCGCAGTAGGCACAGCGTCGCCGACAGAACGGGACGTGGACGTAGAGCGCCGCCTCCCGGAGGGGCTCGTCGCGACCGTCGACGCTCAGCGTGGCTCCGGCAGGGCCCTCAGACCCAAGCGGTCGATGTGCTCGATCATGCCCTCGAGACTCAAGCCGAGCAGTGCACCGATGATCCGCAGATCCTCGCGGCGCACCGTCATGACGCGACCGTTGAAGTCCTGGCGTTGCACCTGGATCATGCCGAGGTAGCGCTCGAGGAGCTCACGCTCGGGCCCCTCGAGGCTCCGCAGCCGCTGGAGATCGATGGTGCACTTCTCGGTCGTCGGCGCCGCCACCGATGCCGCCCGCTCCATCTCCGCGAGATCGATGGTGACGCGATCGTCGTCGAGGATCCGCGCGGCACGCTCCGTGGTGCTGACCGCTGGCGTCAGCTCACTCGTCGGCCTCGGGAGCAGCTGCTCGACGTCGACCCGATAGAACGCTGCCAAGCGCCGCAGCCGCGGCACCGAAATGGACCTTTCCCCCCGCTCGTAGGCGCCGAGCACCGAGGCCTTGAACTCCTTGGCCGAGAGCGCCTCGACCGCCTGGAGGCTGTAGCGCTGCTGCTTGCGCACCAGCCGCAAGCGGCGACCGACCTCACGTGCATACGCGCGCTCTGCGCTGTCCATCGCGATCCTCCTGTCCGCACCATGGTGAGCGCGCCCTCGCTCCGCTCAACCTCAAGCGTAGCCGCCCGCACACGCAGGGTCCACAATATTGCCACCAAGGGCGACGAGCAGTGCACCCGCGACCACAGCCGCCGTCTCCACACGGAGGATCCCGCCTGGCAAACGCACGCGCCGCACGTCGGCGAGGCCATCGATCCGGCCGGACTCAGGACCGATGACGATGCAGCGTACGTCGCGTCCCACGAGGCCACCTCCCGCCGGATCTGCCACGACGACGCCGTCTCGCGGGAGCTCGTCGAGTGTGCCGACGTCGTGGATCCGCACCACCCAGGGCACCTCTGCCTGCTGGGCCGCTTCCCGCGCGATGCGCTCGAGCCGACCGAGCTCGTGCGCTGAGAGCGGTTCGCCACCGCGACGGTCGTGGGGAGCGCGCAGGAGCCACAGATCGGCGATGCCGAGCTCGGCGAGCTTGGCGACCATCCACGCCAGGCGCTCTCTCGAGGGCGCATACGACGCGATCGATACCTCCGGCGTGCGTCGTGGCTGCGCCACGATCTCCCCGCACGCCTCGATCCGAGCCGTCCGACGCCCCACCTCCGCGAGCGTCGCGGCCCGTACGCGACCCCGACCGTCTCCGATCCAGATCGATGCCCGAGGCCCGAGTCGGCGAGCGCGCAGGTGGGCAGCCAAGGCATCGTCGACGACCGGGGCCTCGAGATCGTCGACGATGAAGAACGGTTCGAGGCGTCCGGTTGCCCCGTTGGCGTCGCGACCCACGCCTACTTGAAGGCGGAACGCAGCTTCGAGAGCAGCGACTGGTCGTGATGCTCGCTGACCAGCTCACCACGCAGGGCAGCGAGGCGCCGCCACAGCTCGTCCTCCTCGGCCGTGAGCTCGCTCGGGATCGTCACCTGGACCTCGACGATGAGGTCGCCGCGCCCGCGACGACCCGACAGCGCAGGCACACCTCTCCCCCGAACGCGCGTCGCCCACCCAGGCTGCGTGCCGGCGGGGATCTCGATGACCTCGAGCCCATCGAGCGTCTCGAGTTCGAGCTTGGTACCGAGCACCGCCTGCGGCGCCGAGATCTGGACACGGGTGATGAGATCGTTGCCGCGCCGCTCAAACCGCTCCGACGGCTCCACCAGCACGTGGACGTACAGCGTTCCCGGCTGACCACCACGGGGCGCTGCCGGCCCCTTGCCGGAGAGCTTGAGGACCAACCCATTGTCGGCACCAGGTGGGACATCGACCACGAAGCGGCGCTCCTGCGTGCGTCGACCCTCGCCTCGGCAGTCGGGGCACGGGTCGGCGATCACCGTTCCCTCGCCTCGACAGACGTCGCAGGTCGCCGTGGTCACCATGCGCCCGAGGAACGACTGGGTGATCCGCCTGACCGCACCGGTTCCCTGGCACTGCGAGCACACACGCGGCTGGGTGCCCGGCCGGGCGCCCGAGCCTTGGCAGGTGCCACACACCGCGGGCATGCGCAGGGAGATCTCCTTCTGCGCCCCGAAGACGGCCTCTTCGAAGGTGAGCCGCACCTCGGTCTCGATGTCCTCGCCGCGACGCTGGGCCCCTTGGGGCTGCTGCGTGAACCCGCCGAAGACGCTCTGGAACAGGTCGGAGAAGTCCGGCCCGAACGGCCCGCCGCCGAAGGGGTCTCCGGGCCCGAACGGTCCGCCCTGAACCGATCCCGTCCGGTCGTAGGTTCGACGCTTGTCCGGGTCGCTCAGGACGTCGTAGGCCTCGGTCACGAGCTTGAAGCGCTCCTCGGCGCCTCGATCGCCGCCGTTCACATCTGGGTGCAGCTGACGAGCGAGGCGCCGATACGCGCGCTTGATCTCCTCACTGGAGGCGTTCCGAGACACCCCCAGGACTTCGTAGTAGTCGACCACGTCACTCCTCATCGTCGACGCCGCACGCGGCGTTACCCGACCGCCTCTGCCACGCCCTCGCGCAGCGCCTCGACCACCACCGACGCCCCACCGTAGTCCATGCGCACCGGCCCCAACAGACCGATCGACCCGACGATGGTCCCGTCGACCTCGCACGGAGCGACGACGAGGGAGCAGTCGTCCAGAGCGGCGACCCCGCTCTCGTTCCCGATCGAGACCGGCTCACCTTCGTCGATGAGGCGGCGCAGCACCTCGACGAGCGACAGTCGTTGCTCGATCGTTTCGAGCACACCGGCGACCTTCGAGAGCTGATCGAGTGCGCTCGCGGTCTTGGCGACCTCTCGAACCCGAAGTTCCGGCCGCTCGCGCACGCGGCTCTCGTCGATCGCGGCGAGGGCCGCGAAGACGACCGCGTCCATCTCCGCATTCCCGCTCGGGAGGACGGCTAGTCGCTCCGACATTCGGTGCCCGCGCAACCGAGACGCGAGGAAGTTCCCTGCCGCGACGACGACCGACTCCGGCGGGGTCGGCTCGATCTCGAACATCGCACGCTCGAGCGCACCCCGCGAGCCGACGACGACCCCAAGGATCGTCGGTGGATCCAAGGGCACGAGATGGACGGCACGCACCACCTCGACCTCCGAGGACCACACCGCGATCACGGCCGTGTACTGCGAGTGCTCGACCGCGAGATCCAGCGTCAGCTCGAGGACGTCGTCCCACTCACCACGGGCAGCACGCAGGCGACCCACAATCTCTCGGCGCAGCCGCTCGATGAGCGTCGTATCGACACGCATGAGACGATCGACGAAGTATCGGTAGCCCTTCACGAGTGGGATCCGCCCCGACGAGACGTGGGGCTGTGCCAGGAAGCCCTCCTGCTCGAGCTGGGCCATCTGCGCGCGCACGGACGCCGGCGAGAGACCGAGGTGGGTCACATCGAGCACGTGCTTGCTCCCGACCGGGACACCGGTCCGGACGTACTCGGCCACGACCGCCATCAAGATGGCTTCTTGGCGCGGACTCAGCTGCTCTTCGACCACGATGTGCGCGAACCTCCCGTGAGGATGCTCGCCCTCAGTCTAGCCGCGCACGCGCCCACGCTGGGATTGCGCCCTTCGGCCTGGTCTCGAGGCCCAGGTCGCTCAGCCTCAGTGGCTAGGCCTCGGTGGCGCTGCGCTCTCGATTGACGGCTCGCATGAGGCGCGACTTGCGACGCGCAGCCTGGTTCGGATGGATGATGCCCTTCTTCGCGGCCTTGTCGAGTCGCTGGATCGCGGCACGGAGATACTGCTCGCCGTCGTCCGCGGTGGCGTTCTGGAGCGCACGCTTGACGCGCGTCTTCAACTCGCTCCGAACCGCCTTGTTCCGCTCGCGCCGGCGCTCGTCTTGGCGGATGCGCTTCAGTTGTCCCTTGATGTTGGCCATGACTCCCTCTCGGCGACGACGCTCTCGAATCCCTGCTTCGAAATCCTGCTTCGAATCCCTGCGCTCGCGGCGTTCCCGCGACACCAACCCACGAGCACACCCGCGTACGCTCGAGAGCGGTGCAGCGCAAGCCGCAGCACTCGGACGACGAAGTCTAGCCGTGAGGCCAGCGCATCCTCGCACCTAGGCTGGAGCGACCATGGTGGACCCGGCCTCGATCCGCAACATCTCGATCATCGCACACATCGACCACGGCAAGTCGACGCTCTCCGATCGCATCCTCGAACTCACCGGCGCGGTGGACGCCCGCAACATGCGCGAGCAGTTCCTCGACTCCCTCGAGATCGAGCGCGAGCGTGGCATCACGATCAAGGCTCAGAACGTGCGAGTTCGATGGGGTGGAACCACCATCCATCTGATCGACACGCCCGGCCACGTCGACTTCGGCTACGAGGTGTCGCGTTCGCTCGCCGCCTGCGAGGGGGTCGTGCTGCTCGTGGACGCCTCGCAAGGCATCGAGGCACAGACGCTCCACAACTGCTACCTTGCCCTTGAGCACGACCTCACCATCGTCGCCGCCCTCAACAAGATCGACCTGCCCGCAGCCGACCCCGATCGAACGGCCCTCGAGATCGAGACGGTGCTCGGCATTCCCGCCTCCGAGATCCTGCGCATCTCCGCCAAGACCGGCGAAGGCGTCCCTGCGCTCCTCGACGCCGTCGTGGAGCGCGTCCCAGCACCGACGGGGGACCCGGATGCCCCGCTTGCCGCCCTCATCTTCGACTCGGTCTACGACCAATATCGAGGGGTCGTCAGCTCGTTGCGGGTCGTCAACGGCACCGCGCGCGCGGGCGCCCAGATTCGCCTCATGCAGGCCGGCACCGTGCACACCGCCGAGGAGATCGGGGTGCGGCTGCCCGCCTCGACACCGGTCGCCGATCTCGGGCCGGGCGAGGTCGGCTACCTGATCGCTGGGATCAAGGACGTCGGCGAGGCACGCTCGGGCGAGACGGTGACCCAGGCGGATCGTCCAGCCGATGCACCCCTGCCGGGCTACGAGCATCCCAAGCCGATGGTGTTCTGTGGTCTCTACCCGGTCGACGGCGACGACTTCGAGGACCTGCGCGACTCCCTCGAGAAACTCCGGCTCAACGACGCGAGCTTCACCTACGAGCCGGAGACCTCGGCCGCTCTCGGCTTCGGCTTTCGCTGTGGCTTCCTCGGCCTCTTGCACATGGAGATCGTGCGAGAGCGGCTCGAACGCGAGTTCGGGCTCAGCCTCATCGCAACCGCGCCCAGCGTGAACTACCGCATCACCTTGACCTCCGCTACGACGATCGAGATCGCAAGCCCCGCAGCCATGCCGCCACCGAACCAGGTCGCTGAGATCGCCGAGCCGATGCTGCGCATCTCGATCATCTCTCCCAGCGAGTACATCGGCACGCTCATGGATCTCGCGTCGACGCGTCGAGGGTCGCTCGTCACGATGACGTACCTCTCTCCCGAGCGCGTCGAGCTCATCTACCGCATTCCGCTCGCCGAGGTCGTGATCGACTTCTACGACCAGTTGAAGAGCCGGACGCGCGGCTATGCCTCCCTCGACTACGAGCCCGACGGCTACCAGGTCGCCGACCTCGTCAAGCTGGACATCCTCATCAACCAAGAGCCCGTCGACGCCTTCACCGCGATCGTCCACCGCGACCACGCCTACGACTACGGTCGCCAGCTGGTGACCCGCCTCCGCGAGCTCATCCCCCGTCAGCTGTTTGACGTCCCGATCCAAGCAGCGATTGGGTCGCGCATCATCGCCCGCGAGACGGTCAAGGCTCGTCGCAAGGACGTACTCGCCAAGTGCTACGGGGGTGACATCACGCGCAAGCGCAAACTCCTCGAGAAGCAGAAGGAAGGAAAGAAGCGCATGAAGCAGATCGGCCGCGTCGAGGTACCCCAAGAGGCCTTCATCTCCGCCCTGCGCATCGACCGCTAAGGCGACACCCTTCGCCCAGGTGCGCGAGCGTCGCTGCATGAGGAGGGGCACGCGCACCATCGCCATCGCCGCGGTCGTCGTGCTCGTCGGTGGAGGGACCGCATTGGCCATCGGCGTGCGGAGCAGCCCTCCCACGGTGCCCCGGTCGCGCTCCCATCCCTCGGCGAGCACCGCGGCGGCGCGGACGACTCAGGGGGTAGCGATCACTGGCGCGCCGACACCGGACCACGTCTCGACGGTGCAAGACGTCATCTGTTCGGGGGCGACCTGCGTCGCCGTCGGCAGCTCACCCTCCGGCGACCCCCTCATGTGGTGGTCGAGCGACGGCGGCGCCACCTTCCAGCCCAGCGAGGCCACAATCCCCGCCGACGTCACCCTCAACGGCGTCACGTGCCAAGAACAGACCTGCGTCGCGACCGGCCTCGCGAGCGCCCCGCCCCCCGCGGGGACGCCGGTGGCGTTCGCCTCGACCGATGGGGGGCGCTCCTTCACACCCACCACGCTGCCCGAGGGCGCGGGAGGGGACGGGCTCGCCTGCTCGCGCTCCCTCTGCGTGCTCGCCGAGCTACCGCTCGGGACGGGCGGCGTGGGGTCAGTCCTCGTCGCGTCGCATCCCCTCGGACCCTGGACGCAGCTCTACCTGTCGTTCGCCCCTGCCGCATCACCCACAGCACCGACCACGAACATCCTGCGGTCGAGCGGCCTCGCCGCCTGTGCCGAGGACGGCCCCTGCCTCGTCGCCAACGAGGTCACCACGATCATGGCCCTTCGTACGTCCCCACCGTGTGGACACTGACTGGACCACGTTCGGCACGCGTCGTCGTCGCGACACCCTCTGCCCCGCTCGGCGGTGGAGGGCTCTGGTCAGGGATCACGACCTGCGCGATCCTCGCGCCTCGCTCGGGCACCACGTACTCCCTCGTCGTCGCGACGACGAGGGCGAGCACGCGCGACGTCGTCACCGATCCCTCGGGATCCGCATCCTCGGACCAGGACCCATTCCTCGATCCCCGCGTCCTCACCTGCATCAATCGCTCCTGCATCATCGCATCCCCGTCGAAGTTCGCGCCCGCAGCCCTGTGGGCCGAGCGCGACGGGCGTCTCACGAGGCTTCCTAACTCCCTCCCCGCCTGGATCCAGCTCGGCCTCTCCGGGACCGCCGAGCCCTCGCGAGGCACGCTCCTCGTCCCCGCACCGGCCCACGACGGCTCCATGGACGCGACGCTCCTGCGACTCTCGGTCTCGCCGACGGGCGTCACGCCCAAGGGATTCGTCACGCTCCCTCCGTCGTAGTGGGTCAGCGTGCTGTCGCGCCGTACGAAGCCGAGCCAACCACGACGAGGACCGCGGCTCACAATGCCTCGATGCCGATCACACCCGCATGAACCGCCAGCCCCGAAGCAGGCATGCACGGTGACGGTACGCGAGGACCGAAGCTCGCCACCTCTCCCCGTCATGCCGAAGCGAGCACCTCGATCGCACCACCCCAACGACGCTCGCCGCCGCGTGTGACCACGTACCACCCCACCCCGGGGATGGCCGAGAGCGCCGCCGCGAGCGCCTCACCTGCGACGAGGAGGGCCGTCGCCAAACCGTCGGCGAGCCACAGGGTGGGCGCGCACACGGTGGCTTGGCTGAGCGCGAGCTGACCCCCGGGGGCACGCACGTGATCGCCTCGCTCCAGCGTGCCGGACGTTGCGACGCCGCCATCTTCGACCCGAAGCACGGCCACGAGGGCACCTCGGACCTGGGGATGTGCCACCCCGACCCGATGATCCCCGCGGAGCCAGACGTCCCCGCCTGCCGCCACCGAAACTCGTGCACCGGGCGCGAGATCGGCGAACGCCTCGAGCGCGGCACGCTCGACGATCCACCCCTTGGCCACGCCGTCGAGATCGAGGCCGAGCGGGCCGTGGGGATCGAACGCACCGTGAGTGAGCACCCGAAGGACCTCAGCGAGTGCCTCGACCTCGCGCAGCGCCGGATCGTCGACCACCTCGCCGCGGCGCCGCCGTAGGAGTGCCGAGTCGTCCCGCCAGGCCGACAGGGATCGCTCGAGTGCCTCGACACGGGCGACGAGCCGCTCGCACCGACTCTCCGCCGATCCATCCTCCACGCCTTCGATGGCGACGCTCACGACCGTTCCCATCGCCTCGAAGGTGACCTGGCTCACGTCCGAGCGCGCTCCCGGTCGAGCGCAGCCTGCACCGAGGTCGCGTAGGCCTCCGAGGTGTAGGTCGCGCCGGTGACGACCTCGATCGGGAGGCCTTGTGCCGCGAGCACCTCGTGGTCGAGGATGCCGACGGCCGCTTGCTCAAGCGCGGCTGAGTAGCTATCGGCGGCGACGAAGTGGATCACTTGAATCGATTCGAGCCGGTGCCGTGCGAACGTCACGGCGGTCTGGAGTTCGCCGTAGCCGTAGTTGATGGTGGCGCCATCGACCGTGGTGGGAGCGACGGGCGCATACGTCGCAACGGCGCGGTGGGCCTTCGTCGACGACGACGCCGTGTGAGCGGCGGCAGAGGAGCCGAAGACGTCGGCCGCGAGCGCATGGAGCGATCGGAGTCCACCACCGGCACCGACGACGATGGCAAAGCTCGCGACCGCCGAGGTCACCGAGAGCGCAGCTCGCCGCATCGCACCTCCTCAGATCGTGTAGGGGTCACCATGGATGGCCCGTCGCCTCGCACCACGCTGGAGTGCCACCGCACCGACGGCGGTGACGAAGGCAGGCGGCCCCGCGATCCACACGTCGGCGCTCCGCAGCTCGCCCACCCCCTCGAAGATGGCAGACAAAGGCACCTCGCGTCGCGAGCCCACCAGCACCCGCACGCTGCCGTGGCGCTCGGCCACCAACCTGCGGATCTCGTCGCCGAGCACGAGATCCGCCTCGTCGCTCACGCGCACGATGACCTGGGGGCGTGCCGCTGCATCGAGGTCAGCCAACAGGGCGAGGGTCGCCGTCTGACCCGCGCCCCCGGCGACGAGGATGGCGCGTCGCTCGCTGCGCTCGGCGACGGTGAACGACCCGTAGGGACCCTCGATCCTGACACGGCTCCCGAGGCCCACGTTGGCGAGGTCGTCGGTGAAGTCCCCGATCCGACGCGCAACGAGGCGAAGCCCACCGGGCTCACGCCCGTGAAGGACCGTGAAGGGATGGGCCTCGAGACGACGCCCGGGCACATCGAGCCTCCAGAGGCAGTACTGACCGCCACGGAACGAGAGCGGCCTCGCGACGGCGACCTCGACCTCGACGTAGCGACCGTCTCCGAGGGTGCGCACACCTGCGACTCGCAGGTCGAGCGCGCGCGAGAGGCGCCACGGCTTGATGAGTCGAAACACGATCACGCCGAGCGCCGCGAGGACCCACGCAACGATCCAGACGGCACGGGCCAGGGGATGGCGGATGAAGGTGGGTCCGAGCGCAAGTTCGTGGGCGACGGCGAGCACGAGCGCGCCATAGAGCGCGAGATGCACCGCCCACCAGCGCTCTCGGGGGATCCGAGAGCGCACCCACGGCACGGAGATCGCACCGACCACGACGAGCACCACGGCGGCGATGGTGGCCTCGACGAGGCCCACGGACGAGGTCACCACCTGGCCCGTCGCTCCGAAGAACGACGTGTGGGTCGCGACCGCGGCCGCACCGATCGCGAGGATGACGTGGGCTGTGATGAGTCCGATCGCCCACGGCGCCACCTGGCGGTGCCAGCGCATGACCCGAGGCTGCCCGATGGCCTGGTCGAGCCATGGCATCCGCGACGCGAGCACCACCATGATCCAGGCGAGAACCGACCCCACGAGTCCGGTCAGCGTGGACGCTGCAAGCAGCGACCCTCCAGGGGCGTGCACCTCCGCGAGGGTCCCATCGACCACCGGGGCCGCAAGGGCGACGCCGACGGCCACACCAAAGACGACGGCAAGCACGTCAGCGCCGGCACGCCGAGGACGCTCACTTGCCCAGGTCGACGACTCCACCGCAGCGCTCACGCCCACCTCCTTGCTGAGGAGCCTACGGGCGCGCGGCTCGCGATGGCTCGCCGGCGACGGCGAGCGATGCTGGGCTAGCCTCAGCTCCGTGCGCGTGCTCTGGCTCCGAGGCGACCTACGCTCCTACGACCACGCCGGCTGGTCTGAGCTCGGCATCGGCGACGCAGCGGTCTTCGTCCTCGACCCGGGCCTTGCCCGACATGCGTCGCCCATTCGCCGCGCATGGCTCGCCGGTGCGCTCGGCGAGATCGACGACTGGACCGACCACCGACTCTCGCTCCTCCACGCGCGCCACGGCGACGAGCTCGCTGCGATCTTTGCCGCGTGGGGCGCGACGGAGGTCCTCACCCATCAAGGCGTCGCGCCGGGGATCCGCCGTCGGATCGACGCCACCCGCCGCTCGCTTGAGGCACGGGGAATCGCACTGCGCGTCGTCGACAGCGCCTACGCCGTTGCGCCCGGGTCCCTGACGCGACCCGAGGGTGGCGCCTGGAGGGTCTTCGGCGCCTTCTGGCGCCAGTGGCGCCCGGCCGTCCACGGCCTCGGCCCCTTCGAGGCGACCGCACCGCCTTCGCTCGCGGTGACCGAGCGCCACTTCGAACCCGCCGACCTGCGACCCCCCGATCAGCCGCTGCTCACCCCGCAACGCACGGCCCTCGAGCGGCTCGAGCGCTTCGTCGACTCGCGACTTGCGCACTATGCCGCCGACCGCGACCGACCCGCCGTGGCAGCCACCAGCGAGCTCTCTCCTGCCCTTCACATCGGCGCGATCCATCCGCGCACCATCCTCGCCGCCCTCGGCGACCTCGATCGCGCGGACCGGTTCGTCCGCGAACTCGCCTGGCGCGAGTTCTACGCGCACGCGCTGTGGCACCATCCCGACCTCGTCGATCTCGAGCTGGACCCGACCCTGCGCCAGATCGCCTGGGACGAGGGCGACGAGGCCGACGCTCGATTCCGGGCCTGGTGCGACGGTCGCACCGGGTTCCCCATCGTCGACGCCGGGATGCGCGAACTCGCCGCCACCGGCTGGCTCCACAACCGCGTCCGCATGATCGTCGCCTCGCTCCTGGTCAAGGACCTCCACCTCGACTGGCGTCGAGGGGCGGCGTGGTTCGAAGCCACGCTCGCCGACGCGGACATCGCTTCCAATCGTGGCAATTGGCAGTGGGTGGCCGGCACCGGTCTCGACGCAGCTCCCTACTTCCGCGTCTTCAACCCGACACTCCAGGGCAAGAAGTTCGACCCCGACGGCCACTACGTCCGCCGGTGGGTCCCCGAGCTCCGTGCGTGCCCGACCAGCCTCATCCACGAGCCGTGGCGCTGGGTGGGACGAGAGAACGCGGGCTACCCCCTCCCTATCGTCGACCACGACCGGGAGCGACGCGAGGCCCTGGCGCGCTACGACGCTGCGCGCGCCTCGGCACCAGGCTCGCCGCGCGCGCGACGAGCAACCTGAGGGTCGTCTCGTCGGGGGCAACGGAGTCACCTCGAAGATCGCGTGCAGCGGTGGCGACGAGACGCACGAGCCGACCCGCGCGCTCTGGACCGATGGCGGCAGCGAGCTCGCCCAGCGCTCGCGCGGCAAAGTCTGGGCGCGGTCGCAGGCCTGCTTCCCGCAGCGCTGCGTTCACGCCAGCACCGTCGCGCGCGCCCGTCCCCGCAACCGCGAAGAGCTCGAGAACACGCCGCTCGATGAGCGTGAGCAGCAGCACCGTGGGCATCTGCGCAGCGAGCATGGCGTCGAGGACCTCGAGCGCTCGCGGGAGATCGCCAGCCTCGATCGCGTCGGTGAGCTCCCAGGGCGGACGGGCGCCGACCTCGAGCGCGACCGCACCCAGCGCCTCCTCGTCGACGCGACCGCCCTCACCAACGACCCCGACGAGCGAACGGGCGATGGATCCGGCTCGCGAGACCTCCTCTCCGAGCGCCCAGGCGAGCTGATCGACGACCGCTGGTTCTGCACTCAGACCGACCTCACGAAAGGCGTCCTCGATCGCCGCACGCCTTCGATCACTGCGCAGGCGGCGCCGATCTTCGACGTGGTTGTCGACGTGCGCGACGACCGACTTCGCCGGCTCCCCCACGACGACGAAGACGACTTCGTTGGGTCCAGGAGCCTCGCTCGCGGCCTTCACGAGCTCTCCGGCCTCGCGTGCCGCGAGCGCGCCAAGCCCGGTGACGACGATGCGCCGACGATCGGCGAACATCGGCAGCTGCGAGAACGACGTTGCGAGCTCATGGACGGCTGCCGCATCGACCATGGCGTGCAGGAACTCCACCTCTGCCGCCACGCCGCGCTCGCGTTCGACGACCCGCTGGACTTCGACCTCGTCATCGCAGGCCACGAGGCGAACGGAGGCCATCGCTAGGCGCTCGCCGAGATCGCCGCCAATGTGTCGAGCGCACGACGCGCTCCACGCACGTCGTGCATCCGGAACAGGCGCGCGCCCCGTAGGTAGGCGATCGCGGCTGCAGCGATGGACGCCTCGCGTCGCTCCCCGACCTCGAGCCCAAGTGTCTCGCCGACGAAGCCCTTGTTCGAGGTGGCGACCAGCACCGGATAGCCGAGCTCGACGAGGCGATCGGTGGCGGCGAGGAGGGCGAGCGACTGCGACGTGGTCTTGCCGAGGTCGAAACCAGCGTCGAGGATCACCTGGGATGGGCCGAGGCCCGCGGCGAGCGCCCGCTCCGCCCGCTCGGCAAGGAACCCAACGACCGTCTCGACGAGATCGTCGTAGTGCGGATCGGGGTCGTCGACGCGTGGGGCGAGACGAATGTGAGTCGCGACGACGGCGGCATCGCCCGCCGCAGCGACTTCGAGATAGGCAGGGTCGCCAAAGCCAGAGATGTCGTTGCCGATGTGGGCGCCCGCCTCGAGTGACGCCCGGAGCACCTCACTGTGCCACGTGTCGACGGAGATGGTCACGTCAAAACGACGAGCCACGGCCTCCACCGCAGGTACCACCCGATCGAGTTCCTCGGAGAGGCTCACCTCGGGGCCAGCGCCCGCCTTGACTCCACCGATGTCCACGATGTCCGCCCCGGCCTCGACGAGCCCCTCCACGTGGGCGAGGAAGCGATCGAAGGCGAAGTAGGACCCGTGGTCGAAGAACGAGTCAGGGGTGCGATTGGCGATCCCCATCACGAGGGGACGGCTCGCATCGAGCACGCGACCGCGTGCCACGAGCGACGGCGCCGGGGCGACGGTCATGCCTAGAACAGCGCTGAGGTCAGTCGCCGGCGCCAGGTCGAGACCCGTGGGTCCCCCTCCGGCAAGAGCCGGAGCAGGTCGAGGAACTCCTGGCGCGCCTCCTCGTCGCCCTTCACACGCCCGAGCAGGTCTTCGAGGCGCGACTCGATGGTCGCCTCGTCGAGGGCAGCCTCGCCACGAGCCGCGAGACGCGCCCGAGCCTTGAGCGCAGCGATCGGCTCGGTATCGGGGAAGCGCGCGAGGATCGCTTCGGCCTCCTCGAGCTCGCCGCGGACGAGCAGCAGCTCCACGAGTCCGACCGCAGCACGCTCGTTCCCGGGCTCGAGCTCGAGCGCCTGACGCAGCGAGGGTTCGGTACCCTCGGCGATCAGCACGTCGACGACCGTTTCGGCCGGGGCGAGCTTCGTCACGAAGTCGCGCACGGCCTGCTCCGGATAGGCGCCGACGAAGGAGTCCACGACCTTGCCGTCACGGATGGCGAACACCGCCGGAATGCCCTGCACGCGAAAGGCCTGCGCGATCCCGGGGTTCTCGTCGACGTTGACCTTGGCGAGCACCACTCGCCCCTCGGTCTCGGCCACCACCTTCTCGATGATCGGGCTCAGCGTGCGACACGGGCCACACCAGGGCGCCCACAGGTCGACGACCACAGGCCGCTCCTTCGACGCCTCGAGCACGTCGCGTTCGAACGTCGCATCGGTGACATCCATGCACTCCAGTCTAGGAGCCACGCCCAGAGGGCTCGTGAGCCCAAGCCCTCGGCACGAATGGCCTAGGCTACCGGCATGGAACAGCGCATGTTGGGCCGCACCGGCCACGCGTCCAGCGTGGCGATCCTCGGATGCTGCGCCTTCGGCGACGGCGACGTCGACGCCACCGGCCACTCCCTCGAGGCCGCACTCGCCGCTGGCGTCAACCACCTCGACATCGCACCGTCGTATGGGCAGGCGGAACTCGCCGTCGGGGCACACCTCCCCTCGTTCCGCGACCAGGTCTTCCTCGCCGCCAAGACCATGGAGCGCACCGCCGACGGCGCGCGCCGCGAACTCGAGCGCACGCTCGAGCGCCTACGCACCGACCACCTCGACCTCTACCAGTTCCACGCCGTGACCAGCGACGAGGAGCTCGACCAGATCACGGCTCCTGGCGGGGCGCTCGAGACGTTCCTCGCCGCGCGCGACGAGGGCACGACGCGCTTCCTCGGCATCACCGGCCACTTCCTCGACGCCCCACGCGTCTTCCGACGTGCCCTCGATCGCATGCCCCTGGACACCGTCATGCTGCCCCTCGGCATCGCACACTTCGTCGACCCGGCCTATCGCCGCGACGCCGAGGCCCTCCTCGAGGCGGCAACCGAGCGCGGCGTCGGGGTCATGGCCATCAAGGCGCTCGCACGCCGCCCGTGGCCCAAGTCCACCCACGCCTACGAGACCTGGTACGAGCCGTTGGACGAGCCCTCGCGCGTGCAGGTCGCCGTCGACTTCACCCTCAGCTTGCCGGTCACCGGGTTCGCGACCCCGTGTGACCGACGCCTGCTGTCCCTGGCGCTGCGTGCCGCCGAGGCCTCCCAGCCCCTCGACGAGGCCGAGCGGGAGGCGGTCCTACTCAGCCAGGATCTCGCGCCGCTCGGACGGGATGCGGGCCTGTGAGCACGACGAGCCGTCACGTCGAGCTGCGCGGGCCGAGCGACGCGCCGGCCATCGTCCTCTTGCCCTCCCTCGGCACGCAGGCCGCCCTCTGGGACCTGGTGGCGACCGTGCTCGAGGAGCGGTGGCGCCTCGTGCTCATCGAGCACCCGGGGCATCGACCCGGCGCCGGCCCGACGCCGGTCGCGGCCTCGGTGGAGGCCTACGGCCGCGAGGTGCTCGAGGTTCTCGACGCACTCGGGATCGAACGCGCCCACGTCGTCGGGGTCTCGATCGGTGGCGCCATCGCCCTCGCCCTCGCACGTGACCACCCCGAACGCATCCGGCGCCTCGGCGTGGTCGGCGCACCGCGCCGCTTCGGCTCGGCCGAGGCCTGGCACGAGCGCGCAGCTGCCGTCCGCGCCAACGGCACAGCGAGTCTCGTCGACGGTCTGCTCGAGCGCTGGGTGCCAACGGGCTGGTCGGATGCCAATCCGAGCGAGCGTGACCAGGTCGCCGACTGGGTCCGCGCGTGCGACGACGAGGCCTACGCACGCCACTGCGAGGCGCTCGCCAAGTTCTTGTTCGCCCCCGACCGTACCGTCGAAACGCCCACCCTTCTCGTGACGGGGCGCGACGATCCGGTCGCACCGCCCGCAGCCGTGCTCGATCTCGCGGCCTCGTTCGCCGCCGCCACGGTGGTCGTGCTCGGGCGATCACGACACCTGCCGTGCCTGAGTGAGCCTCGCGCCCTGGCGACCCTCCTCGACGACCACCTGAGCGGCCGGCTCGACGACTAGGTCGCCAGAGGGTGCCTCAGCGCGGCACGCAACCTCTCGCGGCCAAGTCCGAGGTCGCCGCGCACCAATGGGCGGTTCGGCTCGGCGAGGAGCGGCCGCAGCAACGCCCGCGCCTCGGCCCTCGCGACCGCCTCGAAGCCAAGCAAGGCTAGGTGGGCCGTCATCCACTGTCCATCGATGACGCCGTAGCCCGCGTCCTTGGCAGCGACGACGAGCCCCAGGAACGCCACTTTCGATGCGTTCGGCACCAGCGAGACCATGGACTCACCGACGAAGCAGCGTCCGAGCCCGAGTCCGAACAAGCCGCCGACGAGACGACCTCCCAGCCAGCACTCGACCGAGTGCGCGAGGCCTCGTGCGTGCAGCTCGCGGTAGAAGCGCCGAAAGGTGGCGTCGATCCACGCACCTGGTCGAGCCGGATCCGCGCACGCCTCGAGCACGGCATCGAAGGCGGTGTCGATGCGCACGGATGCCCGATCGACCTCGCGGAGCACCGAGCGGTGGGCAATGCGCGAGAGATCTCCCTCGAGGCGAAGAAGCGCGCGCCACCTGGGCTCGAACCAGCCGAGCACCCCTTCGTCCAGCCACATGGGAAACCGAGCGTTGCGGTAGCCCTCGAGGACCCTGTCCGGTTCGAAGCCGAACTGGACGTCCACGAGGTCGTCCTCGTGGGGCCCGACCACCTCGGCGAGCGTCGGCACGCGCCCTCGCTCAGGCGAGGCCGGGCCCGTCGTCGCGAGCGACCAGGCGACGGACCGACACGGGCACCGCGACACCGAACGCGAGATCCGGGGCGGGCTCCGCCCAGCGCGTCGGCGCCCCGACGTGGATCACCCCTGCCCATGCGTTGCCCGTGAGGTCATCGGGCTCGTCGCTCGGCCAACCAGCGGACACCTTGAGCGACCACTCCACGATCGGCACGCGGAGCACCATGGTGGCGAGGAGCTCTCGACGGAGGGGACGACGAACTTCCGCCGTTCGACCGGGGAGGAGCTTGTCGGTGATCCGATCGAGCGCGCGCTCTCGCTCCTTGCCCTCGAGCACCGTCCCCGTACCGAAGAGCACCGCGGAACGGTAGCGAAGGCTCGAGTGGAACGCACTGCGCGCCACGATGAGCCCGTCGAGGTGCGCGACACTGATCGCGAGCGCCCCGCCCGCCTTGGCATGTCGCATCCACCCCGACCCGACCGACCCGTGGAGCACGAGCGCGTCACCGTCGCGAGCGAACGCCGTCGGCACCACGACCGGTCCGTGGTCGCGAACGACGGCAACGTGTGCGATCAGCTCCTCGTCGAGGAGCTGATCGAGGGCGGCTCGATCGTCGGAGCGCCGATCGCGTTCACGGGTGAGGTCGGTACGCACCACGCGCTCACGCTACCAAGGTGCGGCCAGAACGCAGCGAGACTCAACCAGCCGTCGTCGGCTCGCCCGAGGGCCCGCGCTGTCCGTCGGCGCGCTCGGCAACCGTGCCATGGTCGATGACGAGCCTGCGCCGAGCGCGACCGGCGACGGTCGAGTCGTGCGTCACCACGATCAGCGTGATCCCTCGATCCCGCCACAGGCCCTCCAAGAGCGCGACGATGTCGTCGCGCGTCTGCTCGTCGAGGTTGCCGGTCGGCTCGTCAGCGAGCAGCACCTCGGGGTCCTTGACAAGCGCACGCGCGATCGCCACGCGCTGCTGTTGGCCACCCGAGAGCTCCGTAGGCAGGTGCTGAGCCCGATCAGCGAGTCCCAGCTCTTCGAGTACCCGTGCTGCCCGCTTGTGCCGTTCCTCGGTCTCGACGTGCAGCGGCACGAGCGCCGTCTCGACGTTCTCCTGCGCCGTCAGTGTCGGTATGAGGTTGAAGGTCTGGAAGACGAACCCGAGCGCGGTAGCGCGGAGCTCGGCAAGCTCGGCTTCGCCGAGGTGCGCGAGATCGCGGCCCTCGAAGCGCAACTCACCGGCGTCTGGCCGATCGAGTGCTCCCAGCAGCGTCAAGAGCGTGGTCTTGCCCTGGCCGGTCGGGCCCTGAATGGCCACGAACTCCCCGCGCTCGATCACGAGATCGACACCGTCGAGTGCGTTGACGACGGCGCCGTGGCGTCGAAACGACTTACGAACACCACGTAGCTCGTACAGCGGCTCCATGTCTCGAATCTGTCCTTCGGTCATGCTCGACTCCTTCTCGTCCTGACGCACGCTTACTGCACACTCCGAAGCGCGTCCGCCGGCCGGAGCGAGGAAGCTCGCCAGGCACCAAGGCCACCGGCCACCAGCCCGCCGATGATGGCCAGGCCGACCGCAAGTGCAATGGTGTCAGCCTGCAAGGGGGCACTCAGATGCACGAGGACGGTTCGTACGCCCGCTGCCTGGCGCAGCCCAGCTCGCACACCCGCGAAGCCGCCGCCGAAGCCACCACCGCCAAAACCACCACCGAAGGCCACCGATCGACCGACGGTCGCTCGAAGTGTCGGTGACGCCGCCGAGAGAGCTTCGGCCCCAGCGATGCCGAGAACAAGGCCAGCGATGCCGCCACCGACGCCAAGGACGAGTCCTTCGCTCATGACCTGGGCAACGATCCGGCGCGTTCGCCACCCAATCGCCTTCAAGGTGCCGAACTCACGGGTGCGCCTCGACACGGCAGCCATCATCAACAACCCTGCGACCAGCACCGCCATCACCAGCGCCGCGACGGAGATCCACTTCCCGAGACTTGAGAGCAGACTGCTCGTACTGGCCAGCGACCCCGAGACGTCGCTGGCAAGACTCGCCGAGGTCGACACCGTCACACCTGGGAGGATCTTGGCCACCTCGCTTGCGAGCGTGCTGACGTTGCTCGCGCTCTGCGCGCTCACGTAGATCGTCGAGATGTTGCCCGCCTCGCCCGAGAGCTGCTGCGCGGTGGCGAGCGGCAGGAACACGTCGGCCGTGCTCGTTGGCGTCGTCGCGATGCCGATGACCTTCACCGACGCGCCTCCGACGTCGAGGGTCGAGCCGACGGAGAGCTGCTGGGACGTCGCATACCCGCTGCTCACGATGGCGACGTCCTTGGTGGCGTCCGCCGCGGTGAAGTACGCGCCCTTCGTGACCTCGGAAGGAGTGAGAGGGCCGACGCCGCTCGACGAGATCTGGACTCCATCCACGCTGAAGGAGTTGATACTGAACGAACCGCCGCCACCACTGCCAAAGGTCGGAACAGTCCCCGAGAACGACGTGTCCGTGAGCTGGAGACCGCCGGTCGCACCCGCGACGCCGCGCAACCGAGCAACCTTCGAGACGTCAGCGGCCGGCAACGCGGCCTGACCACGAGTCAGATGCAATCGGTTACCTGCGAGACGCGCACTCCTCGCAGCTCGGGGGTTGAAGGCTCCCGATCCAAAGCCAAAGCGCTCACCCCCGAAGCTCCCGGGCGTTGCGGTCTTCGAGACGATCATGTCCGTACCGACGCCGTACAAGCTGTGGAGCACCTCGCCATCGGCCGAACGCACGCCAGCCGTTGCAGCCGAGACCGTCACAACGAGGCCGATTCCTACAGCAAGCCCGGCCGACACGAGGACGGCCTGTCGACTGCGCCGACGCAGTTCACGCCTCACGTAGGTTGTGATCATCGAGAGCTCCTCGTAACCAAGCGATCGGTGTCAATGCTGCTGGAGCGTACGGAGCATGGTTGGGGCACGTCTGAGGAACTGGTGTGAGCAGGCTTCCGCTTCGCCGGATGCCGTGACACATCGCTCACATCTGCAACGAATCGCCCTCGAAGCCCCCACGACGACCCGTTGGCGTGGCAAAGGCCCATTTCGACGCCCGGTTGCGCCCGGGGATTGGTGGAGTGGACAGTGCCCTTCCCCCATTCGAGGTTGACACCTGCTTGAGGAGGAAGGGATGAGTCAGACACCACGCCTACCCCCGGCCGCCGGGACCGAATGACAACACGCAGCCGCGATCACCTCCCACCGAGCGGTGTCACTGCACTGCCTGGCTGGCCTCAGCCCACCACGCAAGGCTCTTCCTCGGCGGGCGAGGCCAGCACGCGAGCAGCGCGGAGGGGCCGAGACGTCTTCGAGGTGCCCGCCGTGTGTCGTCACTCGTGGCAGTTTCGAGCTCGACCATGGACTCCTCTGACAGGTCGTGTGGCTCGAAGACGCCCCATGTGCCGTGCTGGCCGAGCACGACAGCGGTGATGAGGCGCACGAAGCCACTTCGCGCCCGAAGACCCCGACACGTGGTGCGCCGCTCGATCTCATGATGGGCCCGACCAGAGCGGGTTCGTGACGAGATCGTGCGCGAGGAGCTCTCGGGAAGCTGTGCAGACCTCCTCTGTGGCCTCGGCGACCATGGCGCGAGCCGCTGGGAGCCTCGTGGGTAAGCGAGTCGATGACCTCGTCGTACTGGGTCGGGAGTGCTGCCGGGGAGGCTTCGAGCAAAGATCGTGCGGATCTTGAGCCAGGACCATCTCCGTAGCTCCCCTTCTGCGATGCGAGCGAGCACGTCGCGCATGCTGCACGCAGCAGCGCTCACGAGTTCGCCCGACGAAGGAGCTGGCGATGGCTTGGTGAGCCCGCCCTCGCCCATCGGAGTTGCACAGGTGCACACCACCGAGACACACGATCGCTGGGCTCCCTCGAGCACTCGCCCCGCAAACTCTCGCTCTGCCCATCGCCGACACAGCACTTCCGAAGACCTCGCACACCCCGGCGCTGTGGATGCCCGTGATGGCCACCCGGATACTAGAGATGACCTGGTGCTCGAGGCGGCCCATGACGCCAGGTGGCATGGGCGAAGGGGGAGCAGAACTCGAGCGATGGCCCAGCCTGTGGTGATGGAACCTTGCCATCTCCTCGTCGAGGGATGCGACGATGCGGGAGACCTCGCCCTTTGCGATCTCCGTCCGACCGCAGGCCGCGATGAGGTCATCGACGCTTCGGGTGCTGAGCCCCCGAGACGTTGGCCTCCAGAACCACGCACGTGAGAGAGCACGATCGACCCGGCGGCGGCGCTCGCCGATGGCTGGGACGAGCTCCCCACACGGAGCTGTGCGGATTGCGGAGCTCCACGTGCCGCCCTTGGTGACGAGCAGACGGTCGCGCTAACCGTTGCGCTTCGCGTCTGGCGTCTCTCGCCTCGTTCGTCTCGGCAAGCGCCGATGACCGCTGCTGTCTCTTCCCCGATGAGGGCTTGGAGGATGAGCTGGCCCCCTCTCGGGAGAAGTCGATGTCTCCGCCTGCTCTGATGGCGCCAGGGCACGCCGGGAGCGTCGGAGGGGGTCAGGGCCACCTGAGTGGCTCCTCTGGCCATCTGTTGTCTGACACGCCAGAGATCGCTCAGTGGCCCGCCCTCCTCGCGTGCAGGCCGCCCGGCAATGACACCACGTGGTGGGATGGCACTGCGTCCAGCGCGTCGAGCGCGATCCTCGCGAGCGGGATCGAACGGCGGCTCCGCTGCGTCTTGACGGCCCCTCGATGATGTGAGAACCTGCGACGTGGCGCGAAGTGCGGACGTGGAGCGTGTCGCCCTCGACGTCCCCCAGCGCAGCCCGAGCAGTTCAGCTCGGCGTAGTCCCGTCACGAGCGCGAGCACGAACAGGTTTCCGAGCCGTTCGGACTTCGCCTCAGCGAGGAACCTGGCTACCTGCTCGGGGGACAGCGGGGGCAGCTCGACGCGAGGCGCAGAGCGAATGGGTTCCACCCCTTGCGTCGGATCGTTCGCGAGGAGCCCTCTTGCCATGCCCCAGCGCGCAGCTTGGCCGAGCACGTCCCTGAAGAGCTTCAGGGTGCGCGGGGAGAGGTTGGGGTTGTGCGCGAGGAGCTTTTCGACGTGGCGGAAGTTCAGCCCGTCGAGCCTCACGTGGCCGATGATGGGTGAGATCGCGCCCACGGCGTAGGGATACTGCGCAAGCGTTGCCTCGCGAACGTTGCGGGAAGCGAGCCAGGCATCGAGCAAGTCGGCAACCGTCTTGATGCCTCGCTCGGGGGCAAGCATGCGATCCCGCTCGGCTCGGAACGCAGCGAGGGTGGCTTCAGCTTCGTAGCAAGTGTCGCAGAGCTTCGACCGGTACACCTGGCGGCCGTCGAGCGTGGAGCACAACGCCGCTCGGTGCTTCCCATACGCGGGTGTGATGGTCCCGTACCCTCGCGTCCGTCGCCGTGCCATGTCGTCCGACGTCGCACGCTCGAGACGATAGGTCGCACGATAAGGGCAAAAATAAAGCCCCCGAGCCTCTGCACTCGGTCGTATATGGCCTCTGAGCTGGGCTTTTGGAGTGGAGGTGATGGGACTCGAACCCACGAACCTCTTGACTGCCAGTCAAGCGCTCTACCAGCTGAGCTACACCCCCGTGCTGTCGGTAGTGTAGTGGGTGGCGTCATGCCGCTCGTCGATGGCCCGCTGCCGGTGACGGTTGCTGTCGTGGCCAGCAGGGCGACTGCGATGGGGGAGGCGATGGATCTCTGGGTGGCGAACACGGATCGAAGGTGGTTCGACTTTCTGCGCCAGGCGGGACTCGAGGAGGTGAACTTCTGGTCACCCTCACCGTCCCCTCCGAGTTCGGCGATCGCGGTCGGAACCCCGTGGATCTTCCGCCTGAAGAAGCCTGATTACGCACTTGCCGGATTCGGATACTTCGCTCGCTTCGAGCAACTTTCGGCCAGGTTGGCATGGGATCGGTTCGGACAGGGAAACGGTTTCGCCTCGTTCGAGGAGTTCCTCGATCAGGTCGTACGGCTCCGACGCCTGCTGAGGACTTCGTATCCCGATCGCGACACCAAGATCGGCTGCACGACGCTCGTCGGCGCCTGCTTCCTCGAGGAGGATCGTTGGCTTGCGCCAGTCCCTGGGTTCGAGCCCAATGTCGTGAGGGGCAAGGGTTACTACGTCAACTCCAGTGAAGGTGATGCGATCTCCGAATGGCTCGCCCAACAGCAGGCGGCTGCAGCACTGCCGGAGTCGGTTGCCGCACTGCCCGTGGCTGGGTACAGGGAGGCGCTGACTCGCGTGCGGCTGGGTCAGTATGGCTTCCAGGCGCTCGTGCGCTCGGCTTACGGGGGGCGCTGCGCCATCACCGGAGAATCGACCGCTATCGCGCTGGAGGCCGCCCACATCGTTCCCTTCGCGCTCGAGCAGCGCCACGACGTGCGGAATGGGTTGTTGCTCCGAGCCGACTTCCACCGACTCTTCGACGCCGGGCTCATCGGGGTGGATCCCAGCGAATGGACGGTTCGCGTTAGCCCTGCGATCGCGGACCCGGACGAGAATGGCCAGCTCTACCCGACCTACCAAGGACAACTGGCCTTCCCCCCTCCAGGTTGACACCTGCTATAGGAGGAAGGGATGAGCCAGACACCGAACCCACCACCGGGCGACGGCCCCGCTGGACGACGACGCGGCCGCTACCCGAGCCAGTTCCGCAAGGACGCGGCAGCGTTGGTTCTCGACCAGCGCCGCACCATCGCTGACGTCGCCCGTGAGCTTGGCATCAACGAGCAGACCCTTGGTAACTGGGTCCGTCAGGAACGCATCGACCGAGGTGAGCGAGAGGGCCTGACGAGCGCCGAGCGCGAGGAGCTGACACGGCTGCGCCGCCAGGTCAAGCAGCTCACCGTGGAACGCGAGCTGCTCAAGCGAGCGATGGCCTTCTGGGTGAAGGAGGGGGGACAGTGAGCCGCTACCACTGGATCTCCCGCCAGGAGGCCAAGGGCTTCTCTGTAGCGGCAGCAGCACGAGTCATCGGGGTCTCTCGCCAGGCCTACTACGCCTGGCGACACCGTCGGGACCGAGGCGAGGATCCCGAGCACCTGGTGCTCGCGAGCGAGCTTCGCGCCATCTGGCACGAGAGCGACGGCACCTACGGCAGCCCCCGCATCACCCACGAGCTGCGACGGCGCGGGTTCTGCGTGAACCACAAGCGGGTGGAACGCCTGATGCGCGAGCTCGAGATGGCAGCGGGCCCACGCCGGCGCTTCGTAGTCACGACGAGGCGGGGAGAGGACGCAGCGCTCCCGGACCTCGTCCGTCAGGACTTCGCTCCTGGTGAGCCGAAGCGCAGGTATGTGAGCGACATCACCTACGTCCGCACCGATGAGGGGTTCTGCTATCTCGCCACGGTGGCAGATCTTGGCTCGAGGCGCATCGTGGGCTGGTCACTTGGGCGTCACATGCCCGATGACCTGGTGGTCGAGGCGATCCGCGAAGCACTCGGGACTCGGGGCAGCCTGGCTGGGGCGATCTTTCACAGCGATCGCGGCAGCCAGTACCTCTCCCGGAAGGTACGGAGCCTGCTCGCGACCCTTGGCATTCGCCAGTCGGTGGGGAGGGTCGCGACCTGCTACGACAACGCCGTGGCCGAGTCCTTCTTCGGGAGCTTGAAGCGCGAGCTGGTGGCTCGCTACCGCTTCGCGAACCTCTCAGGGGCTCGCTCTGCCATCGCTAGCTGGATTCACCGTTACAACACGGTCCGCCTGCACTCAAGCCTCGGGTACCTACCGCCCGTCGAGTACGAGCTCTCCTGGGCCTGCCGGGAGGTGGCCGTGGCCTAAATTCAGACTGTCAAGCAAATGGGGGGAAGCCCAAACCTCTGAAAGTCGTTCCTCGCGACCGGCAGTACCAGCCTGACCCGGAGCGACTCCGCTGGCACCTCTCGCACGTCTTCAAGGGCTAGCGGCCCTCCCCGAGACTCAGGGCCGAGATAGACGCCTCCTGCGACACTTCGACGCGGACGGTCGACTTCATGTGGCCTTCCCCCATTTGCTTAGCAGTCTGAATGTAGGCCGCGGCCACCTCCTCGCATGCCCAGGAGAGCTCGTACTCGACGGGCGGTAGGTACCCGAGGCTCGAGTGCAGCCGGACCGTGTTGTGACGGTGGATGTAGGCAGCGATGGCTGAGCGAGCCTCAGCGGATTCAACGACATCTACGGCCTCATCCAGGCCGTGGAGGACGGCGCGACGGTGCGGGTCTACTACGAGGCGAGGCTTGCGAAGGTCGAGCTGCCCGACGAAGCACGGGGAGCGCTCGATGCGGAGTTCGACGAGGTCGCCGAGGCAATGGAGACGGAGTCCAGGGAGCGTCTCAAGACCCGTTGGGCGCGCATCGAGGCCATCGTGGGCGCCGAGAAGCGCATCGCCGCCGTCGCGGCCGACATCGTCGAGCACTGGGAGAAGCGCCGCGCCGCCTTGACCGGCAAGGGACTCATCGTGTGGGCTTCCCCCCATTTGCTTGACAGTCTGAATTTAGGCCACGGCCGCCTCCTCCCGGGCCCAGGTGAGCTCGTACTCGATTGGCGGTCGGTACCCGAGGCTCGAGTGCAGCCGGACGGTGTTGTAGCGATGGATCCAGGCTGCGATGGCTGAGCGGGCCTCGGCGAGGTTCGCGAAGCGGTAGCGAGCCACCAGCTCGCGCTTCAGGCTCCCGAAGAAAGACTCGGCCACGGCGTTGTCGTAGCAAGTAGCCACCCTGCCCACCGACTGGCGAACGCCGAGGGTCGCGAGCAGGCTCCGAACCTTCCGGGAGAGGTACTGATTGGCGCGATCGCTGTGGAAGATGGCCCCAGCGAGGCTGCCCCGAGTCCGCTGGGCTCCCTCAATCGCCTCGATCACCTGTTTTCCTGGCATGCGACGCTGGATCGACCAGCCCACGATGCGCCTCGAGCCAAGGTCTGCCACCGTGGCGAGGGAGCAGAAGCCCTCGTCGGTTCGGACATAGGTGATGTCGCTCACGTACCGGCGCGCTGGCTCACGAGGAGCGAAGTCCTGACAGACGAGATCTGGGAGCGGTGTGTCTTCCCCACGCCTCGTGGTACGCACGAAGCGCCGGGGTGGGCACGCTGCCAGCCCCAGCTCGCGCATCATGCGCTCCACCCGCTTGTGGTTCACGCAGTAACCACGTCGTCGCAGCTCGTGGGTTACTCTGGGGCTGCCGTAGGTGCTGTCGCTCGCCTGCCAGATGGTGCGAAGCTCGCTCGCGAGCACCAGGTGCTCTGGGTCAGGGCCTCGGTCCCGACGGTGTCGCCAGGCGTAGTAGGCCTGGCGGGAGACCCCGATGACTCGCGCTGGCACCGCCACGGGCAAGCCGTTGGCCTCCTGGCTGGCAACCCAGTGGTAGCGGCTCACTGGTTGCCCTCCTTCACCGAGTGGGCCATCGCTCGCTTTGCCAGCTCGCGTTCCATCGTGAGCTGCTTGACCTGCCGACGCAGCCGGGTCAGCTCCTCGCGCTCGGCGCTGGTGAGACCTTCGCGCTCGCCGCGGTCGATGCGTTCGGAGCGCACCCAGTTGCCAAGGGTCTGCTCGATGAAGGCGAGCTCGCGGGCGACGTCGGCGATGGTTCGCCGCTGATCGAGGACCAACGCTGCGGCGTCCTTACGGAACTGGCTCGGGTAGCGACCTCGTCGACGTCGAGCTGGCCCGTCGGCCGGTGGTGGGTTCGGTGTCTGGCTCATCCCTTCCTCCTATAGCAGGTGTCAACCTGGAGGGGGGAAGGCCAGTGTGCATGAGTCGCCGTATCTGCGTAGAGCTCTACGACCAGATCGTCAAGCTCCGCGCCGACTGGCATGCCGACGATGACGCCGCCGGCACGATCAAGGTCGTCATCACGGGTTCTGCCTCGGACGGTCCTGAGCTCAACTACCACGTGCGGAGCAAGGAGCGGCTCGCAGCACTCAAGCAGCGCGCGAAGGATCCTGACGATCCCCTCGAGCTCGTCATCGTGCGCGACATGTGGCTCACGGGGTTCGACTCGCCATCGCTCCACGCGATATACGGCGACAAGCCGATGCGCGGAGCCGGTCTCATGCAGGCCATCGCTCGCGTCAACCGGACCTTTCGCGACAAGCCCGGAGGGCTCGTCGTCGACTACATCGGCATCACCGAGAGCCTCCGGGCGGCCCTTGCGGAGTACACCGAGCGCGATCGAGCTCGCCAGGAGGTCGGCGCACCCATCGACGAGGCCCTGGCCGTTCTTGAAGAGCACCACGAGGTCTGCTGCGAGCTGCTCTTTGGGTGCCCGTGGCGAGAGGCGCTCGAGTCCGGGAGCGACAAGGCGCGCATCGAGGCGATCATGGCAGCTCTCGAACACCTCCTCGCCGGCGCTGACATGGAGCTACCGGAGCGCTTCCTGCGCCACGTCCGCGCAGCCACTCAGAGCTTCGCCATTGCCGTAGCCTCTCCCGAGGCGGCCCGCTACCGCGGCGACCTTGCCTTCTTCCAAGCGGTGGCCGTCGAGCTGCGGCGAGCGCGGGCTGAGGAGCGGGCAAAGAGCGATGAGGTCGAGCTCGAGACGGCAATCCGTCAGGTCGTCTCCGACGCCGTGACGGCCTCCGGCGTCATCGACATCTACGCCGCCTCTGGTTTCGGCCTCCGCACCCCGGCTGATGTCCACTATGACGTGCTGAGGGGCTCCGAGCACGCCGGGCCGAGGCGCTGGAAGCTGCCTGGCGTGCTCACCCCGAGCGCTTCGTGCGCATGCGGCCCGAACCACCCCGGCTCCCTACAGCCGTCTGGATCAACCCACCGGAGGAGGTGAGCACGACGACACAGTGGAACTGAACCGGACGTGTCACTCAGAGGTTGACAGGCTCCGAGAACGCCGAAGGGATCACCACCGAGCGCCTCGAGGATGCGTGCCAGGTCGTCATCGGGGATCGCCTTACCGGTTGCCCGCTCCCCGCGAGCTGGACGGGACGCAGCCGCGACGTTGCGCTCGACGAGCCGCGAGGTCTCCACGTAGGCAAGCATGGCTCGCAACGTGGTGCGCACGAGGCGAACCGACGACGTGCTGAGCCCCTCGAGCGAGGCGAGGAACCTATCGACGTCAGGGGTCGTGACGGCGGCGAGCTCGCGCCCTCCGAGCGCCTCGACGATCCGCTCCGTGGCCCATCGGTACTGCGCGAGCGTCGAGGGGCGCACCTCGGTCGCCTTGAGCGTGAGCCAGGCTTCCGCGAGCTGACCCAGGGTACGGATCGTCTGGCGCGACGCGAGCCCAGCTTGGGCCGTCTTGCGAAGCCCCGCGAGGGCGAGCACAGCTTCGGCCTTGGTGTCGGCCACTCGCGAGACGTAGCGCAAGCGCCCGTTCGGGAGACGTTCGGGGAGCGGGTACCTCGCCATCCACCGATCCCCGTAGCGGTGAACCGCGCCCTCACCCTTGGCCCTGCGCGCCTTGCCCGTCCGCACGTGTCCAGGCAAGTTCGCCAAACCCATAGCCGCAACGATGGACGCGATCTTAGGGGGTTATAGTGGCGTGCATACTGATGCACAGATATCTACCAGGGGTTTTGAGTGGAGGTGATGGGACTCAAACCCACGAACCTCTTGACTGCCATCAAGCGCCCTACCAGCTGAGCTACACCCCCATGCTGGGTCCTCATACTGGGGCGCGCCCGAGTCCCGCAGGACGCCGAGCGCCCTCAAGGCGCGCCGTAGGCTGGTGGGCATGGCCGAGGAGTACGACCCACCCGCGCTGGAGCGCTCTTGGCAGGAGCGCTGGGACAACGACGAGACCTACTACGTCTCCGCCGACGATCCGCGTCCCAAGTCGTACGTCCTGTGCATGTATCCGTACCCGTCAGGATCTGCTCATCAAGGACACGTACGCAACTACGCCTTCGGCGACCTCAACGTCCGCTACCGCACCATGCGCGGGCATGCGGTGCTCTCTCCCTTCGGGTTCGACTCCTTCGGACTCCCCGCTGAGAACGCCGCGATCAAGACTGGGGTCCACCCTCGCCTGTTCACAGAGGAACGGATCGCTGAACTCAAGGCCTCCGTCAAGCGACTCGGTACCGCCTACGACTGGCGCCGCGAGATCAAGAGCCATGACCCCAGCTACATCCGATGGACGCAGTATCTGTTCCTGAAGCTCTACGAAGCTGGACTCGCCTACCAGGCCGATGCACCAGTGAACTGGTGCCCGGGTTGTCAGACCGTGCTCGCCAACGAGCAGGTGCTCCCCGACGGGACATGCGAGCGCAGCGGTGACGTCGTCGTCAGGCGCAATCTCCGTCAGTGGTTCTTCGCGATCACGCGCTACGCCAATGAGCTGCTCGACACCCTCGACGAACTGGCCTGGCCGGAACGTGTCAAGGTCATGCAGCGCAACTGGATCGGCAGAAGCGAGGGGGCCGAGATCGACTTCCCACTCGCGGACGATCCCACGCGCTCCATCACGGTCTTCACCACACGACCGGACACCATTTTCGGGGTGACCTTTCTCGTTCTCGCGCCCGAACATCCCCTCGTCGAGTCGATCACACCACCAGAGCGTCGCGACGAGGTCGAAGCGTTCCGAGCCGACGTGGCGACACGCTCCGAACTCGAACGCCAGAGCGATGTCGCAAGCCTCGACAAGCGCGGACTCGCACTCGGCATCTCGGTGCGCAACCCCATCACCGGTGACGAAGTGCCCGTCTTCCTTGCCGACTACGTCCTCGCTCACTACGGGACGGGCGCCGTCATGGGCGTTCCCGGCGAAGACGAACGCGACTTCCGCTTCGCCACCGCATACGGACTGCCGGTCGTCGAAACGGTGACGCGCCCGAGCGACCATCCCGGCGGCGCATGGTCGGGTGATGGCACCAAGATCAACTCGGGACCCTTCGATGGCCTGAGCGTAGCGGCGGCCAAGCGGGCCGTCATCGAAGCGCTGGAGCAGCAAGGGGCGGGCCGGAGTCGAACCGTCTACCGCCTTCGCGACTGGCTGATTTCCCGTCAGCGCTACTGGGGCTGTCCAATCCCGATCGTTCACTGCTCGGCGTGTGGGACCGTCCCAGTACCCGAGGACCAGCTACCCGTCCTCGCTCCCGACGACGTCGAGTTCCTCCCCACCGGCGAGTCGCCGCTTGCTCGCCACGCGGGCTTCGTGAACACCACCTGCCCACAATGCGGCGGCCCGGCACGCCGCGAGACCGACACCATGGACACCTTCGTCGACTCCTCGTGGTACTTCCTGCGGTTCTGCGACCCCTTCAGTGAAGATCGCCCGTTCGATATCGCCGCGGTCGAAGCGTGGATGCCCGTCGATCAGTACATCGGAGGCATCGAGCACGCGATCCTCCACCTGCTCTACGCACGCTTCTTCACCAAGGCCCTCAGCGATCTCGGCCTCATCCCCGCGACGCTTCGAGAGCCCTTCCGACAGCTCTTCACCCAAGGCATGATCCGCTTCCATGGCTCGAAGATGTCCAAGTCGAAGGGCAACCTCGTCACGCCGCAGCAGTACTTCGACACCGTCGGTGCCGATGCGCTCCGGCTGTATCACTTCTTCGTCGGTCCGCCTGCGGACGACGTCGACTGGACCGACCAGACCGACGAGATCATCGAGGGCTGCGCCCGATACCTCCAACGCGTCTGGCGGCTGGCCGAGCGCATTGGGGTCACGGACACACCGACGAGCGCCCCGGTGGCAAACGACCTCGCCATCGCCATCGAGCGCCTCACCCAACGGGTCACGGATGCGATCGAGCGCTGGTCCTACAACGCCGCGGTCGCAGCGCTCATGGAGCTCGCGAACCTCCTCGGCGACGAGCGCCTCCTCGCCCAGCCCGACCTCGCCGACTTCGGCCTTGCGCGCCTCCTCACGATGCTGGCGCCGTTCACACCGCACATCACAGCAGAGCTCTTCGAGCGCCGCTATGGGCGCAACGTGCATCGCGAGCCCTGGCCAACCGTGGATCACGAACTCCTCGCGAGCGCCCGGACTACCCTGGCGGTCCAGGTGAACGGCAAGCTCCGCGGCACCATCGAGGTCGACCCTTCCATCGAGGAGTCCGAAGCCATCGACCTCGCTCGCGCCCTCCCGTCCGTCGACGCAGCGCTCGCAGGTCGCGAGCCCGAGCGCTGCATCGTACGACTCCCTCGAATCGTCAACTTCGTGGTCCGCTAGGAGTCCCCTGAACAACTCCTCCACGTAGGGCGGCTACGGGAAGCGCTTCCCTCCGCCTGTCAAGCGCCATTTGCCCAGCTCAGCTAGACTTTTTGCATGCTGGGCACCGAATCAGACCAGGCACACCTCACCGCGACGGAGGCCTTCTGCTCCTCGCTCATCGAGCCAGGGTCCATCTACGCCTTCCTCGCCGAGCACCGCAGAGAGCTCTTCCCCGACGAGCGCTTCCGCCATCTCTACCCCTCCACGACCGGCAGACCCTCCATCCCCGCCTCGAGGGTGCTCGCGGTCATGGTGCTCCAGGTGCTCGAGGGGCTCTCGGACACCGAGGCGACAGAGCAGGTCCGCTACAACCTCCGCTGGAAGTACGCCCTTGGTCTTGATCTCGAGGACCCAGGCTTTCACCCCACGGTGCTCACCTACTGGCGCAGGCGCATCGCCACCTCCGAGACCCCAAGACTCATCGGCGAGCTCGTGGCCGAGGTGATCGGTGCCACGGGGGTGCTCAAGGGCAAGACGAAGCGCGTCGTCGACTCCACCGTGCTCGCCGATGCGGTTGCCACCCAAGACACCATGACCCAACTTGTCGCCCAGATCAACCGGGTACGCAGGCTGATCCCCGAACTACGCGACATTCCTCTGTCACCAGCGATCGACTACACCCGCGCAAAGCCTGCCATCGACTATCGGGACGAAGAGGCAGTGGTGCGCACGGTGAGTGCCCTCGTCGCCGATGCCACTGCCCACCTCGCCCATGCAGAGAAGCTCGCATCCCTCACCGAGCCACAGACCGAAGCCCTTGGTCTCCTTGGGCTCGTGGCGGGCCAAGACGTGGAGTGTGTCGATGCCAAGGAAGGTCGCTGGCGCATCGCGAGGCGGGTAGCCACAGACAGGGTCATCTCCACCGTGGACCCTGACGCTCGCCACGTCCACAAGTCCCGTGCCCGTGCCATCGATGGCTACAAGGGCCACGTGGCCGTCGAGCCAGACAGTGGCATCGTCACCGCTGCGACCATCACGAAGGGCACCGTGCCGGACGCAGCAGTGGCGAGCGAGCTCCTTCGTGACGAGGACGGCCCGCGCACGGTCTATGGCGACAGCGCCTATGCCACGAGCGAGGTCTCCAACGAGCTCGCCGCTCGTGGCCACGACGAGGTGATCAAGCCTCGGCCCCTTGCCATGGCGGTCCCTGGTGGCTTTACCATCGATGACTTCGTCGTCGAGGAGGGATGGGTCAGCTGTCCCCAAGGACACCGAGTACCCATCTCCGCCAAGGGTCGTGCTTCCTTTGTCAAGCACTGCACCGGCTGTCCGCTCCGGGATCGCTGCACGCGCTCGAAGCGAGGACGGGTCCTCACCTTCACCCCTGCCACCTGGCACGCAATCAGCCAGCGGGCGCACTTTGGGGACCCTGCCGTTCGTCTCGACTATCAGCGCACCCGACCGAACGTCGAGCGGATCCACGCACAGCTCAAACGCAAGCTCTCCGGCGCGAGGCTGCGCTACCTGGGGCTCGTGCGCAACCGACTCCACTTCGAGCTGCTCTGTGCCACCTGGAACCTGAAGGTGCTCCTTCGCCTGGGGCTCACCCGGGTGGGTGGTGGCTGGGTGCTTGCCACCTGAGAGGCGCTCGGGTCCTCTCCTCCTCGCCCCACAGGAGGGGCGAGGAGGAGAGGGTGAGGAGCGAGATGGGAACGGGTCAGCTGGGCTCGTTCCCGGGCTGGGTGGGCGTGCTCAGCCACCACCAGGGAGGGGCTTGTTCAGAGGGCTCCTAGCGCGACCCGCTCTGCTCGTGTCGCCGAGGTGCACTCGGCTTGCGTTCCGGCGTCGATGCTGCGCTGCGTAGACGTCATACGCGCGAGCGGCCCGATCCGGAGGTCATGCCACGACGGAGCTGGGCCGGGCCGAGACGAGCGGATCTCCGAGCGATCCGGCACCCCGACCCACCCCGGTGGCGTGCCGTCGGGGAGCACACGACCACGGCGCTCACCGGTCTGGAGCGAGCAGGCCACACCAAGCGAGCGGCCTGCCTGGCCCGTGAGCCGCAGGCCCCACCGCTATACTGGGAGGCCCGCGCGCCTCTAGCTCAACGGCAGAGCAACGGACTCTTAATCCGCAGGTTCTGGGTTCGAATCCCAGGGGGCGCACCGGCCGGTTGCACGCACGAGAGGCGTCTCGTGGCCGCGCCACACGTGTGCTGGGCTCAGCTGTGCCGAGATCTCAGCTGTGCCGAGATCTCAGATGTGCCGAGATCTCAGATGTGCCGAGATCTCAGATGTGCCGAGATCAAGTGTGCAGAACTCAAGTGTGCAGAGCTCGGTCCGCACCGTGAGGCGGCCTCCTCCATTCGGGTTCCACACTCCCCCGTCGGATGTGCCCGTCCGCTGCAGTCTCGGCCCAGCTCCCCAGGCGTCAAGGGCTCGGAGCGTCACTCGCCGTGCCATCGTCAGCGGTCGATCACGCCGTAGCGAGCCTCACCCGCACCGGTCATGAGTCCCCAGTACTGATCCCCCCACGACCAGTGCCACCACTCCGTCGGGTAGTTGACGAGCCCCACCGCCACGAGCACCGAGCGCAGCACGCTCCGCATGCGTCGTGCCTCTCGGCCAATGGTCTCGGCGTCGAAGAAGCATCGACCTGCGCTCTCCTCCGGACTCGCGTTCACCGCCGATCCCATGTCCACTTCCGCGCCGTCGGCTCCGACGAGCGTCAGGTCGACAGCCGCCCCGCAGCAATGCGGCGGGAATCCGTCCGGAGGCGCTACATAGCGGCTCGCCAGCAGACGAGTCCGCTCGGGATCTGCTCCCCGATTCGCCTCCAGGAGCTCTGCGTAGTACTCCTCGAAGTAGCGCCGCTGCAGCTCGCGGGACCGGAAGCCTTCGACGACCGCGAGGCGCAGTCCCTCGGGCAGTGCACGCGCCGCACGCACCAGGCGCTCCGCCAATCCCTCGCGCACGAACCGATGGTTGCCGGTCCCATCGTCGAGCCGATCGTCGATCACGATGAGATCGCGCTCGCCGAGGTCCACCAGCGGCTCGCCGCACTCACTGACGGGAACTTGCTGCACCGCCTGGTCGCCGATCAAGACCACACCAGGTGGCACGAGGCTCATCGCACCCACCTCGAGAGGACTTCTTCGTCGTCTCCCAGCACCGTGTGCATCGTGGCCACCCTCATGCGTGATCCTCAGGCATCGGCAGGTCCGCGACCGGCGCGCCTCCAAGCGTGCTCGCACCCCGACGCGCCAGTGTGACGACAACCCCGACGACCACGATGACCGCCGTGATGATGAGGTCGCCCTTCGACTGCTGACTCAACGCGAGCACGACGCCCCCGATCGCAACGACAGCAGGAACTGGCCACAGAGGCATACGGAAGACGCCACTCGAGCGCCGCTCGCGCACCCTGGCGACGAGTGCCGACACCGCAACCAGCAGGTAGATCGTCACGATGATCACGCCGGTGAAGGTGATGAGGTTGTTGAGCGACGTGAAGATCGCAAGGATGCCGTTGCCGACGAAGAGCACCAGAAACCCCCAAGTCGGAACCTTGGTGCGCGGTGAGACGTGGGCAAAGAAGCGGTTCAGCGCCGCAAGCGGCCACATCTCGTCACGTCCAGAGGCGTAGTAGATGCGCGCATAGGCAAGGTTACCCGCGAGACCAGTATCGAACATGGCGATGATCACCCCGACGAGCAGGATCTTCGCCCCCGTCGGACCCATGACGCGATCGGCAATCAACGAGAGTGGTGACGCGCTCTGTGCCGTGTGCGCCAGACCGTGGATGGCCAAGGTAGCAGCCACCACCGCGGCGAGTTCGAAGAGCACGCTGATGCCCACGGCAAGCAGCACGGCTCGAGGCAGGGCGCGACGATCCGTGGTCTCCTCGGCAAAGTAGAGCGGCCAGTCATAGCCGTTGTAAGCGAACAGGGCCGGAACGACGGCGATCAGCACGGCAGAGAGCCCGACCGTTCCGAGCACGCCCTTCGAACCGATCGGAACGACGGGATGGACGAGCAGGCGCCCCGGGAGCGCCGGGTGCGCAAAGGCCGCGATCGCAAAGACGGTGATCACCGCGAGCTCGAGCACCAGCATGGCGGCCGTCATCCAGCTGGTCGGTGAGATTCGATCGAGCGACAAGAGGGTGATGATCGCCATCATGGCGAACGCCGTCCAGTTCACCGGCAGCGCCGGTGCCAACGATTGAAGATACGTCGCCGCAGCAACGAGGATCGACGCGGTGACGACAACCCCGAGCACGAGGAAGAGCACGTTGACCACGCCGCCGCCGATCGGGCCGAGGGCTCGGCGAACGATCGTGTAGGCGCCCCCCGCAGAGGGAAACAGCGAGCCTACCTCCGCATAGCACAACGCCATCGCGATGGCGATGACCGCGCCGATGGCGAACGCCGCGACCACGCCGGTACCCGCAGTCGCGATACCGGCTCCGAACACCAAGAACACCGACGTCGTCGGCGAGATCGCCGCCACCGCGATGGCAAGCACGTTCATGGGACGCAGTGCACCTCGAGCCAAGCCCTGCCCGCCCCCCGTGCGCTCCCTCGTCATCACTCCCCCTCCTTCGTGGCACGTGGGACGATGGTAGCAAAGCGATGGCAGAATGGTCTGACCTTTCGTCCATTGTTCACGCTGCCGTGATCTGTCAGGTGCCACGAGGGCGCCGCCCGATACGATGATGCGACGTGGGCCGAGAGCATCAGGGGGCGGTTCCTCCCATCGCCGACGTCCGGGGCCACCTCGATCTCTCGCGAATCCTGCGACCTCAGAGCGCACCAGACCAGATCGCCGATCGGATCCTCGCCGCCATCGCCGTCGGCATTCTCTACCCCGGCGACCGGTTGCCGCCCGAACGCGAGCTCACCTCGCGCCTCGGCGTCTCGCGGGCCACGCTGCGCGAAGCCATCGGCCGCCTCGCCGCCTTCGGTGTTCTCGAGACCCGACGAGGGCGCGGGGGCGGGACCTTCGTGACTGGCGTGCATCGCGAGAGCGAGGAACGCGCAGCGCTCGAACGAGCCCTCGCGCCGATCAAGTCAACGCTCGAGGCACTCCTCGATTACCGCAACGTCGTCGAGCAGGCGCTGGCCCGTGCCGCTGCCGAGCGGCGCACCGATGACGATGTGGCTGCGATGCGCAGCGCCCTCGCCGCGTACGAGGACGCAGCGAGCGCCCAGGCTTCTCGCGCAGCCGATCGCGCGCTGCACGAGGCCATCGCTCGAGCGACCCACAACCCTCTCCTCGAACGCGCCAACGCAGAACTGTTCGAGGGGACGAACCTGGGCTTTGACTCCCATCCGTACTCGCCACAGCTCCATGCGAAGGCTCGCCAGCAACATCGCGCCATCGTGGACGCGATCGCACGACGCGACGTCATCGCGGCGGGCACCCTGACACACGAGCACTTCCTCGTGACCGGAACGTACCCGCTCATCGATCCGGACGAGCCCGATCACACCGCTGCGCGAGCCTCGACGGCCTGAGGCGCTCACCTCGGGGCGCGGCCAACCCCACGCTCGCGCGACAGCCTTCCCGCGCGGCACCGCCAGCACGGGCCGTCACGAAGGCCAACGCGCACCGATCGCCCCGCGCCAACGCGCGCGCGTCACGGACACGACCGCGATCGCGCCCGAGCGCGACGAAGGCCGGCTCACCCGATGGCGGCAGCGCTCGCGGGATCGAAGAAGTAGAGGCGCTCAGGATCGATGCCGATCCCGACCTGCTGACCGCTCTTCACCGACTGGTCGGCATCGATCCTCGCAATGGCCTCCGCCCCTCCACCGACGAGACCCGCCGCGGGTTCGAGATCTTCCTCGTCGACCTCGAGGCGATAGGGGGTCGCGTCTACCCGAACGTGCACGAGCTGTTCGTTCCCGAGCTCCTCGACCAGCTCGACCGTTGCCGCGAGTGAGTTCGGCTCGCCGACGCTGCCGAAACGGCCGAGCGCGTCGGGTCGCACCCCGACGATCACCGCACCACCGACGTGCGCCGCGATGGCCGGATGGGCGGCGAGAAACCGTTCGTCGAGGCCGATGCGCTGCGAACCGAGCATGAGAGCGACACCGTCGTCACGGACGAGGGATCCCTGAAAGAGGTTCATCGCGGGCGAGCCGATGAAGCCCGCGACGAACAGGTTCGCCGGGCGCTGGTAGAGGGTTTGGGGATCCGCGTACTGCTGGAGCTGGCCGCGGTGCAAGACCGCGACCCGATCGCCCATCGTCATCGCCTCCACCTGGTCGTGGGTGACATAGAGCGCGGCGACACCGATCCTGCGCTGGATGCGAAGGACCTCGGCGCGCATCTGGACGCGAAGCTTCGCATCCAGGTTGGAGAGCGGCTCGTCCATGAGGAACACATTCGGCTCACGCACGATCGCTCGCCCCATCGCGACGCGCTGGCGCTGACCGCCCGACAGCTGCGACGGCTTGCGGTCGAGCAACGGCTCGAGTCCGAGGACATGCGCGGCCTCGCGCACTCGCCGCTCACGCTCGCCGCTCGGAACCTTGGCCAGCTTCAGTGCGAAGCCGATGTTCTCCTCCACCGTCATATGGGGATAGAGCGCGTAGTTCTGGAAGACCATGGCGACATCGCGCTCCTTCGGCGACAGATCGTTGACGACCCGATCGCCGAAGCGGATGGTGCCCGAACTCACCTCCTCGAGGCCCGCCACCATGCGCAGCGTCGTGGTCTTGCCACACCCCGAGGGGCCGACGAGCACCACGAACTCGCCGTCCTCGATCGCCAGTGACAGATCATCGACCGCCACGACACCGTTCGCATAGCGCTTCGTGACACCGTCGATCGTGATGCTTGCCATGGACCCTCCTACGACGCGGACGACTCGTCCAGATCGACCACAACCACCTCGCTCGAGGCGAGCTGGAGCGTGCCCCCCACGCGCTCGCTCCCGCGTCGCCGAGTTCCAACGAGCACACGCCCGCCATCCACGTCGACGGTCCGGTCGCCGTCGGCAAGGTTGACGTAGACCTCCGTCTGCGTTCCTCGTCGAAAGCGAAGGACACCCTCGGGCGCATCGAGGAAACGAATCCCGCCAACGACGAGGTCCTCACGTGCACGCCGCGACGCGATGATCGCCTTCGTGCGCGCAAGCACCGAGGTCGGATCGGCGAGCTGCTCCTCGACGCTCGGATCGTCACCGAAGGGCAGCCACGGCTCGACCGAGGGCGCCGTGAACCCGGCGCCAGGTCCTGGTTGCCATCGGATAGGGGTGCGGCAAGGGTCGCGCGAGACGTTGCCACCATCGGCATGCTGGCCCATGGGGTCGCGGACGCGCTCGGGCGGCACCGAGCCATCGCGCATGCCAAGTTCGTCACCGGCGTAGAGCAACGCCGCGCCCGGCAGGAGGAGGATCAGGGCGACCAGCGCGAGCGCTCGCTCTCGGTCGCCATGAGCCCAGCGGGTTGCGAGCCTGGAGACGTCGTGATTCGAACCCGTCCAGAGCGGGATCGCTCCCACCGGCAGCGCGGCGATCGTCGTCTCGATCACCCGACGCAGCGAAGATGCATCTGGCTCGGACGCCATGAACCCCACGTTCAGGCACAGATCGAGTTCGGGCGCCTCCGCCGAGCCGTAGTAGCGAGCGAGTTCGATGGGATCGAGGACCCAGGTTTCGCCGAGCAACACGCGGGCCGGTTCCCACTTGGCCACCAGCTCATGCCACCGACGGTAGATCTCGTGCACCTCCGGGCGATTGGCCGAGTAGCGCTTCAGCTTCCCTGCCCAGGCGATCCACGGATGCGTGCCGGGAGGGGCCGGAGGATCGTCGCGCCCCAAGGCGTCCTTCACGAGCCCGTGCGCCACGTCGATGCGAAACCCGCCGACGCCTCGCTCCAGCCACTCCTCGAGGATCGCTTCGAAGGCGGCGCGTACCTCGGGGTTCCACCAGTTGAGATCGGGCTGGGTCGGGAGGAAGTTGTGGAGGTAGTACTGGCCAGAGGCGGGATCGAGCGTCCACGCGGACGACCCTGTGGCATCGACCCAGTTGTTCGGCGGCCCACCATCGGCGCGCGGCTCGGCGAACACGTACCACGCACGTCTCGGGCTCGACGGATCAGCAAGCGCCTCTTGGAACCACGGATGCTGATCGCTGGTGTGGTTCGGCACGAGATCGATGAGCACCCGCAGACCTCCTGCCTCGGCATCGGCCATGAGTCCCCGAAAGGCCGCCTCACCGCCGAGTGCCGGGTCGACCACGTCGTAGTCGGCGACGTCGTAGCCCCAGTCGGTCCGTGGGCTCGGCATGATCGGTGACAGCCAGATCGCATCGACCCCGAGCGTCCGGAGGTAGTCGAGTCGCTGGCGTAGACCGCCGAGGTCTCCGAGACCGTCGCCGTCGCTGTCGGCAAACGACCACACGTACACCTGATAGAGCAGGCCCCCGGCCCACCAGCGTCCTCCGGCCCGCGCTGCCGCGAGCGTCGCACCAAGTTCGTCCACCGAGTCCATTCGCGCCGATGCCTCCTAACCCTTCACCGCGCCAGCCGTCAACCCTGAGACCACCCACTTACGAAAGACGAACACGAGGATCCCGATCGGTACGATCGCCACGACAGCGGCCGCGAAGATCGTACCGAAGGGAATCACCGTCGGCGATCCGAAGAGCGCGATGCCCACCGGAATGGTCCGATAGCTGTTGGAGCTATCGAAGGTGAGCGCCATGAGGAACTCCGTCCAGCAGGCCGTGAAGGTGAAGATCCCTGCGGTGAAGACCCCTGGGAGCGCCTGCGGCAGGATCACCGACCAGACGGTGCGCAGCGTGGATGCGCCGTCGACCCGGGCAGCCTCTTCCATCTCATGGGGGATGCCGAGGAAGTAGTTCCGCAAGATCCACACCGCAAAGGGAAGGTTGAACGCCGTGTAGGGGACGATGAGGGCCTGATAGCTGTTCAGCCAATTGAGCTGGCGCAGCACCAGATACAGCGGCGGCACCACCGCGATCTCGGGGAAGACCGAGATCATGAGCAGGACCACGAGCACCACCGCGACCCCGCGCATGGGCAGCCGACCGAACGCGTAGCCCGCGAGCGTCCCGAGCACCAGCACGAGCGCGGTGGCTCCCAGCGTGACGATGACCGAATTGAGCACGTAACGCCCGAAGCCGTAGTGGACGAACGCACTCTGGTAGTTCGCCAGCGAGATCGGATTCGGGATGTACTGCGTAGGCGAAGCCCCGATGTTCACGGGGGTCTTCAACGACGATGCGAGCAGCCAGTACAGCGGTGCCGCGATCAAGACCACGACGAGTGCCACGGTAGCCCACCGCCCGACCCGGGCGAGGGGACGTTGGCGACGAGCACCCATCACGCCTCCTTCGCCGCGCCGACTTGGGCGCGGAAGACTCGCAGGAACACGATGCAACCAGCCAGCACGAGCGCGGTCGTCGTGGTCGCAATGGCCGCACCCGGTCCGAAACTCACATCCTCGAACATCACCTTGTAGCCGAGCAGCGCGAGCGACGTCGTCGACGTCCCAGGTCCCCCGCCGGTCAGCACGAAGGGAAGGTCGAACAGCCCGAAGGCCTGGAGTATACGAAACAGCGTCGCGATCGCGAGCGTCGGCCGCAGGAGCGGGAAGGTGATGCGCCAGAACGTCGTCCAGCCCGAAGCGCCGTCGATCTGGGCCGCCTCGAAGACGTCCTCCGGCAGCATCACGAGACCCGCGAGCACGATGATCCCGACGAACGGCGTCGTCTTCCAGATGTCCGCCACCATCATCGAGATGATCGCAGGAGTCGGCGTCCCGAGGAACAGCGGATGGCCAAGCCCGACCGCCTGGAACAAGGCGTCGGCCACGCCGTAAGTCCCCTGGTAGATGTAGCCCCACAGCTCGGCCGAGATCACCGTGATCATCGACCAGGGCAGGAGCAAGAGGGCCATGAAGAGCCCTCGGCCCTTCGTCAACCGCGCCGCCACGAGTGCGATCAGCGTGCCGAGCACGACCTCGACGAAGACCGTGATCACGGTGTAGCCGACCGTGAACTCGAGGGCGTAGCGCCATACGGCAGCGTGGACGATCTCGCTGTAGTTGGCGCCCGTCGCGCCGCCGAGCTGGAAGCCCGCGCCGGTCACGTTGACGTTGGAGAGACTGAGCACGATGGAGAACACGATCGGGAAGACCGTGACCGCGCCGATGACGACGAGCGCCGGAGCAGACAGCCACCACCCTGCTCGAGCCAGGCCTCGACGAGCACGATGGTCGTCCGACCGTTGTGCGGGTGCGGTCCGAGGCGGGACCGCGATACCAGCGACCATAGAACTACCTCCCCGGCGGCACCGATGGCCGACGATCGACCTCACAAACCTCGACAGCCTGGCGTCGGATGCGCCAGCGCGGATGGAGCTCGCCCGGGAGGCCCGAGCAACGGGACCCTCCCGGGCGAGGAGCGACGACTAGATGCCGCCAGCGAGCGCCGTGTTGATCTGCGACGCCGCAGTCTTCAAGGCAGCGCTCGGGCTCATCGACCCCGCCAGGGCCGCGTTCACGTTGGTGTAAATCGCCGAGGACACCTGCGGGTAGTTCGGCGTGCCCGCGGGCCGCGGCACGAGCCGCGTCTCGGCAGCCACCTTGATCGGGGGTGCGATCGACGGGTCCTTCGCGAGCGCGAGCCGCACCGACTCGACCGTCGGGATCTCCGAGTAGGTCTTGCCGAGGATGTCCTGAGCCTGTGTCGAGGACATCCACTTGATGAAGACCAGGTCGGCGGCGAGGTTCTTCGAGTGCGGGTTGATGTAGAGGTTCCAGCCGCCGATGTTCGAGTACCCGGGATAGGACTCGCCCTGGAAGGTCGGCAACGGGGCGACACCCACATCACCGACGACCTTCGAGTCCGATGGGGTCTGGGAGTTGGCCCACGCATAGTCCCAGTTGCGCAGGAAGGCCGCCTGACCCGAGTCGAAGACCGCCATCGCCTGAGGCTCTTCGAAGGTCGTGACGGCCGCAGGCGACGCGCCCGAGGTGATCAAGCTGCGCATGAACGTGAGCGCGCGCAACGCCGCCGGCGAGTCGATGGTGGCCTTCGTATAGGAGCTGTTCACGACGCTGCCGCCAGCGCTCGTGAGGTACTCCATGAAGTCACAGGTCAACCCCTCGTAGCTGTTGCCCTCCCAGACGAAGCCGTACTTGACCGCGTTGTCATGGACCAGCGTCACAGCATCGCTCTCGAGCTGCTCCCAGGTCTTCGGGACCGGGAGATGATACTTGGCGAGCAGGTCCTTGCGGTAGTAGAGGAAGCCCTCGTCCTCGAACAGTGGCGATCCGTACACCTTGCCCTTGTAGGTCGCGCCTTGCACGAGACCGGGGGCGAACTTCGCCCAGTAGCTCGACGGCAAATAGTTCGACAGTGGGACGGCGAAGCCATGCGCCCCGAACTCGGCCGGCCAGATGACGTCACCCATGAACACGTCGGGCGTCGACGCACCACCGGAAATGGTGTTGACGAGATCCGCACGGTTGGTGTCGGTGTTGGTGGGTGCACTCACCAAGTTGACGTGAATCTTGGGATAGGCCTTCTCGAAGGCGCGGATCAGCGCGGCGCGGATTCCTACCTGCGCAATGGGGCTCGCCCACCAGGTGATCGTGCCGTGCGCACTGGATAGATTGACGCCAGACGTCGTCGACGAGGTCGACGAGGTCGTCGACGACGACCCGCAGGCAGCGAGCAGCGCCATCGACCCTGCGAGAACGACACCGACGGCACCGGAGCGCCGCAGTCGCCGCCGACTCCGTGTCGTCTGCTGGCCCTCGGTCGCCCTCGCGAACTCGTGTCGGTTGGTTCCGTGACTCATACGTATCCCCCTGTCTCACTCCCGGCGCGCGGTCGTGGCCGCGCGCCATCCTGACACGTCTTCCTACGTCCTCGAACCGCTCGTCACCGCTCGACGCGGCGCGGTCTGCACACCTGCACCTCCTCTCCGATTGCCGTTGCGATCGCCCCGGACCCGACGATCCGCGCTCAACCCCGACGACTCGTCAGGCGACACCTGGCGTCGTACTGGCCCCGTCGTTCCGCGAACGATGACCTCGAGCGGCAGCCATACACGGCCGCCGTCGACGGGCTCGCCATGGAGCCATGCGGCAAGTACCCCTGCTGCCCAGGCACCACTCCCCTCGAGCGGCTGACGAACCGTCGTGAGTCCGATCACCTCGGCGAGCTCGATGTCGTCGAAACCCACGATGGAGAGGTCGTCGGGCACGCGCAGGCCGAGCTCCGCCGCCGTACGAAGGACCCCCATCGCCTGGACGTCCGAGGCAACCGAGACCGCCGTCGGCGGCGAGCCGCTCGCGAGCAGCGACCGCACGCTCGCCGCAGCTTCGGCGACGCCGAAGGGAGGATGGCGAACCCAAGCACGCCGCAAGGTCAAGCCCGCCTCATTGAGGACCTGCCGCACGCCTCGCTCGCGCTCCGCGCTCGCAGAGAAGCCCATGCCGACGGCCGGCCGATCCCCGACGAAGCCGATGCGCTCGTGACCGAGCGAGACGAGGTGCGAGGCAGCGAGTCGTCCACCGAGCACGTTGTCGATGACGACCGACGGCCAACCAGGGGCATCGTGGTCGACGCTCACGACGAGTCCACCGCGCTCACGCAGTCGCGATGACCACGCATCAGGCACCTCGATCGAGATCGCCACGATCGCGTCGGCGACACCCTCTCCGACCAGGACCGCAAGGGCGCGTTCGCGCTGGTGAGGATCGGCAACGTCCACGAGGACGGGGTCGAGGCCGAGCGGTGCGAGCGCCTTGATGAGGCCACGCACACGCTCGACGACCGATGCCTGGGTCACGCCGCTCACCAGCACGCCCACGACGTTCGACTCACGGCGCCGCAGCGAACGAGCGGCTCGACTGGGCCGAAACCCGAGGTCACGGATCGCGTCCTCGACGTGGCGACGGGTGACGTCGGCCACCGGGCCGGAACCGTTGACCACGCGTGAGACCGTCGCGATGCCAACGCCCGCCTGACGGGCGACATCGCGAATGGTCACGCGATGATTCCGCGCCCCGAGACGCCCACCGCGAGCGGTGGAACCGTTTCCACGCACACCCAGATTGTGCGTCGCAGCCATCGCGCCGTCAAGGAATTGCCTGGCTCCGCCTCAGGCTGTGCTCAGGAATCGAGCCAGGCACCTGCCTCGTTCGCCCACGCGCCCAAGTCCACGGATCTGGGCGCGCGCTGCGCGACACCGAGGCGCGAGGCCTCATCCGGCCTCGCCGCCACCAGAGCTCGCGACGACGCATGCCCCACGCGCTGCACGACGAGTGGTGCTCGCGCGCCGTCGCGCATCGGCCCTCTCGACGCACCGGGTGCGCGAGCACAGCCGAACCGCTTTCGCAGCCGCCGATGCCCCGACCGACGATCAACGATCGGCCGACAGGCCCGAGATGACGCTACCCCCGGTACCTCGTGGTAGCGGGGGTAGCCATGCATCCGAGAGGGAATGGAGAAGGACTAGCGCCGGAAGAATCCCCGGCCGCCGGAGGAGGAGCCGCATTGGCACCGATCTTCCGGCGGAATGTGTCCGAGAACCTGCTCAACATGCTGGCCGCAGCCAGACCAGGTCGGACGCTTGCACTGTGGACAGGTCACCGCTCTGCACATACCCAATAGGGTATCACGTCTTCGAGGACATCCGGCCCCGATACCGCACGATTCGCCCGCGCGGTCGTCTCGGCGTCAGCGCCCCTCGAGCTTGGCCAGCACGCGACGCGCACGCTCGCGTGCCCCGATCGAGCTCACGACCGCGACGGACGCGACGAGCACCATCACGACCCCGAGCACGACGAACGCGATGCTCGGCCAGCGAGCAAGGATCACGCCGGCCGCAACCAGCACGGTGCCCACAGCAGCGCCGAAAGGCACGGGTTGCGCGACGACGCGATAGGCCTGCTCACGCACCAGGGGCTCGAGCTCGCGCGGCACGGGCCCACGGCGCAGCGCAAGGAGCACGGCAGCTCGCTGCGAGCGGTCGAGTTGACGGAACGACTGCAGCGCCGTCCGCAGACGCAGATCGCGGCGAGATGTCGTCCGGAGCCGGACGAGATCGACGACGATGCCTGCGAAGCCGACGATGGTGAGGACCAGCCCAACGAAACCGACGACCCCCGTCGCCGCGCGAGCGACCGCTGCGACCATGAGCACCTCCCGTTGCGCGAGGCTAGCGCTGCGGATCGCCGCAGCACTCCTACACTCACGGCGTGGCCCGGGCGAGGAGACCGTGACGACCGCAGCGACCGCACTGGTCGTCCTCGATCTTGCTCAACTCATCGCCATCTCCGTCGTGGCCGTCACCGCGCGTCCCCTCGGCAACGTGGGCCGACGGGCTCTCATGCTCTGGCGTGGGTTCGCCTGGATCGCCCTCGCCGCCGCCACCGCCATCGCCACGGCTTCACTCCTCGCGTCGCACCATCGAGCAGCCCCGATCGGCGTCCCGACGCTCGCCGTCGACGAGACGTTCGTCGCCGCGGCGCTCGTCGCCACCGCAACTGGTCTCGCGCCGAACCTTCGACGGAGCGCGACCTGGCTCGCCGCACTCGGAGCGGCTGCAAGCGCGGGCGGCATCCTCGCCCTCGTCCCTATCCCGCTACTTGTCATCTGGCCGGTCGTCACCTTCCCGGTCGCCGTCGCGATCGCCGCGCTCTGGCGTCTTCCGCGCCGCTGGCCCCGACCGCTCCGGGGAGCGCTCGTCGCCGTGGCGGCGATCGGCCTCGTGGTCAGCTTCCTCCTGCATCCGCCCCCCGTCTCCCTCGAGATCGCCGGAACGCCCCAACACACCTTCACGATCGCCGCACCCGCTGCGCAACGTGCCTCCATCGAGACGCTGTCGAGCGGGGTGCTGACCGACACCGAGCACACCGCCCAGCGATCGGTGACGCTGTCGCTCGCGGGCGTCTTCGACGCTTCTCGACCGAACTTCCACCAGGTCGTGAACGTCGCTATCCGACTCGTCGGCCGACCCGCCCTGCATCTCGTCGTCGACGCAGCGGGCATCCCCCAACCCAACGGCGCACTCGCGCTCGTGCACTCGCGCATCTCGCTCCAGACCGGGCGCCGGTTCCTCCGCGGCGTCGGACACCTCACGACCTTCGCCCCCGATGCCCTCATCGGCACACTCGGCATCGATCATCATGCCTGGTCGATACTCGTCAGCCTGGATCCCATCGGCGACGGTACCACTCGAGCAACCGTGACGCTGTGGCCCTCGGTCGGCCTGCACCTCTCCTGAGCGCCGCCAGGTAGGCTATCGCCCACTCGGTGACCGTAGCTCAGCTGGTTAGAGCGCCAGATTGTGGCTCTGGAGGTCGGGGGTTCGAATCCCCTCGGTCACCCCATCTCGCCCGCCGACACGATCCCCCAGGACCTGCGACGACTCACGGCGACGTGGTCGCGTCGCGCATGCCGCAACCGCGGGACGGCGCTCCTGCACGGGGGGCGCTGGTGTGAGGCGTCGTCTACTCCCAGAGCATGTCGCTCCCAGAGGATATTGTTCCCAGCGGATATTGTTCCCAGCGGATATTGTTCCCAGCGGATATTGTTCCCAGCGGATATTGTTCCCAGCGGATATTGTTCCCAGCGGATATTGTTCCCAGCGGATATTGTTCCCAGCGGATATTGTTCCCAGCGGATATTGCCCCCAGAACGTAGGGCCCCGAGGCGATGTAGCAGTCGGACCGTGCCGCGTGAGACAACTATTGGGCCGACGTTGGAGCCTCTCTGTGCCGATGTCCCCGAACCGACGACCCTCACAAGTCGCTGCACGGTCGCGAGCACTCTCGCGACACCGACCTCACCCGCGTTCTGGCCGCATCGTCCTCGGGCGCTCACGCCACACGATCTCGAGGGCGTCAGGGAGCTGCGCCAGCTCGAGGGGACGAGCTCAAATGGAGAAGTCGATGACGCTCTCGGACTGCTCGGCGAGTCCCGGGAGCACCGTGATGGTACCCTCGGGGGTCGTTCCCTCGATCGTGGAACACAGGCGGGGGTCGCGACGGACGACCCGCGCCGGCGCACCGACGACGACGGCGTGTGACGGCATCGACTCGAGGACCACGGCGTTTGCACCGACGTGGGTGTCGTGGCCGATCTCGACCGGCCCGAGGATCTTCGCGCCCGCACCGACGACCACGCGATCGCCCAGGGTCGGATGACGCTTGCCGTGCTCGAGACTACGACCCCCGAGCGTCACACCGTGATACAGCGTGACGTCCTCGCCGACCTCGGCCGTCTCCCCGATGACGACACCGGTCGCGTGATCGATGAAGAGGCCTGCACCGATGCGAGCTGCAGGGTGAATCTCGACACCTGTGCGCCGCCGCAGCCAGTAGGACAACCACCGGGCTCCGAACCGATGGCCGCGCTCCCAGAGTCGATGGGCCAGGCGATACCCCCACACCGCATGGACGCCTGGATAGAGCAACGCGACTTCGATGCGCGAACGAGCCGCAGGGTCCCGGTGGAGCGCCGCGTCGAGGTCGCGGCGCATCTCGTTCAGCATCACGCGTCCGCCAAGTCGGCGAAGAGCGGCGTCGAGAGGTACCGCTCCCCGAAGGACGGGATGATGACGGCGATGAGCTTGCCCGCCGACTCGGGCCGCTGTGCTACGCGCCGCGCCGCAGCCACGGCTGCGCCGGACGAGATCCCGACGAGCAGGCCCTCTTCGCGCGCCATCCGCCGAGCCATCTCGAAGGCCTCATCGTTCGTCACCTGGACGACTTCGTCGACGACCGTTGCGTCATAGGTCCCGGGGACAAAACCGGCCCCGATCCCCTGGATCGGGTGCGGTCCCTTCTGGCCACCCGAGAGCACGGGAGAAGCCGCGGGTTCGACGGCGATCAGCTGCAGCGAGGGTCGCCGTGGCTTGAGCGCCTGACCGATGCCGGAGATCGTTCCACCCGTGCCAACGCCCCCGACCACCACGTCGATCGCGCCGTCAGTGTCCCGCCAGAGCTCCTCGGCGGTCGTGGCTCGATGGATCGCGGGATTCGCCGGATTCTCGAATTGCTGGAGCATGACGTAGTCAGGGTGCTCCTTGACGAGCTGTTCCGCCCTGGCGATGGCGCCGCCCATACCTTCGGGACCCGGCGTGAGCACCAGTTCGGCGCCGAAGGCACGCAGCAGCATCCTGCGCTCGCGACTCATCGTCTCGGGCATGGTCAAGATGCACCGGTAACCGCGTGCGGCGGCGACCATGGCGAGCGCGATACCGGTATTGCCACTCGTCGGCTCGACGATGGTCGACCCGGGCTTGAGGCGCCCCTCGCGCTCGGCCGCGTCGATCATGGCCACGCCGATGCGATCTTTCACGCTGTTGGCAGGGTTGTAGAACTCGAGCTTTGCGACGACGGTGGCCCCCGCCCCGTCGATCACGCGGTTGAGTCGTACGAGCGGAGTATTGCCGACCAGCTTGGTGACGTCCTCAGCGATACGCACGCGTCCCTCCTATCGCAGAGCCTGCACATGCTCTAACGCCAAGCCTAGCCAATAATTCCGATCTGTTCTATCGACTTTGTGCGCGGTGGGTCAGCGAGGTCGCTCCGGGACCCACCACCGTTCCTGTCCGTCGGTCTCGACGAGGCCATCGGCACGCAGCCCTCGCAGCGCCGCTTCGAGGCGATGGTCGTCGACACCCGAGTGTCGCTCGAGGTCGCGCAGGCTCTGGGGACCGGCGAGGAGTGCTCGCAGGACACGGGCCCGGGCCTCACGAAGCGAACCGACATACGGACCCTGCCGATGCCGCGACACCCACGGATCAGTGAGTCCCTCTCGGTGGGTTCGACACGACCGGCGTAGCTCGCACGCATCGCACTGTGGCGCCGCTCGGCACCGCAACGCGCCGACGTCGAAGACTGCCTGCGTCAGCCGATCGGCGTCGCATCCGTTCACCAGCTCGCACCCGACCTGCTCGAGGATCGAGTCGGATGCGGGCGCGCCGAGGAGCGCGCGCACCAGGACCCGACGCGCGTTCGTGTCGATCGGGAGAGCGGCGAGCCCACCGCACTGAACCGCAACGGCGCGGGCGACGTAGCGCCCCACCCCAGGCAACGCCCGCAGCGCGTCCTCTCCGACGGGGCAGGCGCCGGCCCACGTCTCCACGATCACCACGGCGGCGCGCCACAGGCGCTCGGCCCGCCGGTAGTAGCCAAGTCGTCCCCACGACTCGAGCGCAGCGACGAGTCCGCCGTCTGCAAGCGCGCGTGGCGTCGGGAAGCGCTCGATGAAGGCGACGAAGGTCTCTTCGACCCTCGCAACTTGGGTCTGCACCAACATGGTCTCCGCAACCAAGACGTGCCACGGATCGCACGGTCGCGCCCGCCAGGGCAGCGGGCGCAGGTCGACCTGCCCGAGGTCCCGACGCAGGGCTTCGAGCCGTGACTCGTCGAGGCTGTCTCCAGGCACACCAACCACGGTAGAAGAAGCACGGACCCGACACGAGCTCGCACGCGCCCGCTGACGGGTCCTCGAGGCGCGCCGTGTCGCTACCCGCACGGCAGGCGTGCCTGGTGTCCTCGATGCACGACGACCGGGCCTCGTGATGGACCCGACCCCGAACCGAGCGACGACGGGGGCAGTTCGTCGATCCGTCGCCGGCCCCGCCCCAGGCCCAATCCACTGCACGCTGACAGAGGGCGCGCGTTTGGGAGCTCCTCGATGGCACAACGCCCCCCGCACCGAGATTTCGCAAGGAATCTTTCGCAAATTTTGTTGCGCAAGGATTCCTTCGTAACTAGCATGGGAGCCATGACCGATGCCGCCGCGACCCCACGACACCTCCGCGACCCACGCGCGTTGCGCGCACTCGCACACCCGTTGCGCATCAAGCTCCTCGAAGCCCTGGTCACCCATGGCACGCTCACCGCGACGCAAGCCAGTGAGCTGTTCTCGACGACGCCTGCGAGCTGCTCGTTCCACCTTCGTGAACTCGCACGCTTCGGCTTCGTCGAGCGCGCTGACGGTGGTCACGGACGAGAACGGCCCTGGAGGGCCGTCGCCGCCCCCCTGCACTTCGACCCCCACGCCGACGACCCGGACGAAGCCATCGCGGCGAGCGAGCTTGCTCGCGTCCTCCAGGGCCGCTGGATCGAGCGTTTCGAAGGCTGGTCGCAGGTGGCCCACACGTATGCAGCACCGTGGCGCCACGCGCTCTCGACATCTCAGTTCGTCGTCTGGCTCACCCCCACTGAGACCACCGACCTGCTCGCCGAACTCGCTCGCCTGATCCAGGAGCGCTACCCAGACCGGCTCAGCGATCCCTCGACCCGTCCCCCTGACGCCATGGCTGTCGAGATCATCCTCGATGCGCACCCCTTCGACCTCGAGGCTGGCGGAGCCCAGCACCAATGAGACCGGCGGTTCCCCCGGCCCTTCGCGAGCCGGGCTTTCGGCTCCTCGTCGCCGGACAACTCGCATCCACGCTCGGCGACCTCGCCTACGCAGTCGCTCTGCCTTGGTACGTCCTGGCCCAGCACGACGGTCCAATCCTCCTTGCGGCGGTCCTCGCCGCCTACGGGGTGCCTCGCACCGCGTTCGTCGCGGTGGGCGGCTTCATCGCCGACCGAGTGCGGCCCTGGACCGCCATGCTCATCGCAGACGGCACGAGAACCGCAGCCGCCGGGCTGCTTGCCGCCGTCGCACTCCACGGACCGGCACAACCAGCCGTGCTCATCCCCATCGCCCTCGTCCTCGGCGCCTGCGAGGGGATCTTTCTCCCGGCGTCCTTCTCGATCATCCCAGCGCTCATCGCAGCCGACCAACTCCAAGGAGCCAACGCGACTTCAACCGCGGCCACCCAGCTCGCCACGCTGCTTGGCCCGGCGTTCGGCGGCCTCATCGTGGGGATCGCAGGCCCAGGTACCGGCTTCGGCATCGATGCTGCGACCTTTGCCGTCTCGGCAGGATCGCTCGCGCTCATCGCTCACCATCGCACCGACGACGCGGTCCACTCACACGGTCCGGCCTCGACGAGCACACGGCAAGCGGGCCCCGCCCCCTCTCCTCCACTCACGCTTCGGCGCCTCCTCGTGCACGAGCCGGTGCTGCTCCTCATGATCGCAACCACGGTGGCTGCCAATCTCGGCCTCGGCGGCCTCAGCGAGGTCGCTCTGCCCGTCTTTGCGCGCACCACGCTCCACGCCGATGCCACTGGCTACGGCGTCATCCTTGCCAGCTTCGGCGCCGGGGGCCTCGTCGGTGCGCTCGCGGCAGCGCGCCTCCCTCGGCTACACCGACCGCTCGTCGTCGGCGGCACCCTCCTCACAAGCGCGACCGTGCTCCTGCTTCTCATGCCCGCAACCGCATCGCTCCCCATCGCCGCGATCGACCTTGCGGGCTTCAGCGCTCTCCTCGCCGTTGCGAACATCGTCATGGTGACGGCCGTTCAACTCTGGGCCGATCCGCGCCTGCTCGGGCGCATCATGAGCATGATGGTGCTCGCCTCGGTGGGGCTCTTTCCAGTCTCAGTTGCCATCGCCGGTTTCGCGGTACGCGCCATCGGCGCGTCACGCTTCGTCGACGTGGCCGGGCTCGCCTTGCTCCTCGCTGCGCTCGCCGTGCTCGCAACACCAGCCTCGCGTCGCTTCGCTTCACCACCAGCGGCGCCCGCGCCTGAGCTTGCGGAGCCCGCCGACTAGCGCGCCTTGGTTCACGCGCGCCGCCACGCCTTTCCCCCGCACGCAGCCTCGACCTCAGCGCGTTCCACGCGAGCGAACGCGACCCGTCGTGGCGCCTGGCAACAGCGCCTGTCCGACACGCGTAGCTGCCACAGTCTGCACTGGCGCCACGGAAACCCCCGAGACGGCGAGTTGCGCCTCAGAAGACTGCGGCGAGACCTAGCAGACGTGACCCGCGGGCGCGCTGCAACCAGCAAGCACCTCGAGGTGGGCGGCGGACTCGAACGCACTCGGCGTGCCGACGGGTTCGCCTACCACGAGCCAGGAGAAGTGACCGGCCAAGGGGTCGCCGAAGAAACGACCCTCGTAGATCAGATAGTCGCCCGCTGGCACCACCCCGCCGACGAGGTCTGTCGGCTGGATCAACCAGTAGCCCTTCGCATCGACTACCGGCCACACCCGCACTGGATCCGGTCGGCCGCCGGGAACGGCCGCTTCGGCCACCTGGGCCGACGCTGGGAACTGACCCTGCTGGGCTTGACCGTTCAAGGCAGTCAGGTCGGGTTCTGCGCTTCCAAGAGCGAAGTACTCCGCGGCGACCGCCGGCATCGAGGCACCCCAGACCAGCCACGGACGCCAAAGGGGACTCGTCGGCAAGCTCACCTCCTCGGCCACGGAACCGTGTCTCGTCGTCACCGTTACGTTGACGCCGGCCGAGGAGAAGGCCTCGGCCTCTGCGCTACTCGTGTACGGCACCGAGAACACGATGTGCTGATCAGACCACTGTCGCAGCGTGCCGCCGCTCGTCGCCCCGCCGAGGATCGCCGACGCAAGATCTTGTCCGTTGGCTCGAGCAACCGTGAACGAGTCCGCGTTCGGCGTGTCTCCCAGCCTGCTCCCCTCGACCGACACCACCACCCCCGTCGGCAAGCTCCCGTCCGGGCTCGGAACGAAGGAGAGCTCGATCCCCGCGATGTCCGGCGGAGCAGCGCTACTACTTGCCGACGGTGTCGGAGTTACGACAGGAGTGGTCGTCGAGTGGCTCGCACGCTGCGGTGCAGAGGCGTGATGACCGCTTGAGACGACCGCACCGCACCCGGCCATTCCCACCCCCGCGAGCACGAGCAAGGAAGACCATCGCGAACGTTCGAACCGCACTGTCATGCCTGCCCCCTCTCACTCGACCCACACGCCCACGACCGGACGGCAGGTCTTCGGGTCCACAACCCCGGTCATCTCCAACCTGCGCGCATCGTGCGACGCTGTCAAGCGCTGCCCAGGGTAGGCACCGGCCTTCTTGTGACCCGGGGTCAGCGGTCAGAGCCGACCCGCTTGCGGCACAGCTGTCGACGGTGCCGGTAGAGTCATGACACTCGGCGTCACCTCGACCGAGCACCTGCTCGCTGACGCCGAGCTCGCGGGCGAACTCGGCGATGTTGCGGTGCTGGCCGAGGACGAGCACGGCCGCGTCTCTACGGAACTGGTCGAGGTCGTGGCCTCTTCCCAGGCGAGCGGGTCCGTTAGCGAGGGCTGGTGGCGGTGTCCAGTTCATCCCTTCCCCCGTAACAAGTGTCAACCCATTTGGGAAGGCAATCCTCGCCGGATGCGTGGTCGTGCCGTACGTCGCCCGGTCAGGCAAACGGAGGAAAGCTCGCGCGTCCCTTGTCTGGCCCTGGGAGACGGGTCAATAACCGAGCCGCTACTCCCCTGAGCACCGGGGCGTCCTCTCGAGCGACGGTCCACACGCGCTCGACGTTTACGTCGGCGTAGGCGTGAATGAGGACGTTACGAAGGGCCTTGAGGCGGCCCCAAGGGATCTCGGTGTTGCTGCGGCGGAAGGCTTCGCTCAGCCGACCCGCCGCCTCCCCGATGATCTCCAACTGTCGGATGACCGCACTTTGCTTCTCGTCATTCGCAAGGAAGGCGTCGTACGACACTCCAGCCAAGTACCGGTCAATCCGGTCGCAAGCGACCACGATGTGGTCAAGATACACGCTGTCTGTGTGGCGTGACATAGATCGTGCGCCGATCGGCCAGCACTTGTTCCCGGATGAATCGGTGCAGCAGGTGAGGTTCCACGAGATCGACACGCCGGCGCAACAGCGCCCCGAGTTCCTGCTGGACCTCGATCAGGTCGAGCAGGCTCCGCACCGGGCTGTCGGGCTCGAACGTCACGAGCATGTCCACGTCGCTCGTTGGCATGAAGTCGTCGCGCAGCACCGACCCGAACAGAGCCAGTTCTTCGATGCCGAAGCGATCGGCCAAGGCCGCCAACGCGGCGTCGTCGACGCTCAGCCTGGGATGCTCGCGAATGATCACGCTCCGCGCCTCCTGATGCAAGGCTACCACGGCGCGACCGCCTCGCCTCGAAGGCGACACCAGCTCGTAACGCGATGACCGGCTCCTTGTCCCCGCGCGAAGGGGCCAGCCAGCCTCTTGGCGTCGCTTGGTGGCGCACGCACGACAAGGGGCCTTGCCGAGCACGTCGACCCACCGCAGCTGAGCACGGTAACCGTCGCGATAGCGGGTGGTCGAACCCATCCCTCTGGTAGGCCGCGTGCCAACCTACCCAAGAGCGTCCCACCTCAGTGGGTTGGGCCATAGGTTGCTTTCTAGGTAGCAGGAGCACCCAAGTCTGAACTATGCAGCTTCGCACCTAGCGCCTCAGTGAGGAGTGATGCTGGTCGGGCTGGCCGGATTTGAACCGGCGACCTCTTGACCCCCAGTCAAGCGCGCTAACCAAGCTGCGCCACAGCCCGTTGCCAGCGAGTCTACCGAGCGAGAGTCCGGGGGCCTCCTAGCCTTGGCGGCCGTCGTCGAGACCAAAGCGACGAGCGGCGCTCACGACCTCACGGCGATCAGGGCGTTCTCGATCAAGCCCATGAGAGCGGACGATGTCGTGGAGCCGGCCGGAGATCTCTCCGACGGCCTCTTGCTGCTGATCGGTGGCCGTTGCGATCTCACCCACGCGACCTTGCACCGATGCGAGCCCGTCCACGATCCCCGCCACGGCAGCCCGAGCCGAACCCCCAAGTTCGACGCTGCGCTCCGACTCTTCGAGACCTTCGCTGATCACTCGCACGGCCTCGCTGACGCCATCGCGCACTTCAGCGATGCCGACCCCAATCTGGTGCGCTAGCTCGCCCGCACGACCTGCCAGCTGTCGAACCTCGTCGGCGACGACCGCAAACCCCCGTCCCGCAGTCCCCGCACGAGATGCCTCGATGGCGGCGTTCAGGGCGAGCAGATTGGTCTGGTCCGCGATCCCCCCGATGGCCCCGGCAACGGCATCGAGCGAACGGGTGCGCTCGGCAAGGGCGGTCAGCGCCTCGGAGGTGCTCCGGATTCGCTCCGACAGGACCCCGACCGCGTCGATCACTCGACCGACCGTGGCGTCCCCGTCGCGAGCAGCCTCCGATGCGCTCGTCGCGAGCTGTCGCAGGTCCCCTGATGCGCGCGCAACCTCGGCCGCAGAGGCGCGCAGCTCCTCGACCGCGGCCGCGATCTGGGCGACGCCCGACGAGAGCTCACCGAACCTCGCCTCGGCACGAACCGCCTCCTCGCGCGCCAGTTGTTCGATCGCCGTCCGGTCGAACCAGTGAGCCAGGTAACCCACGAGCCGACCCCGATCGTGCACCGGACGTACGTGGGTCTCGAGGATGCGATCACCAATCCGAATCTGGGCGCTGTGACTCCCGCCGCGCGCCCGCAGTTCTCCGAGCACGCGTCGGACGCGCTCCGGATCGCGGTGGAACCGATGGATGCTCCCCCCGAATGCATGGCGCACGTCGGCGCCTTGCAAGCCGGCGTTCAGCTCGACAGCGTGCTCGGCGAAGAGGGCCTCGGCTGCCGGGTTGACGTAGACGATGGTCTGCTCTCCCTCCGGTTCGGCGATCATCACCGGGATCTCGACCGCGTCCAGTGCAGCAGCCCGGAGCTCGAGAGAACGAAGTGTGGACGGAGCGACGACGCGAAGAGCCATGCACGAGGTATCGGCCCGAGATCTGATTCCAGTTGAGGACGGGGTCACGACCCTCTGTCGTCCTGCTCAGGCGTGGCAGGTCAGCGGGCGTCCGCCGTTGTAGGCGATCATATCGCCGAAGGCAGCGAGCACATCGACCTCGCGCCCATCGAGCTCGGCGATCGCTCGATGCACGTTGCCGACGAGGCGCTCTGGGTCCAACCACGCAGCGAACTCGCCGAGATCGACGGAGCGCGCCGCCTCGAGCGGGGGCACCCCGGCCTCGTGTGCTTCGTGCGCGAGGTGCCACACGAAGCGGAGATAGCGCTCGACGGCGTCGAGATCAGCCGTCGTCGCAAGTGGGCCGTGCCCCGGCACGATGACGTCGGCGTCGAAGGTTCGGAGCCACGCGATGACCTCGATCCAGCCCTGCACCGACCCGCCCAGCGCAAAGGGGGTGCCGCCGACGAACAGGAGGTCGCCAGCGAAGAGCACGCGGCTCTCGGGCAACCAGACCACCGCGTCGCCTCGTGTGTGCGCAGGCCGACCCGCCGCCCTCACCTCGATCTCGTGATCGTCGAACCGCAGGGTAAGACCGTCGTCGAAGAGCACGTCCGGCATGCGCACGTCGATCTCCCCCCACTCCACCGGCGTGAACACGCCCGGCGGCGGCACGACGATCCCGGTCGCGAGCTCCTCGGGCACCGAGCGCTGAGCGATCATCACCTCAGGATCGAGGGTTGCGGTGCCGTTCGTGTGATCGCCATGGTGGTGCGTCGCCACCAGCAGGCGGCGCGATGGTGCTCCGACGCGTCGAGCTGCCTCGAGGAGCGCCTGGGTACGACGCACGGTTGCGGTGGTATCGACGTGGACGCTACGCTCCCCAGCGAGCACGATTCCTGCGTTCGACAGGAACCAGGAGCCATCGGGTTGGAGGTAGGCGAACACCCCCGGGGCCAGCTCCTCGAGTACGCCGTCTCGACGCGGCGTCCATGACGACGAGCTAGACGAGCTAGAGGACATGGTGCAGCCACATGATGAGCTGGATGAGGCGATAGGTCAGGTAGATCACCGTCGCGACCAGCAGCAGCTTGAAGTGCCACGGGGTTCGCTTCGGCGGTGCGATGACGGTACCACAGCTCGGGCAGTGCCCTTCCTTGTCCAGCTCCGTGGCATCCTGGAAGCGCTCGCAGCTCTCGCACCAGGGCATGCCTCAAGCCTAGTGGCAGCGCTCACCGAAGTGCGGTGCTACACCGGTGGTACCCCGTGTCGACGCTCCGAGAAATGGCGATCCTTGACCGCCGCACGGCTGAGTCGAGCGATCAGCTCCGAGCGGAGGTCCTCGGGTTGGACGATGGCATCCACGACGAGGTCTGCGGCGAGCCGAACGAGGTCGACGTCGCGCTCGTACTCCTCACGACGAGCGGCGACGAAGCGCTCACGCTCGGCCGGATCGTCGATCTCCTGGATCTTGCGATAGTAAACCGCGTTCACTGCAGGCTCTGGGCCCATGACCGCGATCGACGCCCCTGGCAGGGCGATCGTCGCCTCGGGGTCAAAGGCTGGACCGCACATCGCATAGAGCCCCGCACCGTAGGCCTTGCGAACGATCACGCTCACCTTCGGCACCGTCGCCTCGGCGACCGCAGTGATCATCTTGGCGCCGTGACGGATGATCCCCTGGCGCTCGACCTCGGAGCCGATCATGAACCCCGGCACGTCCGCGAGGAACACGAGCGGGATATTGAACGCATCGCAGAGCCAAATGAAGCGAGCAGCCTTGTCCGCGGAGTCCACGAAGAGGACGCCCCCCTTGACCGCAGGGTTGTTCGCCACGATCCCGATGCTCTGGCCGTCGAGGCGTGCGAAGCCGATCACGAGCTCCGGGGCGAACAGCGGCTTGAGCTCGAAGAAGCTCCCCGCGTCCACCAGACCCTCGATCACGCGATGGATGTCGTAGCCTTGCTGTGGAGCGTCTGGGATCAGTGACCGCACGAGCGGCACGAGCGGCTCTCGAGGCTCCTCACGGGGAGGATCGCCCTCGAAGTCGCTCGGCAGATACGACAGGAATGCTCGAGCCGCCTCGATCGCCCCACGATCGTCGACGACGAGGTTGTCCCCGCATCCAGAGATCGTCGCGTGCATGCGCGCGCCGCCCATCTCCTCGAGCGTCACGCGCTCACCGATCACCACCTCTGCCATGCGGGGAGAGCCGAGGTACATCGAGGCGTGTCCCTCCACCATGAAGACCACGTCGCAGAAGGCCGGGATGTAGGCCCCTCCCGCCGCCGATGGGCCAAACAGACAGCACACCTGCGGGACCCTGCCCGAGAGACGAACCTGGTTCGCAAAGATGCGCCCCGCACCCCGTCGGCCCGGGAACAGCTCGACCTGATCGGTGATGCGAGCTCCCGCCGAATCGACCAGGTAGATGATCGGGAGTCGATGGCGGTAGGCGAGCTCAGTGATACGAACGATCTTCTCGACGGTGCGCGCACCCCAGGAGCCGGCCTTGACGGTCTGGTCGTTCGCCATGATCGCCACCGGACGGCCGTCGACGGTGCCCGTACCGGTCACGACCCCGTCGGCCGGGAGCGAGGGGTCGGTGGCGTTCGCGAACAGACCGTCCTCTCGAAAACTGCCCGCATCGACGAGCAGACCGATGCGCTCACGCGCGTGCAACTTGCCCGAGGCCACGAGACGCTCCTCGACCGAGCTCGGCCAGGCGTACTTCGTGGTCTCGGCGAGCTCACCGATGCGCTCGTACTGATCCACGCGACCCTCCTCCACTCACGCCCCGCGGCGACGCACCCTGAGCTTGATCGGCGTCGCATCCATCTCGAAGGCCTCTCGGATCCGGTGCTCGAGGAATCGCAGGTACGGCGGCGGGAGGCTGCGGTTCGCAAAGAGTGTGAAGGTCGGCGGCCGCGTCGCCCCCTGTACCGCGTAGAGGATGCGCCCGGCGGGCGGGGGGTGCTCCGACTGGAGCTCGTTCAAGAAGCGATTGAGCTGGCCCGTCGGCACGCGACGCTCGTAGTCGGCCCGAGCCGCGAAGATCGCCGGCAGCACTCGATGCACGCCGCGGCCCGTGAGTGCCGAGATCCGAACCGGATCGAGCCCCGTCACGAAAGCCAGTCGGTCCTCGACGTCACGCTCGATGCGGTCCTTGGCCTCGGCGTCGAGCTGGTCCCACTTGTTCAGCACGACGACGACCGGTGAGCCCGCGGCGTCGATGCGCTCGACGAGGCGCTGATCCCATCCGGTGACGCCCTCGGTCGCGTCGATCACGAGCAGCGACACGTCGGCCGCATCGATCGCCGCCAGCGTGCGCACCATCGAGAAGTACTCAGTGCCCGACTCGTAGCGGCTGCGGCGCCGGAGCCCAGCGGTGTCAACGAAGCGGATGCGACCCTCGTCGGTCTCGACGACCGTATCCAAGGTGTCGACGGTCGTGCCCGGCTGGTCATAGACGATGGCCCGCGGCTCGCCAACCAGTCGGTTGAACAGGCTCGACTTGCCGACGTTCGGCCGCCCCACGATCGCGACGGCAACGTCGGCTGCCGGCGCCGCCTCCGGCTCCTCCGCCGCGGTGAGGTCGAGTCGCCGTGCAACGAGATCGAGCAGCTCGAAGACACCACGACCGTGCATCGCCGACACCGGCACCGGCTCGCCGACCCCGAGCGCCAAGTGCTCCCAGATGGCCGGCTCATGCCCAGGGCTGTCCACCTTGTTCGCGACGAGGATCGAGGGCACCTTGGCGCGGCGCACCACGCGGGCGATGGCTGCGTCCTCCTCGGTGGGGGGCACACGCGCATCGACGACCACGAGCGCGAGATCCGCCCGCCGGAGCGCCGCCTCCACCGCAGCCGACACCGCAGCATCGAGACCGTCTGCGCCCGCGAGGTAGCCGCCGGTGTCGACGATCGCCAGCGGCGCCCCCTCCCAGTCGATGGTCGCCTCCTTCGCATCCCGCGTCACCTTGGGCCGTTCCTCGACCACCGCCTCTCGTCGTCCCACCACGCGGTTGAACAGGCTGGACTTGCCGACGTTCGGGCGCCCGACGATCACGACGCGCTTCATGCTGCTCTCCCCACGCGGATCGCCCACCGCAGCGCGCTCCCGTTCGTCGCGACGACCTCGAGCCGCGGGTCGAGTTCATCGAGAGCGACGCCGTCGATGAACCGACCCCCGGACAGACACACGTCCGGCAGCAGGAGCCGATCCTCAGGGGCGTCTGCGACCGCTCGAGCCACGTCGCTGCCCGCGAGGAGGCCTGCGACCCCCACGTTGCCGCCGAAATACTCGTTCGCCACCTCGACGACACGAACATCGCCGTAGCCATGGCGCTCGAGGAGCGGGCGCAGCACGGCTGCTCCATAGCTGGATGTGACGACGGCCGTTGCTGGGCCTGGGCGCCGCCGACCCGAGAGCTCGACGCGCGTCGCTCGGTAGCCGAGGGCCGGGGCTCCCTCGATCGCCCGAAAGAACCCGCTCGCGGGCTCCGTCGACGGCGACCTGGCGCCGAGGAACTCGGCCTCGAAGGCCCTCGCGAGCCCGATACCGTTCTCGAGCTGAGGCAGACCGGCGTAGTCCTCGAGCGGCGGGAACTCGACCCCCCCGACCAGGTAGAGCTCGTCGGCGGCCCAGGCACGGGGCGCACGCCGATCGCGGGCCCAGCGGTCGTAGCGCTCGATGATCTCGACCGCCCGGCGTGCCTCGTCGGGGGTGTGGGCACGCAGGTGCTCGCGGCTGAAGCGCGACACGCCGTAGGGCACGACCCCGATGCTCGCAAGGCCCGGTGCGAGGAGCGCCAGCTCGGCCAAGGTCGCCTCGAGCTCGTCCGCGTCGTTGCGCTCCGGCACGAGCACGACCTGCGCATGCACCTCGACGCCCGCCTCGACGAGCGCGACCAGCCAGCGCAGCGACACCGCGCCACGCGGGTTACGCAGCATCGACGCCCGCAGCGCGGGGTTCGTGGCATGCACCGAGACGTAGAGGGGCCCCAGGCGTTCGGTGACGACCCGTTCGAAGTCCGCCTCGGTGAAACGCGTGAGCGTCGTGAAGTTGCCGTAGAGGAACGAGAGGCGATAGTCGTCGTCCTTGACGTACAGCGTCCGTCGCAAGCCCTTCGGCAGTTGGTAGATGAAGCAGAACTCGCAGTGGTTGTCGCAGGTGGTCACCCCGTCGAACACGGCGTCAGAGAGCTCCGCCCCGAGCGGCATGCCCGCCGCCTTGTCGACGGCCACCTCGAGCGACACACCGCCTCGCTCGACCTCGAGCACCGGGTCTGCGTCGTCGATGAGCTGGCGGTACTCGATGACGTCCCGAGGCTCCACGCCGTTCACCGCGACCAGCACGTCGCCGGGCGCGAGACCGGCGCGGCCCGCAGGCGAGTCAGGCTCGACGAAGAGCAGGTGAGGACGAGGCACACCGAGAGCCTAGTGAGCACCCAGAGGGCGCCTTCTCGAGCGCCCTAGACTCACGAACCATGGCCGTCGACAAGGTCCTGCTCGCCGCTCCTCGTGGTTTTTGTGCCGGGGTCGAGCGGGCCATCGGCGCCCTCGGCTGGATGCTGCGCATCTTCGAACCGCCCGTGTACTGCTACCACGAGATCGTGCACAACCGCCTCGTGGTCGAGGCGTTCGAAGCAGCAGGCGTCGTCTTCGTCGACGACGTCGAGAGCGTCCCCCCTGGTCGCCCGGTCATGCTGTCTGCCCACGGGACCGCCCCCGAGGTCCTCGAGGCGGCGCGCCAACGCTGTCCCATCGTCGTCGATGCCGTCTGTCCGCTCGTCACGAAGGTCCACCACGAGATCCGAACGCGAGCCCAGCGCGGCTACCAGATCGTCTACGTCGGTCATCGTGGCCACGAGGAGGCCATCGGCGCCACCGCCGAAGCTCCCGAAGCCGTCACCTTCGTCGAGACGCCAGAGGAGGCTCGCGCCATCACCCTCGGCGACGGGCCGGTCGCGCTGCTCGCCCAGACCACGCTCGCCGTGCCCGAATGGGAGGCGATCGCCGCCATCGTCGCCAGCCAGACGCCCAACCTCTGGCAGCCGGGCCGCTCCGACCTGTGCTACGCCACCACGAACCGACAGGCGGCCGTTCGGGCGCTTGCAGAGCGTGTCGACGCCATGGTCGTGGTCGGATCTGCGAACTCCTCGAACACCCGCGCTCTCGAGCGCGTCGCCACGAGCGCCGGCGTGGGCCACGTCGAGCGCGTCAACCGCCCGAGCGAGCTCGTCGGCCCGTTCGAGGGCATCGTGGGCGTCACCGCCGGGGCATCGGCTGCGGAGTCCGTCGTCAAAGATGTGGTGGCCGCACTCGCGCCGCGGCTGGGCGTCGAGGAGATCAGCGTCCTCGAGGAGGACGAGTTCTTCCCACTCCCTCCCGATCTGCGCGACCTCATCGGTGCGCTCGCGGGCGTCGTCGCGGTTGCAACAGGCGTCTCCCCAGAGGGCGCACTGCCCGAGCGAGAGTCCGCCGAGGCGATACTCGCCGCACTCGACACTCGCCACCGCTAGTCACGCCTACGTCGGTCGATCCGTCAGATCGCCTGCGTCCCGTCGAGACGGATCGAACGCTCATGGACCGGAGGGAGCTTCGGCAGCTGCGTCGGATCAGACGCCACCCGCCGCCCGGAGGCGACGATGAGGGCTCGCGAGCGTCGAGCCGCAGCGAGGAGCCGATTGAGCTCGGACTCGAGCATCTCGCTGAGCTGGCGGATCTCCTGGCGCCGAACGCGCCCGGCCCAGGATGCGCGAACTTCGCCGGGCCAGAGGGCTCGACCAACCTCGATCGCCACGGGAGCCGGGAGGATCAGTGCAGATCCAGGGCGCATCGCCCGCTCCGACCCGGCGATGGCCGCCGGCACGACCGGCACGCCCGCCCGCAAGGCGAGGTAGGCCGCTCCCTCCTCGATGCCCTCCACGCGCTCGCCGCGACGGCGCGTCCCTTCGGGGAACACCACGAGCGAGCGCCCGCTGCCGAGCGCCGCGAGCGCGAGCTCGATCGCCTCCCGATCGGTCGCTTCGCGGTGCACCGGGAATCCACCGAGCAGCCGCAGAAGCGCGCCGAAACCCGGTGCCTCCATGACGCCGGACTTGGCCATGTAGGTCATCGGCTCGCCCGTGATCGAGCCGATGAAGGGCGTGTCGAGATTCGAGCGATGCGTCGGCGCGAGGATGTAGGGCGCCGGGGGCAGCGCCTCCTCGAACCCGACCGCGACAGCGAACATGGCCCGATTGGCCAGCCGGACGAGCTCGCGCGCGCCGCGGTAGAAGGCCCGCTGGGCCAACGAGCCGACCTCGATCACGCAGGCACCTCCGAGAGCGCCGCCACGAGTTCGCCCACCCGCACGGCGAGTGCTGCAACGGAGACGTCCGACGTGTCGACGACGATCGCATCGGCGGCAGGCAACGCCGGCGCCACAGCGCGGCGTGCGTTGACCCGATCCCGCGCGAGCACCGCGACACCCTCGTCGTGTCTCCTCGCCACACGCACCGCGTCCCGCGCGACGAGGAACAGCTTGAGCTCGGCGTCGGGAACGACGACCGTCCCGATGTCACGACCCTCGACGACCGCCGAACCGAGCGCGTGGATGTCGGCTCGCTCGAGCGCGAGGACGGCGTCACGAACCAGGCGATCTTGCGTCAGCACGGCAAGCACCTCGGTGAGTGTGGGATCGCGCAGGCGCGCGCCGAGCGCTTCGGCCTCGCGGTAGCGAGCGAGCGGGTCGCCGACGCGCCGGAGCTCTTCGGCCACCTCCGCCGGTGCCAACCCCTCGGCCTCGGCGAGGTGCGCAGCGAAACGGAAGTAGAGCCCCGTGTTGATACAGGCAATCTTGAGATCGTCGGCGAGCCGCACCGCGAGAGTCGACTTACCGGTCCCTGAGAGGCCGTCGATCGCGATCACGAGACGGCGGCGCTGGGCTACGGCCCCATCGTGCCGAGATCTCGCCTCCACGGCCAGGTAGGCTAGTGAGGAGCAACCGACGGGACGTGCGGGTGCGCTCCGTGCGAATTCGAGTTCTGGGCTCAGGTCATTCTCGGATTGTCCGGACACACTCACAATGACTAGGTCGGCGTCGGATGAAGGAGTTGGGTGTGAGCAGAACGACTCGCTTTGCCAAGGATCGCGGGTTGACGGCACGGATGACCTTCACCATCTTCCTCCTCGGGCTGGTGTACGTCCTGTTCTTCGGACTGCTCATCGCCGTCGGCGTCGGCGCGCTCACCGTGGTCGTCATCGCGGCGATCTTCCTCTTCGTGCAGTACTTCTACGCCGACAAGATCGCGCTCTTCGGCATGCGTGGCCACCTCGTCACCGAGGACCAGGAGCCGCAGCTCTACCAGATCGTCGAGCGACTCGCCGCCCTCGCTGACATGCCCATGCCGAAGATCGCCGTGTCGGAACTCGACATCCCGAACGCCTTCGCCACCGGCCGGAGCCCGTCGAAGGCGGTCGTGTGTGTGACGCGCGGCCTCCAGCGCCGCCTCTCCCCCCAAGAGCTCGAGGCGGTCCTCTCCCACGAGCTCAGCCACGTCGCCCATCGAGACGTCGCCGTCATGACCATCGCATCGTTCATCGGCGTGCTCGCCGGCCTGCTGATCCGGGTGATGTTCTACTCCGAGCTCTTCTCGGGTGGGTTGGGCTACGGCGGGGGACGTGGTCGTGGGGGGCAGATGCAAGGCGGCGGCCAACTCGTCGCCGTCGAGATGCTGATCATGCTCGTCTCGGCGATCGTGTACGCCATCAGCTTCCTCCTCATCCGCGCGCTCAGCCGCTACCGCGAACTGGCTGCCGATCGCTCCGGCGCGATCCTCATCGGGCGTCCCGCGCTCCTGAAGTCGGCGCTCTTGCGCATCTCGGGCGCCATGGGACAGATCCCGACGCGGGACCTCCGAAGCGCCCAGGCGTTCAACGCGTTCTTCTTCACCCCGGCGATCGCACCTCGCGGTGGCATCGGCCTCGGCGAGCTGTTCTCGACCCATCCCTCGCTCGAGAAGCGCATCGCCCAACTGGATGCGCTCGAGCGCCAACTCGGTACGGCGGAGTAGGCGTGGGGTTCTTCGACACCCTCTTCGGCCGCACCAAGGTGGCCCAGCCCAAGGTGGACGCCCTCTTCGCGCTCCCGGGGGCAGCGATCACGCTCGAGGTCGCCGCCAACCTCACGAGCGACGGATGGGGCGCGGTGGTCTTCAAGCCCGCCTCGGGAGCCGCCTTCGCGAACACCGAGCACGAGTTCCGCGACGTGCTCGCCGAGCTGACCGACACGACGGTCACGCAGGCCACCGATGGCTTCGGCTATCGCTGGGTCCTCCTTCGCGCCGCGGATCTCGAGACCCTGGTCACGGCCGTGCACGCCGTGAACCGGAGCCTCGAGGACCATGGATTCGGCCCTCAGCTCCTCTGCTCACTGTTCGCCTTCCATGACACCACAGGCGCCCAGCCCGTCTTCTGGGTCTACCTCTACAAGCGCGGCACCTTCTACCCATTCGTCCCCACCGGCCACGAACAACGTGACAACGAGCGCGAACTGTCACTGAAGGCGGTGGTGGGCTCCGATCTCCCCGTCGAAGAGGACCTGACGCGCTGGTTCCCCCTGTGGGACATCCCCGACCCGCCACCTGCCGCCGCCCAAGACGGCACGGGCTCGACGACCTAATCCTCGGTTCGGACGACGGCCTCGCACAACCGCACGAAATCGTCGACGAAGCCGGGGTAGCTGGTCGCGACCCACTCGGCGTCGCGAATGCGCGCCCCGATGCCCTGGGTGGCCGCCCAGACGGCCGCACTCATCGCGATCCGATGGTCACGCACCGAATCCACGAGGACGGGCCCGCTGGGGCTCGTCGGGCCCTCGACCACGAAGCCGTCGTGCGAGGTCTCGACCGTCGCACCGAAGGCCTCGAGCATCCGAGCCGTCGTCTCGATGCGGTCGGACTCCTTGACGCGTAGCTCCGCAGCTCCCTCGATGCGACTCGTGCCCCGAGCGGCAGCAAAGGCGACGGCGAGCACGGGGACCTCGTCGATCAGGCTCGGCACCTCGTCGGCGACGATCGTCGTCGCGCCGAGCGCGGCGCCGCGCACGATCACCGTGTCGCGTCCGAGCACCTCGATCTCGGCGCCCATACGCCGCAGCACGTCGAGATAGCCCGTCCTCGTCGGCCCCAGGTAGGCACCACGAACCTCGAGCCGTGCTCCCGGGGTCGCTGCCGCGGCCACCACGAAGAAGGCCGCAGCCGAGGGGTCACGCGCGACCACGATGCGCTCGACGGGGCGCGGTGTGCCGGGCACCACGCTCACCCGATGTCGCCCATCGGCGAGCTCCTCCTCGTCGACCTCGAGACCGAGCAGACCGAGGAGTTCTTCCGTGTGCGGACGGGTCGCGACCGGCTCGACGACGCTCACCGCCGACGCCGCCCCAAGGCCAGCCAACAGCAGGGCCGACTTGACCTGGGCCGAGGCGACACGCAGCTCGATGGTCCCGCCCGCAAGCCGCGCGCCGCGCACGGCAGCAGGCAGCCAGCGAGCCCCCCCTCGCGCGTCGATCACCGCGCCGAGGCTCCGCAGCGGCTCGATCACGCGTGCCATCGGCCGCCGGCGCACCGACGCATCCCCGTCGATGACCACGAGGCCAGGCACGAGCGTCGCGACCCCGAGTCCGAGCCGCGCGAGGGTTCCCGAGTTGCCGACGTCGATCACGCCTTCGGGCTCGACGAGGCCCTCGATGCCGGGGCCGTCGATCTCGAGGGTGCCGTTCGCACGCTCCGACACGACGGCCCCGAAGGCACGGATCGCCTCGAGCGTGGCGGTGACGTCGAGCGCGCGCGAGAGGCCCTCGACGATCGTCGTTCCCCGCGCGAGGAGCGCGCCGAGGAGCGCTCGATGGCTGATGGATTTGTCGGGCGGCGGCTCGAGCACGCCAGAGGGGGCATGTGCACCCGGCCGGATGACGAGGTCCACGCTCGTGACCTAGGCCGGCAGGTCGTCTCGCAGACCGACCGCGCCATGGAGGTAGACGTGGTGGAAGGCGCTCCGGGGTCGCTCGTCTTCGAGGTGCATCAGCACGCGCACGCACCGCTGGGTTCCCCCCACGATGTCGAGCTCGCGCGCGCAGATCAACGGCACGTCACCAAGGCCGATCTCGCGGGCTGCGGTGGCAGGAAAGAGCGAGTGCAGATCGTCGGTCGCGGTGAAGAGGATCGAGACGAGCTGCTCCTTGCCGATGCCGTTCGCCGCCAGCATGCGGCTCACGAGCTCCTGGACACGCTCGCGCATCGCCTCGGGCGTGTCCTCGTCAAGCGTCGTCGCTCCCCGCAACCCCCGTAGCGCCATGGGCCGACAGGCTAGCGGCCCCGATCGCACGACGCAGGCGTGCGAGCTCACGCGGCTCGAGTCGGCGCGCGACCCCCGGAGGGAGGTGAGGGTCGACGAGCGGACCGATCCGCACCCGCACCAACCGCTCAACGCTGAGTCCGACCGCGCCCACCATCCGACGGATCTGGCGGTTGCGGCCTTCGGTGAGGACGATGCGCACCAGCCTCGGACCGACCGTACCGACGGATGAGGCACGAAGGAGCTCACCGTCGACCTCGACCCCTTCGCGCAGTTCCCGCCCGAGGCGTCTCGGCACGGGCCGATCGACCCACACGAGGTATTCCTTGGGCACGTGAAACCGCGGATGGGTCAGCTGGTAGGTGAGCGGGCCGTCGTTCGTGAGGATCAACAGACCCTCGCTGTCGACGTCGAGACGCCCCACCGGATACACCCTCGACGTGGTCGCCACCAGCGAGCGTACGGTCGGGCGCCCCTCGGGATCGACCACCGACGACACCACGCCGCGCGGCTTGTTGAGGAGCCAGTACTCGCGCTGCTCCTCGGTCGCGATCTCGAGGCCATCGAACTCCACACGGTCGACGCCCGGACGCACCCGCGCACCGATCGTGGCAACCTCGCCGTTGATCCGCACCCGACCGTCGCGAATCGCGTCCTCGAGGACCCGACGCGAACCGCAGCCAGCTCGCGCGAGCAGGACGTGCACCTTGACCGACTCGGCGCTCACGACTGGCCGCGCACCTCGGTCTCGAGCTCGGCCACCTCGGCCGCGCTCGGCACGTAGCGACCGAGCGGCGGCAGCTCCTCGATGGAGCCGAGCCCCGCACGCACCAGGAACGCCGTCGTCGTTCGAAAGGCGACAGGGTCACTCGAGGGGACCTCTTCGATGAGGCCACGCTCGAGGAGCGTCCGCACGACTCCGTCCGAGACGACGCCGCGGACCTCGCTCACCTGCGCGCGCGTCACCGGCTGCAGATACGCGACGACGGCGAGCGCCTCGAGCGCAGCTCGCGAGAGGCGCCGGTCCGCGACCCCGAGCGCCCGACGAGCGAGCGCCGCGTACTCCGGCACTACCTCGAAGACCGCAAACCCATCCCGAACGCGCACGCGTACCCCCCGAGCGGGGGCGGCCTCGGCGGCCGCGATCTGCGCCTCGATCTCGGCGACGTCGCGCTCGAGGAGCTCGGCGAGTTCGCCGATCGCGACGGACCCGCAGGCGCCGACCACCGCCTCGATCGCTGCGCCGAGCTCGGCCGGATCGGCGGCGCCAGGCGCGCGCTCGTCAGTCATGCGACGCCACGCCGATCCCAACCAACGCCCGTGCCGCGTCGTCGTCGACGAGTCCCACCCACAGCTCGTCGCCGACGACCTCGAGGGTGAGTGCGCCGAGCGCGTAGCCCTCGAGCACGATCACGAAGCCCACGACGACCTCGAGTGCTCGCCACCCGCGTACGACGTCGCGGAAGGTCGTACGACGACGTGCGCGTACCGAAGCGAGTACCCGCTCGGCGACCACCTCGATCCGTACCATCTGACTCGGCAGCGTGACGGTGCCAACGGCCCGTCGCCCGCGACCTTCCAACCCGACGAGTGCTGCCCGGAGCGACGCTGGATCGATCGGTGCGAGCGGCGGCTCGGGCACCGGAACCGCTCGCGCGAGCACCGCGTCCTGATCGCCGAGTCGCTGCGCGAGCTGCCCTGCGGCCCGCGAGATCGCCCGCTGCAGCGCGAGCGCGACGAGCACCCGCTCACGACGTTCGTCAGCGAGCTCGAGCACCTCCTCGTCCGGCTCCGTGGTGAGCGCGCCCAACCATCTCGCGAGCAACCAACTCGCAGCCACCAACGCCCCACCGAGCACCTCGGGGTCGTCGATGCCGACGAGGGCGCTCTCGACGAGCGCGCCGAGCTCGAGCGAGCTCGGATCGAGCCGTTGGGCCCTGACGGCCTCGACCGCCTCAGCGAGGCTCGTTGGCCCCATCGAACCTCATCACCATCATGACGTGCGGACCGACGCCGGGAACCTCGAACGACGCCCCGACGCCCGTGAAACCAAGACGTTCGTAGAAGCCGAGCACCCACGCTCTCGCGTGCAGGAACATCCCGCGGGGGCCGCGCTCCTCGGCCGTCAACCGCTCCAGCGCCTCGGAGACGAGCATGCGACCGATCCCGCGACGCTGCGCCGACTCGACCACCGCCATGCCCCGCAGGCGCCAGGCCCGTCCCTCAGGATCGAGCGTCCCCGCGAGCACGTCTGCCGCAGCAGGGCCAGGGGCCTCGAGGACCACAGTCACGACGCCGATGGTCGAACCATCCGCACGCGAGGCCGCGAGGTGGAGGCTCCGAGGATCCTCGTCCCCCCGAAAGCGCGCAGCATCGGCGGGCTTGCCCGGCCGCAGCACGGCCGCGCGCACCTCGAGCACGTCGTCGATCCCGACACTGCGGATCGTGACGTCGCTCACCTCTGCCTCCTCGCCCTCTCCGCCGAGCTCACGGCACTCCGGTAGCGTACCGTCACCGACGTGGCGTCGCGCCTCGACGAGCAGCCTCGATCGAGCGGGCGACCAGCGTCACCGGATGCACGACGTCGACCTCTGGTCCGAGCAGCGCCCGCAGCTGCAGTGTGCAGCCCGGGTTCGGGCTTGCGACCACGCTGGCGGCCGTCTCGGTCACCGCGCGTGCCTTGCGCTCACCGACCTGCGTCGAGAGCTCGGGCTCGAGGAGGCTGTAGAGTCCGCCAGCCCCACAGCAGCGCGGCCCGCCGACGTCCACCAGCTCGAGACCGGGGATCTGGCGGAGCAGCGCCCGGGGGGCATCGACGATCCCCTGTGCGAAGGCGAGATGGCACGCGTCGTGCACCGCGACACGAGCCTCGATGGCTCCGCGGGGGGCTCGGGGTGCGTCCTCGGTGAGCAACTCCGTGATGTCGATGGTGGCGCGCGCGACCGCCGCGCCCTCCTCCCCCACGATCCACTCGTAGCGACGCAGGTGCGCCCCGCACCCAGCAGAGGTCACCACAAGCCGCACCGACTCGTCACGATCGGCGAGTGCTGCCATGATGCGCCGCGCATGACGGCGAGCAGCCGCCTCGTCGCCAGCGTGCTCAGACAGCGCACCACAGCACACGCTCTCGAGCACCTCGACCGAGTAGCCCTCGGCCTCGAGCACGCTCACCGCGTCGTCGTTCGTGGACCCGAGCGCAGCCGAGGCGACGCATCCAGCGAGCAGCAGGACGCGTCGACGAGGCGATCGGGCCGAGGACGTGATGCGAGGTTGCCCACCGTGGCGTCGATCGGCGACACGGCCCTCGTCGAGCGCGCGCGCAACGCGTCGTCCGAACCCACCCCCCCGCGCCAGTGCCGGACGAAGGGCGAACAACGGCCGACCGAGCGCGAGTGCGGCTGCGCTCGCACGAGCCGAGGGGAAGAGCCGGGCGAGCGACCGACGCCACGTTCGATCGGCGAGCGGCCGCCCCGGCTCGACGAGTCCACGCGCGAGATGGATGATCTCGTCGTAGCGCACGCCGGAAGGGCACGCAGGCACGCAGGCTTCACAGCCGATGCAGCGATCGATGTGCAGTCGAACCCTGTCGGCGACGACGGGGCCGCTCCTGGTGGCCTCCTCGGCGAGCAACCAGATACGACCACGGGGCGAATCCGCCTCTGCGCGTGTGACCGCATAGGTGGGGCACGCGGAGAGGCAGAACCCACAGTGGACGCACGTCGCGGCGAGCTCGGCGATCCGTGCGCGAGACGTCGTGTGGGTCGCCGTCATCGGAACCGCCTCTCAGGATCGAGTTCGTCGGCGAGTCGCGTCACGAGCGGATGTGCGAAGCGGTCGACGAGACCGAAACCCACCGCGTCGTCCACCCCCTCGGCTCGGCGCACCTCGCCGACGGCACCCTCGCGGCGCGCATCGTCGAGCAGTGCCGGGAGCGCTTCTGCCCCGCCCGGATCGGCGACGACGTCGACGAGACCGGCACCCGGATAGCTCGCAAACGAGATCCCAGGAGGAGCCGTCGTGCGCTCGAGCCACGCGAGCATCCGCGAGGCACGGCCGGCGAGCCGCAGCACCACGCCCTCACGAGGCACCCGGAACGCGGCCCGCGCCGTCCGCTCCGCGTCGAGACGCGCAGCATCGAGCTCCGTGGCGGCGATCCCGTGTGCACGAAGCACCCGCTCGAGCCGCTCGGACTGCGCCTCGACCCCGCGCTCGGTGCCCTCGAACACCACGAGCGCCTCGGTCGAGGCTGCGAGCCAGTCGATCGCGACCGGCTCAACCCGCTCCGCGAGCGACACCTCGAGGAGCGTGCGGAGCTCGGCAGGACCGGACGCCACCAGCACACCACGCTCGGCCTGGGGTCGAGGGTGGGCGCGCAACACCACCTCGCCGACGAGTGCGATCCGACCCCGTGCCCCGCACACGAGCTTGGCGAGGTCGTAGCCCGCGACGTTCTTGATCACGTGCCCGCCCGAATGCGCGACGGTACCGTCAGCCAGCAGCAACGTCGCGCCGATGACGAGGTCGCGCACCCCGCCATAGCGCCACACCATGGCGCCGTGAGCACTCGTCGCGACCATGGCGCCGACGGTACCGTCGGCCACGGGATCGAGCGCGATCCGCAGGCGCGCCTCGGCGAGGACGGCGTTGAGCTCGGAGAGGCGTACCCCGGCACCGACGGCGACGGTGAGGTCGTCCACACGGGCGTCGATCCAGTCGAGTCCGGTGGTCCGAAGCTCGAGGGAGCCCGCTACGACAGGCTCTTGGTTCGTTCCCTCACCGACGATGCGAACGGGCTGCTCGGGCTCGAGGCCGGCGAGCAGTCGGCTCGCCTCCTCGATCGAGGTGGGCGCCGCTACCATCGAGTCGCCACCCCGGCCTCCTCGAGCGGATGCGGCCGGTACCGACCCGCCTGCTCCCCGCACAGGCGAGGGGTCGGCAACAGCTTGCCCGGGTTGGCGAGGCCACGGGGATCGAGGGCAGTCCTCACGCGTGCGAAGACGGACAGGTCCGTCGCACTGAACATCTCGGGCATCTTGCAGACCTTGTCGACCCCGATGCCGTGCTCGCCGGTGAGCGAGCCGCCCTCGGCGAGACAGAGGCTGAGGATCGCGGCCGCGACCTCCTCGGCGCGCGCCTCCTCGCCGGGGACGGATGGGTCGTAGGTGACGAGAGGGTGCAGGTTGCCGTCGCCGGCGTGGAAGACGTTGAGGATCTCGAGCCCCGACTCCCGGGCGAGGTCGCCGATGGCCGCCAGCACCCGCGGGAGCGACGTGCGCGGGATGACGCCATCTTGGACGATGTAGGCGGGCGCGACGCGACCGGCCGCCGCAAACGCCGCCTTGCGCGCACGCCACATGCGCTCGCGCTCGGCCTCCGTCGTCGCGACCCACACCGAACGTGCCCCCGCGGCCGCGAGCGCCTCCCTGACCGCGACGAAGCCCTCGTCCACCTCCTCCGCGGGGCCATCGAGCTCGACGAGCAGGGCGGCTCCCCAGTCGAGCTCGAGTCCGGCGTGCGTCGCCGCCTCACAGGCCACGAGTGCCGGGCGATCCATCATCTCGATCGCGGCAGGCACGAGGCCAGCCCCCACGATCTCCGACACCGCATCCCCTGCTTGCACCGCGTCGTCGAAGTAGGCGACCAGCGTCCGACGAAGGGACGGTTGGTTGATGAGGCGACAGACGATGGTCGTGGCGATGCCGAGGGTGCCCTCGGATCCGATGATGAGACCGCGGACGTCCGGCCCTGGCGACTCGAGGGACTGCCCACCCACGAAGACCAGCTCACCCGTCGGGTCGATGAGCTCGAGACCGAGCACGTGGTTCGTGGTGAAGCCGTACTTGAAGCAGTGGGCACCGCCGGAGTTCTCGGCGATGTTGCCGCCGATGGTGCAGGCGATCTGCGAGGAGGGGTCAGGGGCGAACAGCAACCCCTCCCCAGCGACCGCTGCCGACAGGTCGAGGTTGACGACTCCTGGCTCGACCACGGCCACCCGCGAGATGGGATCGATCTCGAGCACACGGGTGAGCCGCGCGAGCACGACGAGGACGCCGTCCGTCTCCGGCAACGCGCCCCCCGAAAGGCCGGTACCGGCCCCTCTCGCTACGAAGGGAAGGCCGAGACGGATGATCTCGCGAACCCCGACGATGAGCTCGTCACGACTCGAGGGCACGAAGACGAGACCCGGAGTGGCGCGATGGCTGGTGAGGCCGTCACAGCTGTAGGCTTGCCGCTCGCGAGGATCGTCGATCACCGCATCCGGACCAGCGACGGATCGCGCGAACGCTGCAAAGCGCGCGAGCGCTGTCGACCCGCTCATGGCGGCAAGTGTAGCCCGGGTGGGTGATCCGCCCGAGGAGGAAGGAGCAACGATGACACAGAAGGTCGTCATCACGGGCGCAACGGCGGGGATCGGGCTCGCCACCGCCCGCACCCTGCACGCAGCCGGCTGGGAGATCATCGCCATCGGTCGACGCGACGATCGCCTGCGAGACCTCGCCGACGAGTTCGGCGGGGAGCGCATCCACACCGTCGCGATGGACGTCCGCGACGGTCAGGCGATCGGCCGTCTACGCGCCATCGTGGGTGTGCCCGACGCCATCGTCAACAACGCCGGCGGCGCACGAGGCCTCGAACGGGCCGACGCCGCGCAGCTCGACGACTGGCTGTGGATGATCGAGACGAACGTCATCGGGCTCGTACGGCTCACGCACCTCTTCCTCCCCGACATGGTGGCGCGCGGGAGCGGCACGATCGTGAACGTCGGCTCCGTGGCGGGCGAGTTTCCCTATCCGGGTGGGAACGTCTACGGCGCGACCAAGGCGTTCGTGCGCCAGTTCACCTTGAACCTCCGGGCCGACCTCGCCGGGACGGGCGTGCGCGTGACCGACGTCGAACCAGGGATGGTCGGTGGCACCGAGTTCTCGCTCACGCGCTTCGGCGGCGACGAGTCCCGTGCCGCGGAGGTCTACGAAGGCATGACACCCCTCGGTCCCGACGACGTCGCCGAGGTCATCGCGTTCGTGCTCTCGCGACCTGCGCACGTGAACATCAACACGGTCGCGTTCATGCCGACCGACCAGGGTTTCGGACCCTTCAAGGTGGCCCGCCACGACGACGTCTGAGCGTCCACCTACGCTCGAGGCCATGACCTCGACCCTCGGGCGTAGCGACCTCGCAGCCCCTTCACCGAGCCGAAGTAGCCGGCGTCGGGAGGGATGGCTCGCGACCAGTGGCGGGACGCTCCACCCAGAGGGTGTCGTGAGCGCCCACCCAGAGCCGACACGACTCGAGCGCCCCGCCCCTCACGAACGCACGGCCCGCGAGGACCTCGAGGCGATCAGCCTCGCTCCGGGCGCGACCCGCGCCGAGGGGGCGGGACGACGAGCCGTCCCAGAGGCTCCCGACCCGTTGCGAACCTGCTTCGAACGCGACCGCGACCGCATCGTGCACTCGAGCGCGTTCCGCCGCCTTGCCGGCAAGACACAGGTCTTCATCTTCCCCCGCGACCACCAGCGCACTCGCCTCACGCACGCGCTCGAGGTCGCCCAAGTCGCACGCGCGATCGCGCGTGGGCTCCGCCTGAACGAGACGCTCGTCGAGGCCATCGCGCTCGGCCACGACTGCGGTCACGGACCAGGAGGGCACCCGAGCGAGACGGCGCTCGACCCCTACCTCCCTGAAGGCTATGACCACGCCGTCCAGGGTGCCCGCATGGCGCTCGGCTCGCTCAACCTGTGCGTCGAGACGCTCGACGGCATCGAGAACCACTCGTGGTCACGGCCGCGACCCATGACCCCCGAGGGGGAGGTCGTCTCCCTCGCCGACCGGATCGCCTACCTCGCCCACGACCTCGAAGACGCCGTCCACGCAGGCATCGTGAAGGGAGACGAGCTGCCAGCGAGCGTACGAGAGCTGCTCGGCGCGCACCGAGGCGACCAGCTCGACGCCCTCATTCGCGACGTGATCGACCAGACGGTCACGAAGGGGGTGATCGGGTTCTCCCCCGCCGTGGCTGAAGCCATGGCCGACTTGCGACGCTTCAACTACGAGCGCATCTATGACCGACCTGCCTCACGCCGCCAGGCGGCCTTCGTCGTCGCCCTCCTGCGCTCGCTCATGGACTACCTGCTCGCGAACCCGACCGCAGTTCCCGAGGTCGCAGCCTCGCCGGAGCCGACGAGGGCTGCCGTCGCCTGGGTGGCAGGCATGACCGATCGATTCGCGCTCGACGTCGCCAAGACCTGGCTGGGCTGGCGCACCGAGCCACCCAGTGCACGAGGCGAGGGCCTCTAACGATATACTCGATATATCGTTAGAAAGGAGGATGGCATGTGTCACGGACACCATCACCATCCAGGTGAAGGAGCCTTCGGCGAAGGACCGCATCGTGGAGCTCGCGGACCCTTCGGCGGCGGACCCTTCGGAGGCGGGCCATTCGGCGGCGGGATGCGACGCGGAGGACGTGCACCGCGCGGACGCATTCGAGCTGAGATCCTGCGGCTCCTCCTCGATGGGCCCAAGCACGGCTACGAGCTGATGAACCTCATCGCCGAGCAGAGTGGAGGCGCATGGCAGCCGAGCCCCGGCTCCATCTACCCCACGCTCCAGCTCCTCGAGGATCAAGGACTCGTGGCGAGCGCCAGCGATGGCGATCGTCGCGTCTACCAGCTCACCGACGCAGGCCGTGAGGAAGCCGAACGACTCCAGCACGAGCCCGGGCCACACGCAGGTCCGGCTGGCGCCCGACTCGGTCCCGAGATCGCTCAGGTCATGGGCGCGCTGCGCACGATCGCGATGTCGGGGACGCCAGAGCAGCGTGACGCTGCCCAGAGCGCCATCGCGGAGTTTCGCCGAACGCTCTACCAGATCCTCGCGCAGTAGCGCGAGTGCTCGAGCGCGTTCGGGCCCGAGGGACGTGAGGCCCGGTCATGAGCCGGGCCTCACGCGCGACTCTGATCGCGCTCGGACTTAGACGCCGACGACCTGATAGCCGGCCTCGACGAGCTCGACGAGGACCTCGCCGGCCGGACGCAGACCGACTCCTTGTGCCTCCACCACGGCGTGATCCAGCCCGAGCTGATCGACGTTGGCAGGACAGGCCTGAACCTCGACCTCGCCTTCGCGAAGCTCGGCGAGCACCGCACTCACCTCGGTGTGCGTCCCGTCGGCGAGCGCGACACCCGGTCCGAAGAGGTACACCTTGACGTCCTCACCACGGCGCGTCTTGAGACGCTCCGCAAGTCGGAGTCCGCTCATCGCCTTCCCGACCTGATCGGGCCCTGCTGTGATCCAGAATGCAATCTTCGCCATGGCATCAGGCTACCCCGAGCACCCCCTTTTCGTGCACATCATTACAGTTGCACGTGCACCGAAATTTGCCGACCACGTCGCTCTGGGAGCAGTGCTCACTCGCTCCGAGCGCGTGCCCGAGATGACCGGGCGCGAGAGGCGCCTCTGCTCGGTCGACGACACGAAACCGTTGCGCGAGCACACCGTGGGTCGCTAGGCTCCTGCCAACCGACCGGTCGGTCGGGACGGACGCTGTGGTTGCCAAGGGGGGACATGCACACCGTACGCGATCCGCTCATGCGCGCCGAGCTCATCGCTCGTGACGGCACCGCCGTCGTGTGTGGCGCCACGACGCTCACCTACCGCGACCTCGCCGACCGCGTTCGACGCCTCGCCAACGGCCTCGCGGGCCTTGGCCTTGCGTCCGGCGATCGCGTGGCGATCATCGCCGACAACTGCCACCGCTACGTGGAGGCCTACCTCGCGGTACCGGGTGCGGGTTTCGTGCTCGTGCCACTCAACACGCGATCGAGCCCAGCCGAGATCAGCTTCGCCCTCGAGGACGCCGGCGTGCGCATCCTGCTCACCGATCGCGATCCGGCCGCCTACGACCACAGCGTCGAACGAGTCGTCCGCATGCCCGACGACTACGAGGACCTCCTCGAGCGCACCCCTCCTGGTCCGCTTCCGAACGCCCCCACCGAGAACGACGTCGCCGGGCTCTTCTACACCGGCGGCACCACCGGCCGGTCGAAGGGCGTCATGCTTACGCACCGCAATCTCATCGCGAACGCCGTCACTGCGCTCGAGTGGACGAGGATGCGCGCCGACGACCGTTGGCTCGTCATGGCACCGATGTTCCACGCCGCGGGCACCTGCTGCGTGCTGACGTGCTGCTGGGTCGGCGCTTCGCAGGCCATGCTCCCGAGCTTTGACGCCGCCAGCGCCCTCGATCTCATCGAACAGACTCGAGCCACCGGCACCCTGGCCGTGCCGACCATGCTGAACGCGATGAACGATCTCCAGGCCACCGAGCCCCGTGACGTCTCGAGCCTCCGCCTCCTCAGCCACGGCGCGTCGCCGGCTCCCCTCGAGATCCTGAAGCGAGCCCACGTGCTGTTCCCGCAGGCAGAACTGCTCCATCTCTATGGCACCACCGAGACCGCGCCGATCGCGACGACCTTCGCCCACGAGGAGCTCCATCTCGACGATCGCCTCGCAGGTTCGGCGGGCCAGCCTGCCTTCGGTGTCACCGTCGTCGCGCTCGACCCCGACGGTCGCCCCGTGCCGCCGGGCGAGATCGGGGAGATCGCCGTCCGAGGCAACAACGTGATGGCTGGCTACTGGCAACTCCCCGACCAATCAGCCGAGGCGCTCCGAGGCGGCTGGTACCACACCGGCGATCTCGGCTTCCTCACCGACGACGGCTACCTCTTCTTGGTCGATCGGCTCAAGGACATGGTCGTCACCGGTGGCGAGAACGTCTACACCGTCGAGGTCGAAGATGCGCTCTATCGACATCCAGCCGTCGCCGAGGCTGCCGTCTTCGGCATCCCCGACGAACGCTGGGGCGAAGCGGTCTACGCCGTCGTCGTGCCCCGCTCGCCTGTGACCGAGGACGAACTGCGCTCGTACCTGCGCACCCTCATCGCGTCCTACAAGGTCCCGAAGCGCATCCAGTTCCAGAGCGACCCACTCCCGAAGTCAGGCGCCGGCAAGATCTTGAAGCGCACCCTCCGCGAGCCCTTCTGGGCAGGACGCTCGACGCGGATCGGCTCCTAGCCTACGACCCGTTGTCATCAGTCACCTCGGCGCCGCACGCCAGCGCTCCACCGAGCCAGAAGGGAGGGGTGCGTGATCATCAGCACCATGAACGACCTGCCGGGCTACGACGTCACCGCCGTCCTGGGCGAGGTCTTCGGACTCACGGTACGCTCGCGCAATGCAGTCTCCCAGTGGGGGGCAGGACTCAAGTCACTCGTCGGCGGTGAGCTGAAGGGCATGACCAAGAATCTCGCGCGAAGTCGCGAGGAGGCCACCCGGCGCTTGGTAGAAGAGGCGGAGGCGAAGGGGGCCAACGCCATCCTCGCTTTCCGCTTCGACACCAGCGAGCTCGGCGACATCTGGACCGAGATCTGCGCCTACGGCACCGCCGTCACGGTCGTCGCGAAGAGCTGAACCCTCGTCCCCGACGCCGTCGGGCGACCCACCGCGGGCATTGGGGCCGGCCGTGGCCCCAACGCCGGACGGACCCGCAAACCTAACGTGCGTTGAGCGAGCGCGCGCGTCGGCCACTCAGTGGCCCCCCGAGCAGCGCGGAGAACGCGCAGATGTTGATGAGGCCGGCCAGGATCGGCACGAGACCGACGATCGCCACCACGGTTCGCGCGGTGCCATGGGCGAGGGTAAGCGCGAGGGCGATGATGACGAGCCCGGCGACGACCCGACCCGCACGCCCCGCTGGGCGCGCCATCTGGCATGCCATCTGGGTTCCAACCTTGGTTGCCATGACTCCTCCTTGGGTTCGCCTGGCCATCAACCAGGCTCACCCATCCTTCGGAGCCGTCCACGTCCGCGGATGGATCCCGACGCCACACCATCGCCCTAGCGTCGGCGAACATGCCAGCGCGCGAGGCGAGCGTCCTCCTCGCACGGCACGACGTCAGGGGCGCCGGAGCAGGGCTGCGACCCCCTGGCCAACCCCCACGCACATCGTGACGAGGGCGTAGCGACCGTCGCGAGCACGGAGCTCGTGTGCCGCCGTCAGGGCCAGACGAGCACCGCTCGCGCCCAGAGGATGGCCGAGGGCAATGGCTCCACCGTTCGGATTGACGAGATCGTCGTCGGGATCGGTCGGCAAGCCAAGTTCACCGAGGCAAGCCAGCGACTGCGCCGCGAACGCCTCGTTCAACTCCACCACGTCGAGGTCGGCGACACCGAGGCCGAAGCGCTCGAGCAAGCGCCTCGACGCAGGGACCGGGCCGATGCCCATGATCCTCGGCGGCACGCCGGCCGTCTGGCCGCCGACGATCTCGCACCACGGCTCGAGTCCGTAACGCGCGAGGGCGGCGTCGCTCGCCACGACCACGGCACTCGCGCCGTCGTTGACGCCACTCGCGTTGCCGGCGGTCACCGTGCCACCGACACGAAATGCCGGCCGCAGTCGTGCGAGCGCCTCGAGCGATGTCTCACGCGGATGCTCGTCGAGCTCGACGACCTCCTCGGATCGACCGCGCACCACCCGTACCGGCACGATCTCGGCCGCAAAGCGACCAGAACGCTGCGCCGCGAGCGCGCGCGTGTGCGACCGCAGCGCGAAGCGGTCTTGGTCCTCGCGGGTGACCTTGAACTCCTCGGCAACGTTCTCCGCCGTCTCACCCATGGAGTCGACACCGAAGCGCTCGGCGAGGCGCGGGTTGACGAAGCGCCACCCGATGGTGGTGTCGTAGACCGTGGCAGAGCGGGCAAAGGCCGCCTCGGCCTTGGGCATCACGAACGGTGCCCGACTCATCGACTCGACACCGCCAGCGACCACCACGTCGGCCTCTCCGACCGCGATCCGTCGCGCCGCATCCACGATCGCCTCGAGGCCCGAGGCGCAGAGGCGATTGACGGTGACGGCCGGCACGCCCTCGCCGAAACCCGCGAGCAGCGTCGACATGCGCGCGACGTTGCGGTTGTCCTCACCTGCTTGGTTCGCACACCCCGCCACGACCTCGTCGATCGCCTCGACCGGAATGCCGACGCGCTCGACGGCCCCCGCGAGAACAGTCGCGAGAAGGTCGTCCGGTCGGACGGACGCCAACTGACCGCCGTAACGACCAAAGGGGGTACGGACCCCACCGACCAACCAGGCACTCATTGGACACCTCCACGTCGCTCGAGGAGCGGCCGACCCAGCGAACGCGATCGACCCCGAAACACCGCCACGACCGAGCCATCACGCGTCACGGTGACGTCGTAGACACCGCTACGCCCTCGACGCACGACCTCTCGAGCCTCGGCAACGAGACGATCACCGACGTAGGCAGGTTCCACGAAACTGATGTCCGCGCCTTGCGCGACGGTGACGTCGTCGTAGGTGTTGCACGCGAACGCGAACGCCGTGTCGGCGAGCAGGAACACCACGCCGCCGTGGGCGATCCCGTGACCATTCGTCATGGCCTCGTCGATCTCGAGCACGAGCCGCGCGTACCCCGGAGCCACCGCTTCGAGCGCCATCCCGGCCGAGCGCGAGGCGGTGTCGTGCTCCCACAGATAGGCCGCACAGGCCTCGGCGAGCTCGACTGGACTCACGACCTCTCCTCCCTGCCATCGGACCCGCTCGCGAGATGCGCCGTCCCTTGGTGCGAGCGCAGACCGGCGAGGACGAAGTCCGCCACCCAGTTGCCGTACTCGGCGCGTCCGAGACGACCATCGGCTTCCTTGAACCACGTGGGGTACCAGTTCACGATGCCGAACACGCTCATCGCCGCGACGGGAAGCTCGAGGGGGTCCATCTCGGGTGCCAGCTCGGCGACGAGCCGTTCCATGACTCGCACGACGCGCCGCTCGGCGTCGCGCACCGCTCGACGCTCTGCGTCGTCGAGACGCTCGAGATCGTTGAGCTGCACCCGGTGGACGTCCGCCTCGACCTGGTAGCGCTCGACGAGCCGACAGATGAGCGCACGGAGGCGGGCCTCGGCCGTACCTTCCTTCGCGCCGATCGCCTCGACCTCCTCGGCGAGATCGAGTGCGTAGTCCAGCAGGATCGCCGCGAGGATCGACTCCTTCGTGGAGAAGTAATGGTAGAGCGCCGGCTTGGACAGCCCGACCGCCTTCGCGAGCATCGCCATGGAGGTGCCACGAAAACCCTCGCGCGCAAAGAGGATGCTCGCCGCACGCACGATCTCACTGCGGCGATGCTCGTCACTCGGCACCGTCATCGACCGATGAACCTCGGATCGCGTCGCTCCTGGAACGCGCGCATCCCCTCATGGAAGTCATCGGTGCCGGCGAGCTGGCCTTGCAGGTGCGCCTCGGCAGCCAAGCCTCGGCGGCGACCTTCGCCGCCGAGCTCCTCGAACAGCGCCCGGGATGCCAGCAGTGCCTGCGTCGGGCCGCTGGCAACCCGTGCTGCGAGGTCGGCGACGGCGCGCTCGAAGGTTTCGTCGTCGACCACGAGCGACACGAGCGGCGCAACCCTCGGATCGTCAGCCGGGAGGAGTTCGCCGGTCGCGATCAACCACATCGCCCGCCAACGTCCGAGCACGCGCCAGAGCGCCTCGTGCGCGCCAGAGTCGGGCGCGGCCCCGAGACGAGCGAAGGGCGACCCGAGGCGACAGGAGCGAGCCGCTACGACCAGGTCACAGGCGAGCGCGATCCCAAGACCCGTACCGAGCGCAGCCCCATGAATCGCCGCGATGGTCGGTGCCGAGAGTGAGCGCAGCTGTTCGAAGAGCGGATGGTACGTCCCTGCCAGCACACCCTCGGCATCGTCATGGTCCGGGTCGATCTCGGTGAGATCACGACCGGCCGAGAACGTGCGGCCGACCCCTCCGATCACGACGGCTCTGGCCCCCTCCGTCCGTCGGAGCGCCTCGCCGAGCGCCTCCACGAGAGGTCCCGTGGTCGCGTTGCGCTGGCCCGGGCGGTTCAGCCACACCCACGCAACGCCGTCACGGCGTTCGTCGACGACGAGCTCCTCGCGCCCCTCGGCCACAGCCGGCCATCGCTCGACCACGACGCTCACCTCCCCCCCGGATCACCCGCGCCAGGGCCCGTCGATCCCCGTCGCTGTCGTTGCTCGAGGAACGCCCCCATGCGCGCACGCTTCTCATCGCTCTCGAAGAGCACCGCCTGTGCGAGGATGTCCACCGTTCGCGTCGAGGGCCGCTCGACGCTGGCGAGGACCAGCTTCGTGAACTCGAGTGCGCGCAGCGACTGGGACGCCATCGACCTCGCCAGAGCGACGGCGCTCCCCACCGGATCGTCGTCGACGACGTCGACAAGGCCCCACTCGTAGGCCTCGGCCGCCTCGACACGAACGCCCGCCAGGAGCATCCGGCGCGCGCGACCGAGCCCGACGAGATCGACCAGACGTCGGTGCGCGCCCGCACCGGCGACAATACCGAGTCCAACCTCGGGCTGACGAAACCAGCTTCGCGTGGAAGCGACGCGAAGGTCACAGGCCATCGCCAGCTCCAGGCCGCCGCCGACCGCAGGGCCGTCGATGGCGGCGACCGTGGGCCAACGCCACCTGGCGATCCGATCGAACAGATCGACGTTGATGGCCCGAAGGGCATCCTCCTCGCCGCGAGCGAGGAGTTCTGCGATGTCGGCCCCCGCCACGAACCGACCGGGCACGGCGCTCGTCACCACGAGCAGGTGCGGGGCATCACGCAGATCATCGAGCGCACGATGGACCTCGTTGACCAGCTCGAGCGAGAGGGCGTTCGCCGCCTCTGGTCGATCGATCGCCAGCGTGGCCACGAGACCGTCGACCGCGACGTGCAGGTGCGGGTAGTCCCCTACCACTCGAAGAACCCGCGACCACTCTTACGCCCGAGCTCCCCGCGCGCCACCTTGTCGATGAGGATCTGCGGCGGCTCGAAGCGCGAACCGAGGTGGACCGCAAGGTAGCGCGCGATCTGCAGCCGCACGTCGAGGCCGACGAGGTCGCTGAGCCGGAGCGGACCGACGGGATGGCGGTAGCCGAGCTGCATGCCTCGATCGATGTCCTCGGCGCTCGCGACCTCCTCCTCGAGCATCCGAGCAGCCTCGAGGCCGAGCAAGACCCCGAGCCGTGAGGTCGCAAAACCCGGCCGATCGCGGACCACGATGGGCTCCTTCCCGAAGCCCCTTGCGGCCGCGACGAGGGCGTCCGTCGTTGCCTCCGAAGTCGCGCCACCGACGACGACTTCGATGAGTTGGCTCGGCAAGACGGGGTTGAAGAAGTGGAGCCCCCCGAACCGACTCGGATCCTGGACGCTGGAAGCGAGATCGGCGACCTGGATCGAGGACGTGTTCGTCGCGAAGATCGCATCGCGACGCGCGATCTTCGATGCACTGTGGAGGACCTCGCGCTTGAGCTCGACGACCTCCGGGACCGACTCGATCACGAGATCGGCAGCCACGACCGCATCGAGACCCGAACGAGCCGCAACCGCACCGAACGCGCTCCGCTCGGCGCCATGAGCGACCGCCTGGTCGAGGAGCCTCTCGACACGCTCGACCGTCTGGCGAGCAGCTGCGTCAGAGACCTCGACGACCGTGACGTCTCGGCCCGCCACGACCGCCTGGGCGGCGATGCCCGACCCCATGGTGCCGCCCCCGATCACGACGATCGTGCGAATGGCTGGCGGTTGCCCTAGAACACCGGGATGATCTCGTCCCACTCGACGTCCGACACCTCTTCCCCCGTGATGCCCACCTCCGGGATCGCCGGGAACGGAATCCCGTAGCGATCGAGAACGCCCTTGACGTTGAGCATCGCCTGCCGCCAGTTCTCGCGCTTCTCATCGTAGCTCGCGATGCCGAGTCCACCGGAGCGAGCAACCTCCTCAATCACCCGTTGGTTGTCGATGAAGTCGGAGGGAAGATCCCAGAAGTCGTGCGGCGGTTCGAACAAAACCCCCGAGAGGAACACGTAACCGGCACGGATCTGCTTCGTCACGATGGCGCGATCTTCGGGCGCGATCTTCGGGTAGTCGCGCTCCATGAGCGCGAGGCAGATCGCCATGTGACGACCCTCGTCACGACCGATGGCGCGGAACGCCTCACGGAACACTGGGATACGCGTGTGCGTGTACATGTGGTGGAACAGCGTCGAGGAGGCCACCTCCCCCATCAGGAACGAACTGAAGAGCACCGCCATCGAGTAGCGCGGTACCGCCTTTTGGTACCCACTCCAGTAGCGCGCTCCGTTGTGATAGAGCCATGCCACGTTGCGCTTGGCCAGGCGCCCGATCTCGGTCTTCGGCTCGTAGTCGAGTGGACCACCTGGGGTGAGCCGACTGATGGCCTCACCGCAGACAATTTCATGGTTCTGCTCGTCACGGGTGATCGAGAAGAACGCACGCCGCACCGGATCTTCCTCGTGGATCTCGTAGGCGTGAATGAGCGCCGTCGCGAACACGGGTGGTGCGGAGGCGTCGAAGACCGACAGGAGCGAGAACCAGTACGCGATCGCCTCGCGCTCCTCGTCGCTCATGCGCTCGGGCTGGAGCGTGTCCCAGGGCAGACGCGCAGGATCCCAGTACTCTCGCTGCGACGACGCCCAGATCTCCTCGAGTTTGGCCGTGTGACGTTCCCACGACAAGGGGAAGATGTTGGGCTGCTCGATCTCGGGCGGCATCGACTGCCGTTCGTCGGTCATGGTTCCCTCCTTGCCACCGCTGGCACCGCCATGCTAGCAGATCTTCGACCGACCGGTCGGTCGGTCGTCGGCCTAGACTCACCCTTGGTGTCGCAAAGGAGGGAAGGTGGCCACCATCCGCCTCTACCCGTCGGGTCGTGAAGTGCCGTGCCCAGAGGGCTCGACAGTGCTCGCGGCCCTCGAGGCTGAGGGCTGGGCCCTCCCGAACAACTGCCGCGCCGGCACCTGCGGTGAGTGCAAGGTCAAGGTGCGCCAGGGCGAGTTCGACCAAGGTTTCGTCCTCGACATGGCGCTCTCCCCGGCCGAGCGAGCCGAGGGCTACGGCGCCATGTGCATGGCCAAGCCGCTGTCCGACGTGCTCGAGATCGAGTGGGGCACGATCGATGCACGTCCGCTCCTCTTCCCACCCCGGCGCGACGTTCCCTTCACGCTCGTCGACGCGATCGAGCGCACCCCCGCCATCACCGAACTCGTGCTGCGACCCGACGAGGAGCCGCTGCGTTACTGGCCGGGCCAGTACGTGCACCTCGGCAACCCCCCGGACGCGCCGCGGCGGGCCTACTCGATCGCCAACGCCCCGCGCGCGGACGGTGAGCTGCACTTCTTCGTCACGCGCGAACGCTTCGGCCGCACCAGCGCGTGGCTGCTCGACCGTCGGCCCGGCGACGAGCTCCGCCTCGATGGACCCTACGGCGCCTTCATCGGCGACCCGTCGATCGCCACGCCCGTGGTCTGCCTGGCGGCCGGCTCGGGACTCGCACCGATCCTCGCGCTCACCGACGCCGCGCTCCGTCGTGGGTTCGCCCATCCGGTCACGCTCGTGCTCTCCGCACGCACCGAGGCCGACGTGTACCCGCGTGGCCTGCTCGCACACCTCGAGCGGCGCTATGGGAACTTCCACTTCGTGCGCACCTTGACACGCGACGAGGGCCCACCACCTCGCGGCCGCATCCCTGCCATCTTGGCCGATCTCGTCGGCACGCTCGCCGGGGTCGCGGTCTTCATCGCCGGTCCGGAGGCCTTCGTCGAGGACACGCGCCGGGCATGTCTCGCGCTCGGCGCCGATCCGTCGTCGCTGTATCGAGAGCCCTACGTCCCCCAGGACGACCTCGGTTCCTTGTCGGTCCTTGGGCCGTGGTGAGCACGTTTGGTAGGCTCCGGCCATGACTGTCTCCCAGGCACGCATCGAGGCCATCGGTCGTGAGCTCGCCTCCGTCGAGGGTGCGAGCGGTGTGTTCGGCATGCACGGTCTCGCTGGCCGGATCATGGCCCAAGCCCTCGACGATCCTGGCTTTCGCGCCAACCTCTTCCAACTCGTCGACGTGTTTCCTGCCCTCGCCGACGCCGACGACGTCGCAGACCACGTCCGCGATTACCTCGCAGAGCGTGCACCGATGTGGATGCGCACCGGACAGCGCCTCGCCGAACGCGTCCCTTCGGGCCGCTGGCTGCTCGAGCGCATCACCCGCGAGAACATCCTCCAGATGGCGAGGCAGTTCATCGTGGCTGAAGCGCCCGACGGCGTCGTCGGCGGCGTGGGCGCGCTCGCCGCCCTCGGCTACTCCTCGACCGTGGATCTCCTCGGCGAGAAGGTGATCACCGCCGAGGAGTCGGCGCGCTACCTCGACACCATCGGCGAGATCCACGACCACCTCGTGCGCGCACGCCCCGTCCTCGAAGCCCGCGGACCGCTCATCGGGCCGACGGTCTCCATCTCGGTGAAGCCAAGTGCCCTCAGCCCTCGCTGGTCGCCGCTCGCCCACGATCTCGTCGTCGATGAGGTCGTGAGCCGCCTCGAACCGCTCCTCAAGCGCGCCCAGACCGAGGGTTCGCTGGTCTTTCTCGACATGGAGCACTACGACACCTACGAGACGACGCTCGCGGTCTTCCGGCGCATCATCGCCGACCCAGGGCTCGCCGAGCTGCAGATCGGGATCGTCCTCCAGGCCTATCTCCGCCGACACCTCGGCGAGCTCGAGCGACTGCTCGCCGAGATCCCGAGCGCCACGCACCTGCGCGTCTGGATCCGCCTCGTCAAGGGCGCCTACTGGGACACCGAGGTCTCCCAAGCCGTCACGGAGAGCGTCGAGCCGCCGGTCTTCGTCGACAAGGCCGACACCGATCGCAGCTACGAGCGCTCGGTGGCGATGTTGCTCGACGCCGCCGATCGCGTCCACCCTGCGTTCGCCTCGCACAACCTCCGCAGCCTCGCCGTCGTGCTCGCCGAGGCAGAGGCGCGCCGTCTCGACCCGGACCGCTTCGAGATCCAGATGCTCTACGGCATGGCCGAACCGCTCGCCACCGCGGTACGCCGCTACGGCGCAGCCGTGCGCATCTACGCTCCGGTCGGCTCGCTCCTGCCCGGGATGAGCTATCTCGTGCGTCGCCTCCTCGAGAACACCTCCAACTCCTCGTTCGTTCGCCATCGCTTCGGCGATCGAGAAGGCCTGGACGAGCTGCTCGCTCCGCCGCGCTCCCGTCCGGCCACCGTCGTGCCCCCGAGCGTGCCGCCTGGCTATCGTCACACCCCACAGACGCAGTTCCGTCACGGCGACGTCCGCGCCGCCCAACGAGCCACGCTCGAAGCGCTCGCCGCACAGATCGCGGCCTCGCCACGATCGGTCCCGGCTCGCCTCGGCGCAGAGCGGCTCCTCGGCACGCGCCTCGCGGGGAGTCGCAACCCCGCCCATCGGGACGTGGTCGTGGCGCAGTGGGCCGACCACGACCCCACCATCGTCGAGGCTGCGGTCGCAACCGCAGAGCGCGCGGCCCGGGCCCTCGGCGACCTCGGCCTCGCTGGGCGCGCCGCCATCTGCGAACGCGCCGCCGCCTACCTCGCCGACCATCGACGCGAGATCGTCGCCACCGAAGTCCTCGAAGCGGCCAAGCCGTGGGTCGAGGCCGACAACGACGTGGGCGAGGCGATCGACTTCTTGCACTACTACGCCCAGATGGCACGGCGCCTCGAGCGGGCCGACCGCCTCGACTCCCCGCCGGGCGAACGCAACCGCCTGCACTATCGTCCGCGCGGCGTCACCGCCGTCATCCCGCCGTGGAACTTTCCGCTCGCGATCCCGATGGGCATGACGGCCGCCGCCCTCGTGACGGGCAACCCGACGATCCTGAAGCCCGCCGAACAGACGCCTCTCACCGCCAGCTTCATCGCCGATGCCTTCGAGGCTGCAGGGCTGCCGCCCGGAGCGTTGGTCTTCCTCCCTGGCCGCGGCGAGACCATCGGCCAAGCCCTCGTCGAGCACCCCCAGGTGGCGACCATCGCCTTCACCGGCTCCAAGGCCGTCGGTCTCGACATCGTGGCGCGCGCCGCAACGCTGCGCCCCGGTCAGCGCGCGCTGAAGCGGGTCATCGCCGAGCTCGGCGGCAAGAACGCCATCATCGTCGATGCCGATGCGGATCTCGACCAAGCGGTTCCGGGCGTGCTCCAGAGCGCGTTCGGCTTCGCCGGCCAGAAGTGCTCGGCCGCCTCGCGGGTCGTGGTGCACCGACGCATCCGTGACGCATTCGTCCAGCGACTGATCGAGGCCGCCGCGGAGCTCCCCATCGGCGACCCGCGCTCCTCCGCGACCGTGGTGCCTCCCGTGATCGACGATGAGGCCCAAGCGCGCATCCGCGGCGTCATCGCCGACGCCGCGGATGCGGCGACGCTCGCGTGGCAGGCACCGTCGACCCCGAGCGAGGGCAGCTACGTGCCACCGACCATCTTCGTCGATCCCGACCACCGCGCGCCGCTCTGGAGGGACGAGATCTTCGGTCCCGTCCTCGTCGTCGACACCGCCGACGACCTCGCCGACGCCATCGACCGCGCGAACGATACCGACTACGCCCTCACGCAGGGTGTCTACTCCCGCTCGCCGAGCTCCATCCGGCGCGTCGTCGACCACGCTCGCGCCGGCAACGTCTACGTCAACCGCCCGATCACCGGCGCCATCCCGGGCCGCCATCCCTTCGGCGGCTTCGGACACTCGGGGGTCGGTTTCAAGGCCGGTGGTCCGAGCTATCTGCTCCAGTTCCTCGATCAGCAGGTGGTGTCGGAGAACCTGATCCGCCAGGGCTTCAGCCCCGACATCGCCTGAGGGACGACCCAGCGCACCAATCGTCGCGGTCGATCCCGGGGGCGGCCGGCACGGGAAGCTTCCAGCGGCACGAGTGGTTGCATTGTGCAACTAGCCTGTGAGCACGCCCCGCTGCGTACGACGAGAGGAATGACCGTGGCCACGAAGACCCGTCAGTGGAGCGAGCTCCTCCACAACCGAGACGTGGCCATCATCTTCATCGCACGGCTCGCGATGAGCACGTCGCGCGCGATCGCCGGCATCGCCGTGCCGCTCTATCTCGTCGCACTCGGCTTCAGCGGCCTCAAACTCGGTGTTCTCTACCTCGCGGTCGCGCTGTTTGCGGCCATCCTCTCGCAAGTCATCGGCCTGTCCACCAATCGCGTCGGCGCCAAGGTCTGGATGATCGTCGTTCCCGCCATCACCGTGCTGGCCGCCGTGGCCTACGCCGAGAGCCACACGACCTGGATCTTGTTCGCCTTCGCCGCCGCAGGATCGTTCGGCCGGGGGGCGGGTGCCGGGGCCGGCATGGTCGGGCCCTACCAGCCGGCCGAATCCAAGCTCCTCATTCGCGCGGTGACGCCGACCGAGCGCAACCGCGCCTTCTCCTTCGTCTCCATCGCCTCCACCGCGGGCGCCCTCGTCGGCACCGCGCTGGCGGCGCTCCTCGGCCACGCGCACGTCGTCGACAGCGCCGCCACCGCTCTGTTTCGACCATCGATGCTGGTCGCAGCGGCCTTCGCCGCCATCGCGGCGATCGTCGCGCTCTGGATCCATGAACCCGCCACACCGGTCGCGACCGACCAGCCACGGCCCAAGCTCTTCACCTTCCCGCGTCGTTCCGCGTGGCTCCTCTGGCGGCTCTGGGCAACCAACACACTGAACGGCCTCGCCGTCGGGATGTTCGGAACCTTCGTGACCTACTGGCTCCATCGTCGCTACGGAGCGAGCCAAGTGACGATCGGCGAGCTCTACCTCGTCATCAACATCATCACGCTGGCCTCCGGACTCGTCGCCCCCAGGATCGCTGCCCGGTTCGGCACGGTACGCGCGACCGCGATCTTGCGTGTCGCCCAGGGACTCCTCCTCGTGCCGATGGCGCTCGCACCCACCCTGGTGATCGCGGGAGCCATCTACCTCGTCCGCATGTTCGCCCAGCGCATCGCCCTTCCGCTACGCCAGTCCTACGCGCTCGCCATGGCCGACCCCGAGGAGCAGAGCCAGGTCGCCGCGCTCTCGAATCTGCCGAGCCAGCTCGCGATGGCCGCCGCCCCGACACTGACGGGATACCTCTTCGACGAGGTCAGCCTGTCGCTGCCGTTCGTCATCGGCGGCCTCATCCAGACCCTGAGCGCACTCGTGTTCTGGGCGTTCTTCCGCAACCTCCATCCACCCGAAGAGCGCCATGCGGCGCGCACGAGCTCGCTCCCAGGGATGCACGATGGTCCTCCCATGACCTCCACAGCTCCGTGACGTAGCGTTGGTCGCACCCACTCCCCCACCCACCAACCAAGGCCCGCCTCTGGCGGGCCTTGGTTGTCTGTGCCGCGCATTGTCGACGGCGCTCGTTGCGTGAGGCCAGCGTGACCACCGATCGTGACTTGGGCCCGCGAGCCGTCACCATCGATGGTGGACCAGCGCCAAGCGGGTGGTGGGAGGTCACCAACTGTTCACCATCGGAGCACCGAACGTTCTCCAGCGTGCGACTGTCGCGTCACCTTGGCTTCGTAGCGTCCTCGACGTCGGATGACAACCCAGTCGAAAGGGACACGATGACACGAAGCAAGCTCACGACGCCCCGGCTCTTCGCCGGCGTCGCTGCGGCCAGCGCCCTGCTCGCCGCCTGCGGAAGCGCGACGACCGCGTCGACCACCTCCGCCCAGACCTCATCGCCCGCCTGCTGGGCAACCGCGACCACGATTCAAGCGTGCGGCGGCATGAACGCCCTCATCAAGGCCGCCCGCGCCGAAGGGCACCTGAACGCGATCGCCCTGCCGTCGAACTGGGCCAACTACGGCTCGATCATCGCCGCCTTCGAGAAGCGCTACGGCATCACCGTGAACGTCGCCAATCCCGAAGGATCGAGCGGCGAGGAGCTCGCGGCGCTGAAGACGGAGAAGGGGACCGCGAAGGAGCCCGACGTCGTCGATGTCGGATTGTCGTTCGCCCTCCAGGGCCAACAGGAGCATCTCTTCGCACCCTTCAAGGTGCCCACCTGGTCCGAGATCCCGGCCAATCAGAAGGCAGCGAACGGCGACTGGTTCGAGGACTACGGCGGCCTGATCGCGGTTGGCTACAACGCAGGTGCCGTCCCTCGCCCGACCTCGCTCGCCTCGCTCACGCAGCCTGCCTACAAGGGCAGCGTCTGCCTCGACGGCAACCCTGAGAGCGCAGGCGCCGCCTTCTCGGGCGTCTTCGCTGCGGCCCTCGCGAACGGGGGCTCCTATGCCAACATCGCACCGGGCATCGCGTACTTCCAGCGTCTGCACCAAGCCGGCACCTTCGTGCCCACCGGCGCCACCGCCGCCAGCATCGAGGCCGGCCAGTGCCGCGTGACCCTCGACTGGACCTACCTCCAGGCGCAGTACGCCAGCCAGCTGGCCGGCAAGGTCACCTGGAAGTCGTTCATCCCCTCGAACGCCCACGTCGCTGCCTACTACGTGCAGGCGATCTCGGCCAACGCGCCCGATCCAGCGGCAGCGCGCCTGTGGGAGACCTACCTCTACTCTCCCGCTGGCCAGAACGGCTGGCTCGAGGGCTATGCCTACCCGGTCGAGCTCAAGGCCATGATCGCCAACGGCACGGTCAACCGCGCAGCGCTCGCCAAGCTGCCGCCGCTCCCCTCGAATCTTGCGTTCCCAACGGCGAGCGAACTCGCCTCGGCCGCAAAGACGGTGGTCGCCGAGTGGCCAACGGTCTAGCGGTCGCCTCCACCACCACCCGAGCAGCGTCCCCCACCGCTGCTCGGGTGGCCCGCCTGACACCGCTCGTCGGCCTCGTGCCGATGATCGCCTACCTGGCCATCTTCCTCGTCGTGCCCGCTGCCGGCGTGCTCGAAGGCGCCTTCACGGGCGCGCACGGCGTGAGCCTGGCGGCGCTCAAGGGGGCTACCAGCGGCGCCTTTCTCCACGCGCTCGTCGTGAGCGTCGAACTCTCCGCCACCGCGTCCGTGGTGGCCGCGGTCCTCGGCACCGCAGCCGCGGCGGCCATCGTCTCGCTCGGCTCCGAGCGCCTCAACCGCATCACCGCCTCCGTCGCTGCGGTCCTCGCCAACACCGGCGGGGTCCCGCTCGCGTTCGCGTTCGTGGCGACCCTCGGGAACTTCGGGGTCGTCACGCTGGCGCTCGCCCACCTCGGCTTCGACCCGTACGCGCATGGCTTCACGCTCTACTCGGTGACGGGGCTCGTGATCGTCTATCAGTACTTCCTCCTCCCCCTCATGGTGCTGATCATGGTCCCCGCCATTCGAGGGTTGCGGCGTGAGTGGTCGGAGGCCACCTGGACCCTCGGCGGACGTCCGTCCCACTTCTGGCGCCACGTCGCGGCCCCGCTGCTGGCCCCGACCGTCCTCGCCGGCCTCCTCGTCCTCTTTGCCGACGCGTTCGCGGCCTACGCCACCGCCGCCGCCCTCGCAGGCGGCGTCATCCCGCTCATCCCGCTCGAGATCGGCAACCTCATCGACGGGAACGTCGTCGCGAACCAGGCCAACGTCGGTGACGCCCTCGGCCTCGAGATGATCGTGCTCGTCGCGCTGGTCTCGGTGGTCTACGCGCTCGCCCAACGTCGCCAAACCAGGTGGGCCCGGTGAGCCGCGCACGCCTGCTCGCGCTTGCCGTGGTCGTGCTGGTCGCGGCCTACGTCCTCGTGCCACTCGTCGCATCAGGGCGCTTCAGCCTGGACGGACCCCACGGAACCCTGACCATGTCCGCGTACGCAGCCATCGTCCGCACCGGCGCATTCTGGAGCTCGCTCTGGCTCTCCGTACGCGTGGGCGTCGCGACGGCGATCCTCGAGCTGATCCTCGTCACCTGGACCTCGCTCTGGGTGCGCCTCCGCGCCCCGCGCCTCGCCCCGCTCGTCGACACGCTCGTGCTGATCCCGATCATGGTGCCGGTCGTGGTCATCGTGCTCGGTGTCACCTCGTCGCTGCGGTTCCTGCCGTCGCTCATCACCGGGACCCCGGCGATCCTCGTCGCCGAGTACGTGGTCCTCGCGATGCCCTACAGCTACCGCATCGTCGATGCGGGCGTCGCCGCCCTCGACCTGCGCACCCTCACCGAGGCGGCTGGCTCCCTCGGAGCGCGCTGGAGCGCGACGATGCGGCTCGTCCTCGTCCCCAGCCTTCGAGGGCCCCTGCTCGCCGCCGCCGCCATGGCCTTTGCTCTCTCGCTCGGGGAGTACGTCATGGCGAGTCTGCTCTCGTTCACGACCTTCCCCGTGTGGCTCCAGACCATCGGAGCCACCCAAGCAACCGAGGCGGTCGCGGTGTCGACGCTCGCGCTGGTCGGCACCGTCGTCCTGCTCGCGGTCGTCGTCGTCGCCGCTGGCCGCGAGCGAACCCGAGTCGCGGATCGACAAGCCTGAGGAGCGCCATGGACGTTCTCGAACCCGTTACCGACACCCGCACGACCGTCGCGCGATCACACGGCGTCGAGGTACGCCTCGAGGGCCTCGTGCGCGCGTTCGGTCCGACACGGGCGCTCGACGACGTCTCGATCACCGTCAACCCCGGCGAACTCGTCGCCCTCCTCGGCCCGTCGGGAAGCGGGAAGACCACCGCACTCAGAGTCCTCGCCGGCCTCGAGCGCCCCGACCAGGGGAGGGTCGTCATCGACGGCGAGGACGTCACTCGCGTGAGCGCCCATCGACGCGGCATCGGCATGGTGTTCCAGGCCTACAGCCTCTTCCCCACCATGACCGCCCTCGAGAACGTCGCCTTCGGCCTCCGCCTCCGCAGGATGCGTCGCCCCGCCCGCACGGCTCGCGCACACGAGCTCCTCGAGCTCGTCGGGCTCGGCCAACTCGCCGATCGTCGACCCCACCAGCTCTCGGGGGGTCAAGCCCAACGGGTCGCGCTCGCTCGCGCACTCGCGATCGAGCCCCGCGTCCTGCTCCTCGACGAACCGCTGAGCGCGCTCGATGCCGCCGTGCGTGTGCGCCTGCGCGAGGAGATCCGTCGCATTCAGCTCGAACTCGGCACCACGACCGTCTTCGTCACGCACGACCAAGAGGAAGCCCTCAGCATCGCCGACCGAGTCGCGGTGCTGAGGGCGGGCCGACTCGAGCAGCTCGACACCCCGACACAGATCTACCATCGGCCGGCGACGCCCTTCGTCGCGTCCTTCATCGGCCGAGCCAATCGCATCCCGGCCCAGATGACCGAGAACGGGCGGCTCCTCGTGCTCGGACACGAGATCGACGCGCCTACCGCCGACCTCGCCCCCGGCACCCGGCACGTCGCACTCATGCGGCCCGAATCGCTCACCATCACACCCGCACCGGACGGTACGGGCCGCATCCTCGGCCTCGTGTTCCGAGGTGCAAGCACCGACGTCACCGTGGCGTGGCCGACGCTGCCCGATCCGCTCGTCGTGACCCTCGCTGGCGAGCCAACCGCCGACCTCGCCCCCGGCGCCCGCGTCGAGGTCGTCCCCCGCGGCACGGTGCTCTTCGTCGAGCGTGCCGAGGAGCGTCCATGACGACCGATCGCACCATCGCGACGACGGGCCCCGAGCCCTTCGTGACGACTGCTCCGGCGCCCGGTGAGCCGCACCGTCGCCTCGGCGAGCGTGGCTCCCTCCACGAGCACGCCAACGGCGCACCGATCGTTCTCGGCACCCTCTGGCACCTCACCGACCTCCACGTCACCGACCCTTCGAGCCCGATCCGCGCGCCATTCCTCAACCACCTCGGCGAACCGAACGGTCCGCTGCGTACGCGCATCGGCCGCGTCGGCACCTATCGACCCCACGAGGCGGCGAGTGCCCACGTCCTCGCCGCGATGGTCCGCCAACTCGGATCCATCACCCGTGCGCCCGTGTTCGGTGGTGCCGTCGACCTCGTCGTCGCGAGCGGCGACCTCGCCGACAATGCCCAGGCCAACGAGGTTGCAGCGGCGAGCGCGCTCCTCAGCGGCCGTGAGGGGACGCTTAGGGCTCCGGGCCTCGCCGATCCCTTCGAAGGGCCGGGCGGGCTCGACGACGATCCGCACTACTGGCACCCAGAGGGTGAGCCCTTCGACGAGTGGCGCACGAGGCGCGGCTTTCCGCAGATCGAAGGGTGGTGGTCGGCACTGGCGGCGCCCATCCCGCTCGCCACGCACGATCTGCCGGTCCTCTTCGTCGCCGGCAACCACGACCTCCTCCTCCAAGGCACCGTCCCAGCATCGCCCCGCCTTGCCCGAGCCGCGATGGGGGGGCTCGCACCCACTGGCGTCGCAGCCGACCTCGATCTCGCGCACGCCCTCGCCGACCACGAGCGGACGGCACCGGACCCCTGGCGACTCGTGGTCGGGGCTCCACACCGTTGCGTCGCTCCGCTCGCCGAGCGCGCACCACTCGCCGCCATCACGAACGACTACCCCTTGCCTCGCAGGATCGACGTCGGCGCGCTCCGTCTGCTGGTACTCGACACGACCAACCCGTGGGGTGGCTGGCAAGGCTCGCTCGACGCGGCGTCGGTTCGCTGGCTCGTCGACGAACTCGACAGCGCCCACGAACGACGGCTCGACGACGAAGGCCGCTGGGTACCCGCAGGAGGCTCCGACGTCGCGGTCGTGCTCGTCACGCATCATCCGATCGAGACTCTGGTCAACACGACCGTCCCAGAGGAGGAGCGGCCACGAGTCGGCGGATCGTCCCTCGCTGCGCTGCTGGATCACTACCCGAACGTCATCGCCTGGCTGGCCGGGCACACCCACCGACACCGGGTACGGTGGGTGCGATCGAGGCTCGGCCCCTACGGGATGCTCCACGTGACGACGGCGTCACTCATCGACTGGCCCCAGCAAGGCAGGATCATCGAGGTGGCCTTCGACCCTCGAGCGCAGCGCCTCGTCGTCGCGACGACGGTCGTCGACCACGCTGGTGCCGTCGGCATACCAGTGTCGACACCGGCTTCGATCACCGAGATCGCCGGGATCGCCCGCATGCTCGCCGCGAACGACCCCGAGCGCCTCGGAGAGCGCGAACCACCAGGACGCGGTACCCCGAACGACCGTAACGCCATCTGGACACTCCCGATCCCTCCAGGGCTCGCGCGCCAGCTCGCGCGTCGCGGCGACGGATGGACCGCGTTCGCCCCGGCCACACCGAGCATGCCGCCAGCGGCTCCCTAACTGCCGAGATCTGCGAGGCTCGCCCGGAGCGCGCTACGGAGGGTCGCGACGAAGCGCTCGTCGACGGCTCGAGCCTCCTGCCACAACCGATCGAGTGTCGCCGGCTCGAGACTCGAGCGCCGTCGCTCGATCGCCACGAGGCGGGTGTGGAGCTCTTCGTGCACCTGGCGGAGGAGCGAGCGCGCACCCTCGTCACCGATCAGTCGCTTAGCATCGCTAGCCAACCACCGACCCAGGTGGCAGTCGTCGAGGCTCGCGGCCATCCACGTCGCGCCCTCGTCGTCGCGCTCGTCGACGACGGCGGCCTCGAGGCGACCCATCAGCGCGTGGTGGACGCTGAGCAGCGGACCGAGCCCAGCGCGCTGGAAGAGCGGGTCCTCTGCTCGCGGGCGGTCGTGCCACCGTGACCCCTCGAGGTCGAGCCATCGGGCAACGGCCTCGGCCGGCATCGGCCTGGCGAGATGGAAGCCCTGGAGACTCACCTCGCCGAGGGAGCGTGCCACGCGCTCGAGGTACGCATCCTCGACGCCCTCGATGACGATCCGACGACCGAGGAACAGGGCGGCTTGCACGCTGGAGACGACGATGCCGAAGTCCGCCGCGGACGTCAGCATGCCGCGCACGAAGCTCTGGTCGATCTTGACCGTCTGCGCAGGCAGCTCCCGCAGGTACCGGAGCGAGGCATGGCCGACCCCGAAGTCGTCGATGGCGATGGTGAGTCCGAGTTCGGCGATCGCCTCGAGGACGTCGTCGACTGCACGGGTGTCGCCGAGTGCCGCCGTCTCGGTGATCTCGAGTTCGACGAGCCTCGTCGGCACCGGACCAAGGCGCTCGAGCGCGCTCGCCACATCGTCGACGAAGCGAGGATCGAGCAGGTGCTGCGGCGAGATGTTCACCGAGACCCCGAAGGTGAACCCGGACTCGTGCCACGTGGCGAGCTGCGCGAGGGCCTCCTCGAGCACCCACCGACCGACACGACGCGCCAGCGCCGGATGATCGAGCGCCGCTCCGAAGACCGCCGGCCCGATACGTCCACGGTCGGGGTCGTCGATACGGATGAGCGCCTCCATCGCCTCCACCGCCCCATCGGCGCTCACGATGGGCTGGTAGTCGAGTGAGACCCGTCCGCGCTCGAGCGCGACGACCACCATGGTGCGGGCCTCGTCGGCACGCCGAGCCGCCACCTCCATCGCCGGAACGAACACCGAAGCTCGATCACCACCGTGGGCCTTCGCGTCGTAGAGCGCGAGCTCTGCATGACGCACCAGCCCCTCGACCGTAGCCCGGTCGGCTGGGAAGCTCGTGATCCCGACGCTCCCGCTCAGCTGGGGCACCCCGAGACGATCCCAGTCGAGGTCACGGATCGCACCGATCCAGCGCTCCGCCTCCGCCGCGAGCGATGCCCGACCCGATCGCCCCGGCAGCACCAGCGCGAACTCGTCGCCACCCATCCGCACGACGAGGTCACCCTCGCGCGCGACCCCTGCGAGCGCGTGCGCCACCACTCGCAGGACCCGATCGCCCGTCTCGTGTCCGACGAGGTCGTTCACCTCCTTGAAGCGATCGAGATCGAGCAAGGCGACCGCAACCGGGTCCTCGGTGGATCGCGATGACCGACACAGCGTCTCGAGGCGAGGCGTCAGCACGCTGCGGTTCGCGAGTCCGGTGAGCAGATCTCGCTCGGCGACGTGCAGCAAGTTCAACGCGAGTACACCTGCCTCTTGGAGCGGTTCGAAGTAGTCGAGTCCGACGCGGCGCGCAAAGCCCGACGCCGTGACCACGACACCGAGACCGCGGGCCGGACCCGCCGCAAAGGGGACGAGCACCACCTCGCCGAACGGAAGGTTCCGGACGCTGTCCCAGCGCGGTACGAGGCGATCGCCCACGTCGAGCACGATCGGCTCAGACGACCGGCGCCCCTCGAGCACCGACTCGAGGGGCGCGTCGACGACGGTCGTCGGTAGCTCGCGTCGTAGTGCCGCAGCGAGCCCCCCTCCCGCGGCAGCCAGCGTCCAGTGCCCGCTCGCCGGATCACGCAGCACATAGGCCACGAGCACGATCTCCCTCGAGCGCTCAGACACGAGTCGACACAACGTTTCGAGCATCGCACCGACCAGCGAATTCGTCTGGTCGATCGCATTCGCGCTCCCGACACGAGCCGCGGCCTCCACGAGCGCGTCGAAGACGGCCACACGATCTCGAACCGTCGCCTTGGCCGCGCGCGCGAAGCCCTCGAGCTGGAGCATCAGATCGGCGATGACGATGCGTGCCAACGCGTCGAGGAGGGGGACGCGATCGGCGATGGGCACCTGGTGTTCGACGAGCGTGCCCCAGTGCTGCCAGTAGACGACGTAGCCGGCGGCCAACCACGCCGGATCGACGTGCCACGTGAAGTGTCGTCGGCCCAGCTCCTCGGTGCCTCGGCGCCAGGCCTCATCGAAGCGACGATCGAGAAGCTGGGTCGCGTGTTGGGCCTGGAGGTCGATGAGACGCTGGATGGTCGGCACCGAGAAGCCCGCGAAGACCGCACGGGTCTCGGGATGCGCGAGCACGAGGTCGTAGAAAGCCGCAGCGAGTGCCGGAGCCTCGGACGCCAACAGATCACGGTAGCGCTCGACGAGCCTCCAATCCTCCTCACCGAGATCGATGAGCTCGGTGAGGGTCGTGCGTCGTCGGGTGTCGGCGATGAACCGCCTCCGCGGGATCCGACGGTCGCCGAGACCGCCGACCACCCAGGCACCGTACGAACGTCGCTCTGGCATGTACCACACCTGCCCGCGCCGAAATCCCCACAGCGCACTCACGTGCTGGGGGCATCGACCACCTCGCGGTCACCCGTACCGTTGGCACGCCCCGCGCCGCACGCGGACGCCACGCACACCTCGTGCTGGAGCCTACCATGAACGTCGACGAAGGCTCGGAGACACCACCGCGCCCAGCGGGAGCTGCACAATCCTCGGACGAGCCTCGTCGCAGGCCATGGCCGCAACCGACGGACCCGCCCCAGCACAACCACGACGGACGAGAGGACGGGCTCAGCCCGGAACCCGCAGAACCGACCTTCGGTCGCACGCCGACGACGTGGCATCACGTCGCCCACCGTGGGCCGCCGGGGTCTCGAACCCCGCACCTTGGGATTAAAAGTCCCCTGCTCTACCGGATGAGCTAGCGGCCCATGGCCATCAGCCTACCTGCGCAGTTGCCGTGCGCCAGGAACCACGAGCACCGCGAGCGCGACTCGAGCCCTCCGCCACCGGGCCGACACGCATCGCCGAGATCTCGAAGGGCCGTCGCGTTCTCGACGTGCGAGCTAGAATCCCGTCGGCTCGGACAGAAGGAACGACACCATGGGCACGACGAGAGGACGCACGACGACCGTGCGGCCGAGAGGTACCACGATGCGGATCGCCGCTCTGGCGGCGACCGCCGCGGCGATGCTCGCTGGCTGTGGTGCCACGACGGCCACGTCCACGACGTCGACGGCCGCATCCTCGAGCCCCAAGCCGCAGCCCATCGCGGCGACGCACCTCCCCGACCCCTGTTCGCTGGTGACGACCAGCGAAGCGAGTGCGGCTCTCCAGGTGCCCCTTCGCCAGACACAGGACGAATCCACGGCGGGATACCGCAGCTGCGACTGGGTCAACACGACGAGCAGCCTGAGCGCGGGTCGCGGCTCGACGATGAACCTCTACTTCTATCCGGGCCCGACGATCTCGCAGGCCAGCGACTACCGCGCCCTGGAGGCGCAAGGGCACTTCGCCCCTACCGAGATCGACGGCTATCCGGCCATCGTGGCGGGCGCCGAGTACGAGGTCGACCTCGGCAGCGTGCTCGTCACCGGTGTCGCGTTCTCGACGGTGTCGCCGCAGGCATCGAGCGGCGCCGAACGCACCACCATCGCGACGGCGATCCGACGCCTCTGCACACTCGTCCGCTGCGTGGCCTGAGCGCGTCTAGGAGCCCTCTGAACAAGCCCCTCCCTGGTGGTGGCTGAGCACGCCCACCCAGCCCGGGAACGAGCCCAGCTGACCCGTTCCCATCTCGCTCCTCACCCTCTCCTCCTCGCCCCTCCTGTGGGGCGAGGAGGAGAGGACCCGAGCGCCTCTCAGGTGGCAAGCACCCAGCCACCACCCACCCGGGTGAGCCCCAGGCGAAGGAGCACCTTCAGGTTCCAGGTGGCACAGAGCAGCTCGAAGTGGAGTCGGTTGCGCACGAGCCCCAGGTAGCGCAGCCTCGCGCCGGAGAGCTTGCGTTTGAGCTGTGCGTGGATCCGCTCGACGTTCGGTCGGGTGCGCTGATAGTCGAGACGAACGGCAGGGTCCCCAAAGTGCGCCCGCTGGCTGATTGCGTGCCAGGTGGCAGGGGTGAAGGTGAGGACCCGTCCTCGCTTCGAGCGCGTGCAGCGATCCCGGAGCGGACAGCCGGTGCAGTGCTTGACAAAGGAAGCACGACCCTTGGCGGAGATGGGTACTCGGTGTCCTTGGGGACAGCTGACCCATCCCTCCTCGACGACGAAGTCATCGATGGTAAAGCCACCAGGGACCGCCATGGCAAGGGGCCGAGGCTTGATCACCTCGTCGTGGCCACGAGCGGCGAGCTCGTTGGAGACCTCGCTCGTGGCATAGGCGCTGTCGCCATAGACCGTGCGCGGGCCGTCCTCGTCACGAAGGAGCTCGCTCGCCACTGCTGCGTCCGGCACGGTGCCCTTCGTGATGGTCGCAGCGGTGACGATGCCACTGTCTGGCTCGACGGCCACGTGGCCCTTGTAGCCATCGATGGCACGGGCACGGGACTTGTGGACGTGGCGAGCGTCAGGGTCCACGGTGGAGATGACCCTGTCTGTGGCTACCCGCCTCGCGATGCGCCAGCGACCTTCCTTGGCATCGACACACTCCACGTCTTGGCCCGCCACGAGCCCAAGGAGACCAAGGGCTTCGGTCTGTGGCTCGGTGAGGGATGCGAGCTTATCTGCATGGGCGAGGTGGGCAGTGGCATCGGCGACGAGGGCACTCACCGTGCGCACCACTGCCTCTTCGTCCCGATAGTCGATGGCAGGCTTTGCGCGGGTGTAGTCGATCGCTGGTGACAGAGGAATGTCGCGTAGTTCGGGGATCAGCCTGCGTACCCGGTTGATCTGGGCGACAAGTTGGGTCATGGTGTCTTGGGTGGCAACCGCATCGGCGAGCACGGTGGAGTCGACGACGCGCTTCGTCTTGCCCTTGAGCACCCCCGTGGCACCGATCACCTCGGCCACGAGCTCGCCGATGAGTCTTGGGGTCTCGGAGGTGGCGATGCGCCTGCGCCAGTAGGTGAGCACCGTGGGGTGAAAGCCTGGGTCCTCGAGATCAAGACCAAGGGCGTACTTCCAGCGGAGGTTGTAGCGGACCTGCTCTGTCGCCTCGGTGTCCGAGAGCCCCTCGAGCACCTGGAGCACCATGACCGCGAGCACCCTCGAGGCGGGGATGGAGGGTCTGCCGGTCGTGGAGGGGTAGAGATGGCGGAAGCGCTCGTCGGGGAAGAGCTCTCTGCGGTGCTCGGCGAGGAAGGCGTAGATGGACCCTGGCTCGATGAGCGAGGAGCAGAAGGCCTCCGTCGCGGTGAGGTGTGCCTGGTCTGATTCGGTGCCCAGCATGCAAAAAGTCTAGCTGAGCTGGGCAAATGGCGCTTGACAGGCGGAGGGAAGCGCTTCCCGTAGCCGCCCTACGTGGAGGAGTTGTTCAGGGGACTCCTAGCAGTCGCACTGTCGATGTGTTGATCTGCTTGTCGTCAACCTCGAGCGTCCGGCCTTCGACAGCGAGCCCTAAGGGCGTTGGCTTCAGGCCGTAGCTCGACTTCACCGACGCGAGCGCTAGAACGTCGCCGTGGGAGCCGAGAAGAAGCACGGATCGGGCGGCGGCGGGGAAGGCCCTGGAGCCGAGCAGACGGTCCAGCGGTGCGGCCCCACTCGCCTTGGTCAAGTGACCGATCCCGACGATGGTTGCCCCGGCGTCACAGGCGATGCTACGCAACCGGCCGAGCACCGCCCGAACGTCCGCGTCACGGTGCGTGTCAACCCTCCCACCGAGCGCACCCGACAGCGGCTCGACGATGACCAAGCGAGCATGATTGTCGAGCACTGTCCGCCGCAGCCTCTCGAAATCGGCAGGGAAACTGACGGGGACTGTCGTGAAGCCGAGCATGCGCGGATCGCCGCCCGCCGCCAGGTACCGGGGCCCCAGCACACTCGTCGCGTTATCTTCGCTGGAAGCGTCGAGCGTGACGGCGGGCTGGCCGAACAGGGCACCCGGCAGTTCCCCGCGACACAGCCGGGCCGCCAGCTGCAGCAGAGCCTGTTGCATGAACCTCCGCGGCGATCTGCAAACTCCCTGGTAGCACGCGTGTGAGATCCACCATCTCAACAGGCTCGATGGCGAGGATTGGGCCCGTGGCCTACAACCTGCTCACCTCAGAGCGCCACCAGCTTTACCTGTTGCCGGCGTCGATGGCGGACTGGCTGCCTGAGGACCATTTGGCGTGGTTCGTGCTGGACGCTTTGGAGGAGATGGACCTTTTCGCCTTCTACGCCGATTACCGAGCCGATGGCTGGGGCGGCGCAGCGCACGATACGGCCACGATGGAGACGCTGTTGCTCTACGCCTACTGCGTCGGGGTCCGCTCGTCGCGCCAGGTCGAGCGTGCGTGCCACGTCGACGTCGCCTTCCGGGTGATCTGCGCCGGGCTACTCCTCGACCACACGACGATCGCCCGGTTCTGCCATCGTCACGAAGAGGCCTTGGAGACGATCTTCACCGCCTCGCTTCGTCTGTGTGCGAAGGCAGGGATGGCCTGGGTCGGCCTCGTGGCGCTCGATCGGACGACGATGGCCGCTCTCGCATCCCTGCAGCGCAACGTGATCAAGGACACGATCGACGAGGCCGTCGAGAAGATGTTCGCCGAGGCGAAGGACATCGACGAAGCCGAAGACGCCACTTTTGGCGAGGCCCGCGGCGACGAGCCCCCTGCCGTTCTTCGTGGACGCCGGGACCGGCGCTGACGCTTCAAGGCGGCCAAGGAGGTCCTCGACAAAGAACTGGCAGCCGAGCGCACGGCCCACGAGGCCCATCTGGCCAAGCGGGTGGACGAGGAGGAACGACGGGGCAAGAAGCTGCGGGGCCGAAAGCCCAAGACGCCGAAGGACAAGGCCGGCGCGAAGGAGGAGAAGGTCAACACGACCGACCCGCAGTCCAAGGTCATGTCGACGAAGAACGGCTTCCTCCAGGGCTTCAACGCGTAGGCGGTCGCCAACAAAGACCAGGTCATCCTCGCAGCCTCGGTCACCGACGAGCAGAACGACAAGGCCCCACTCCACCCGATGATCGAGGCGATCAGCGAGTCGCTCGACAAGGCAGGGATCGATGAGCGGCCCGGAAAGCTCCTCGCGGATGCCAGCTACGCGTCGGAGGAGAACTTCGCCGCCCTTGGGCCAGACGACCCCGACAGCTACGTGGCCGTTCGCAACATGAGGAAGAACCCAACCCGGCGCACCGGCCGGCGCGGACCGCTCAGGAGGAACGCGACCTTCCTCGACAAGATGGACCCCAAGGTGTCGAACAACTCGGGGCGGGACCTCTACAAGCGACGCCAGGCGATCATCGAGCCGATCTTCGGCCAGATCAAAGACGTCCGCAAGATTCGCTCGTTCATGCGGAAGGGCAAGTCCGCAGCGGACTCGGAGTAAAAGCTCATCTGCGGCACCCACAACCTCTTGAAGCTCTCCCGGCGCGCCCTTGCCACGCCGGGCACCGTGCCATTCAGCCGGCTGGCGATGACGACAGCCAGATGAAGGCCAAGTAGCAAGAGCTCAGCGGCCCTCCGTGGCCATCATTCCCGCGTTCACCAACGATCAGCCGTCCCTGCCGTCGCCCTGGTGGAACCTGCCGAGGCGGAGCCCGCCGAGAGGAGCAGAGTTCACGCAACAGCCTCATCTGCCCCCAATAGGCCGTTTCAGAACCCTATGATGCGTGTCATGCCTTCCAACACCATCACAAGACGCCGTGCGGGGGCGAGCCCCGGCGGTTTGCGCCGTCTCGTCTCCCTCCAACAGCGTGTTACCGGCAGCCGCCAGGCTGCCGCGGTCCGCAACCAGCTGGTCGCCGAGCTTCACGCCCAAGGGGTGCCCACACGGGTGCTCGCCGAACAGTTAGGGATGAGCGTGCCGGGCGTGCAGCGCATCATCCACCTCCACACCCGCGCCGGCGGCTAACCTGCAGCGTCGGTGAGCGAAAGGTTACCGCCTGCCCCCCCGCATGGGGGGAACCTCCCTGACCAAGCAGCCCCCCGCCGTAATGGCGGGGGGCCTTTCCGCGTCAACAGCAGCTCAACGGCGGCTCAGGCGTAACACCAGGAACGTGACACCGAGGATCACGTCGACCGCCACCCACAAAGCGATCACGATCCCTGCCCCGATCGTCGTGCCCACATCGGCGGCAGCCTGGCAGGTTTGGGTGGTGAGCGTCCCGCAGTGGGTGGCGTGCGACCCCGAGTGGATTCCCACCACCAAGCACACGATGAAGATGGCTTAGACGGCGAGGAACACCCAGCGGAAGATTCGCCGTCGCCGGCGCGGGGTTGTCGGCGTCTCAGACTGTTGCATCGGTTTGCCTCCCCCTCCTTCACCGGGAGCGTGGCCCCCGCAGCGGTCACTATAGCCCCGCGACGCTGGCAGCGCCCGCATCGAGGTAGGATCGGCCCTCCATCGCCAAGCGCAAACGACGACTGGCTCTACCGGTGGTTGCGACACTCCGACCATGATGGTCGGTGGACAGGTAGCAACCACCGGTGGTGGGTTTTAGCATGCCAGGTCGACGCCTCGGGTTGGAAGAGTGGGAGGAGATCCGGGTCGGGTTGGTGCGAGGCGAGTCGCTGCGGGTGATCGCCCGGCGGCTCGGGCGGCCGGTGTCGACGATCGCTCGCGCAGTGGACCGCAACGGCGGTTGGATACGCTATGTGGCGGCTTGTGCGCAGCGTCGAGCGAAACGCTGTGCTCGTCGGCCCAAGCCACCGCGGCTGGTGGAAGACGCTGCGCTGGCTCGGCGTGTCACTCGGCGCTTGGTGGAGGACCAGGAGTCGCCGATGACGATCGCTCGAGCCAAGGACGTAAGTCATGAGACGATCTACCAGGCGAGCTACCCAGGAGACCGCGGGCTCGATCCAGGGCTGTGGCGTCATCTGCACCACCAGCGCCGCCCTCGCTGGCGGTGAGGCTTCCCTGGGGAGCAAAGACGCTTCGTGCTGGGCCAGTTCCAGCCGATCCACCAGCGCCCAGCGGCCGCCGCTCGCCGCACGCAGATCGGGCATCTCGAAGGTGACCTGATCATCGGCGCGAAAAACGCCTCGCCGGTCGTCACGATCATCGACCGCACCACACGCTTCTGCCTGCTTGGGGCATTGCCCGACGGCTACGACGCAGCATCTTTGGCGTCGTGTGTCATACGGCTGCTGCGCTCGATCCCTGAGGCAGGCCAGCGCACCCTCACTTGGGATCAGGGCCGAGAGATGACGCTGTGAGCGGACATCGAACATGTTCTCGGCACCCCCCTCTACTTCGCTGATCCCCACGCCCCCTGGCAGCGTCCCGTCAACGAGAACTTCAACGGCCTCGTGCGCCGCTGGCTGGCGAAGAGCACCGACCTGTCCATCTACTCCCAAGCCGACGTCGACGCCATCGCCCGCCGCATCAACCACATGCCACGCCGCTCCCTCAACTAGGGCCACGCCCATCGCCACTACTACGATGCCCTCGTCGCGATGACCGATTGAACCGGCCCTGCGTTGGAGCGAACGCTTCACTCTCGGATAAATAGATCATCAACCGAACTCGCTACTTTGTACTGTGCCGGGTTCTCGCGATCCTTGAGCGCCTCGAAATGCGCCTTGCCGCAGTCAATCTTCGCCTTTTCCTTGCCACGCAAGTCGTCGGCGACCACACTGCCCTTGGTCTCAACGACAAAGTAAAAGTAGAGGCGCTCCTCGCCTTCCTGCTCGACGACCACCGCCCAGTCAGGGTTGTATCCGCCCAGCGGCGTCGGCACGGTGAACCAGCCCGGGAGTTTTGCGTAGACCTTGATATCACGGTTGTACTCGAGCTGCTGGGCAAACGTTAGCTCGGTGTCGGAGTCGTAGACCACCTGCTCATAGACCGACTTCTTGGCCTCGAAGAGATTCTTCAGGTAGCCGGTCAGCTCCTCACTTTCGAACAGCTCCCGCGCGTAGTAGTGCTCGTCACCCAGGCGCTGGTATTTGATGCCATCAACCATCGCCTTCCGCTTGCAGCGGTTAATAGTCTCTGCCGCCAGCTCGATGAACCGCTGGGGATTGCGCTTGAAGTCGGCCAGACGCCTACTTTCCGTCAGGACGCGGTAAATCGTGCGGCGCGTGAGTTGGGTCCGGTCTTGAAGCTCGGTAAGCAGGTCCGGCAGATCGATGTCCGTTTCCTCGAGCCCTACGGGCGCCCCACGCTCGCGCTCGGCGGCTACCACGCCGGCCTTGCCGATGGCGATATCCGCCTTTCGCCACTGGAGGCTCACCTTCGGGATCGCCGGCATTTCTTTGAGCGCTTTGATGCACGCCTCCACGAGCGCTTCGTTGTCGAATTTCACCCGGTATGTGGTTTTGTCCTTGATGCGGTCCCACAGCGCCTTGAACTCATCACTGATATGGACCTCCCCGCGAACACGCACCTGCCGACGCTCGTCGGCGTTCTTGATCTCAAGCCGCCCGGCCGCCTTCTTGAGGACATCCGTGATTTGGTCACGCTGCGCGGCGAACTCCTCGGGCACTTCCACGGTGCCGTCCCTGAGTGCCCTTCTGAGTGAATCCTGCACCCGTCCTTTGGCGTCGATGTAGCCATAGGCCTTGAAGGACTCCCACAACGCCTTCGACCGTTCGATGCCGAGCGGCGAGGCTTTGCCATTCGCATCGGTGACCACGATGTGAGCGAACTGGTCCGCCTCGACAATGCCGAACCGGATGCCGGTATCCTCCTCGATTTCCTTCTGCAAGTTCTCGGCGAAGTCCTCGTAGCTCTCCGTAGCGATCACGGTCAGTGTATTGACATCGAAGCCCCGCACACGCTCGCCGTACTGATTCACGCACAAACGCAAGCCGCGCCCGATGGTTTGCCGCCGTTCGCGCTCCGTACGGATGTCTCGCAGGGTGCAGATTTGAAAGACGTTGGGGTTGTCCCAGCCTTCGCGCAGCGCCGAGTGCGAGAAAATAAACTTGATCGGCGTCTCGAGGGAGAGGAGCTTTTCCTTGTCCTTCATGATGAGGTTGTAGGCCCGCTCGGCGTTGTCGCGGCCCGCCTCGTTGTTCTCGGCAGTATCCGTCCAGCCGCCTTTCTTGTCGATGGAAAAGTAGCCGTTGTGAACCTTCTCGGCTTCGCGGCTCACATCCACCCCTTTGAAGAGCGGTTCATACTCTGGCAGGTTGGCAGCTCGTCGGTACTCTTCCTCGAAGATGCGGGCGTAATCACCTTTCACGGGGTTCCCGGCCGCGTCATACTGGCGATACTTGGCGACTTCGTCGATAAAAAAGAGCGACAGCACCTTGATGCCCTTTGGTAGCAGGCGCATCTCCTTGTCCAGGTGCTCGCGAATGGTTCGGCGAATCAGCTGGCGCTGAACGGCCAGCATGTCCACGTCTCCCCAGGCCTGCCCCGGCTTGAGGAAGTGCTCGCCGCCGGGGACGCGCAGCTCCATGTACTCATTTCCCTTTTCGACCCGGATTTCGCCGATACGGTAGCCGGCGTAGATCGCGCGGCCGGCGATCTCTTCCAGGTCGTCGCCGTCCTGAACCTTCACCTCCCGCCGCTTGACCCCACCGCTGTCGGTCTTCACGTCCAGCTCGACCTTCGCTGAAATGATGCCGCGCTTGTTCGACACCGAAACCAGGCGCACGTAGGGCTTGTTGTGGGCATGTTCGACCGTGGCCGAGGCCACCTCGATCTGCTTGACCAGCCGCTTCTCGTAGGCGTCCACAGCGTCCAGCCGGTAGACCATGTGGTGCTTATCCACGTGGGTGGCCGAGTAACGCAGGGTGCAAAGCGGATTCATGGCGTCGAGCGCTTCCTTGCCGCGCCCCTGAAGGCCGCCGTCCACGCTCTGAGGCTCATCGACGATCACAATGGGCCGGGTGGCCTTGATCAGGTCGATGGGCTTTTCACCGCCTGTCTTCTCGCTTTCCTTGTAGAGGTTGTTGACGTCTTTCTTGTTGATGGCCCCGACGGTCATCACCATGATCTGGATGTTCGCGCTGGTGGCGAAGTTGCGCACCTGCCCGAGTTTGGAGGAGTCGTAGAGGAAATAGTCGAAAGGCACGCCGGAGTACAGGCTCTTGAAATGGTCTTCGGTGATCTGAAGCGTCTTGTACACACCCTCCTTGATGGCAATCGACGGCACCACGATGACGAACTTGGTAAAGCCGTAGCGTTTGTTCAGCTCGAAAATGGTGCGCAGATACACATAGGTCTTGCCGGTGCCGGTCTCCATCTCCACAGTGAAGTCACCTGATGCGAGTGATTCCGAGGGCGGCAGGCCGTTGCGGAGTTGGATGTCGTTCAGGTTCTTGAGCAGCTCGTCGTCGAGCAACATCAGACGGTTGCCGATGCCAAGCTCGTTCTGCGCAACGCCGAGGCGCATCTGGGTGTCCGCGGGATCGCGCGTGACCGTGAACTCGGTGCGGCAGATCTCCTGCCCGCGGAACAGATCGCACACAGCCTCTATGGCCTGCCACTGGTAGTCGAGGTTCGGTTCAAAGTGCAGTTTCATCACAAGCTCCGCACGTTAGCGATGCCGTTCTGGTTGAGGATGGCGGCGAGGTTCGTCTTGGCCTCGTCGTCGGCAAAGGCGCTGTCCCGGAAGACGCAGGTGGTCTCGCCCGCCGGGGCGAGTTCCTTGCGCCACCCGACGATGCCCTGGCCAAGCGCCTCCACGTCGTCGACCGCAATCTCCTCGGACAGGCAAGCGATCAGCACGCCATAGCCTACGGCATAAACCGTGTATTTCTTCCCTTCTGTCCCCTGACTCTTGACTTCTTTCTCCTGTATCGGCACGCACAGATCGAGGCCAAGCTTGAGCAGCAGTTCGTAAAGGATGTCCGCCTCGCTGCGGCCTTCGACAATGTGATCCTGGTGCGCAAACAGCTCCGCCTCAAGGTCATCAGGCTTGGGGTTCCAGGCGCGGATGTTGGATGTGTCCAGCTTGAACACGCGAAAACCGAGGTCGCCCGCAAACTGCGGGTTCTCATCCTGGATCTTCCTGGCGGCACGGCGGAGACGTTCCTTGGTCAGCTCAGCGATGTTGCGCGGCTTTCCGAGCTTGTCGCAGAAGTCTGCGGCGACCTTCTGTTCCTTGTTCTCTGGGTCGACAGGCTCCGGGAGTTGGACAAGGATATAGCGACGGTTGCCGCCGTCGGCGGCGTTCTGTGCCATGACCGCATGGCCGGTGGTTCCGGAGCCGGCGAAGAAATCCAGGACAAGTTCTTTCTCCTTCACCCCAGCTGCTGATGCCAAGTACTCGATTAACCCCCGCGGCTTTGGATTGTTGAAGACCGTTGCCTCGAAAAGTTGCTGAAGCTCTTCAGACCCCTTTTCGTTGTAGCACGTATTATCGTCAAGAAGGTCGTTCAGTAACTTTGCTTGATCTAGCTCCTCAGGGAGCATTGTTCGACGGAGCCCTAAGTTGCGCGTTACAAAGAGCGTCCTATCAAGGGTTTCTTGATTGATTCTCCACGGACCCCTGATGCGCACATCCCTCGCGACTCTCCCATCCGTAACCTTAAGGTCGTCAAGCAATTCAAACGAGAGGCTGCGGGCCGCGTAGGTGCCCGCATTGTACGTTCCATCGCCACACTTGGCAATAGCACCGGAACGTAGCACTCGCACGCTTACTGTGTTGCCTTCGTTGAACACGGGGCGTGTCCCATCGGATACTTGACCCGCACTAAGTGGGGCGGCGGCATCTGAGCGAACGTATGCGACAACGTAATCGCACATGTCGGTCATTCGCTTCCTCAGGAAAGCGGTCTTCCTTGCCGCGCGACGCTTGATAACGCCGCAGAAGTTTTCCGCACCGAACACTTCGTCACACAGAGTGCGGAGGTGTCCGATTTCCCCATCGTCAATGCTGATAAAGAGCACTCCATCTTCCCGCAATAGGTTCCTCGCCAGCTTCAGCCTCGGATACATCATGTTCAACCAGTCGGTATGAAACCGCCCGCTGGCTTCGGTGTTGCTGCTGATCTTCCGCCCGCCCTCCACCTGCCCCGTCAGCTCGAGGTAGTTCTTGATGCTGTCCTGGAAGTTGTCCGGATACACGAAGTCCTTCCCCGTGTTGTACGGCGGGTCGATGTAGATGAGCTTCACCTTGCCCGCGTAGCTCTTTTGCAGGAGCTTGAGCACTTCGAGGTTGTCGCCTTCAATCACGAGGTTCTGCGTGGTGTCCCAGTCCACGCTGTCTTCGGGCGCCGGGCGCAGCGTCCCGGTCGAGGGCGTGAGCGCGAGCTGTCGAGCCTGGCGTTTGCCGTGCCAGTTGAGGCCGTACTTTTCATCGCAGTCGGTGACGGTGGCATCACCCACGAGCTGCTTGAGCACGTCAACGTTGACCGCCGCGCCGTTGGGTCCCTCGGTGATGAGCTCAGGGAACAACGCCTTGAGCTTGGCGACGTTCTCCGCCACCAGGTCGTCGGAACGGGCTTCGGGGTCGGCGGGCGTCAGTTTCTTCATTGTCTCCTCCTTTATAGTCTTTCGCGAGCGGCCGCGCGGGCCGCTTCGGCGCGCTTGAGTTCCAGGTTCAGTTCCACCCGCCGGGACATCTGTTTCTCCCTGGCGGCAGCAGTGCCCAGGCGGGCGATCTCGGCGTCCAGTCGGGCGCATTCGCGCAACGCCTCCTGCCGCGCGGCGGCGTGATCGGCATCAGAGGCAAGGACGAAGACGCCCGTCACGCGGGCCGCCTTGAGCGCGAGCAGGGTATCCATCCAGCCCTGATAGAGGGCGTAAAGGGCGGTTCTCGGTTGCCGCCCCAGCGCCAACGCGGCGGAAAAGGCGGGCCAGGGCCCGGCGTCGCGCTCGGGACTCAGTTCCGCGACAACCAACTCGCCGTCGAGCACCGTCTTGCCCGCCTCGTTCTGCGCCCAACGCTTGTGGGCGGCGGAAAGGTCGGCCTGCGCGCCGAGTTCGGTGATCAGCAGCAACGGATAGGGCACGGCCCGATGCACCAGCTCCACCAGGCGCTGCACCTTGGCCCCGGCGCGCAGGGTCAAGCGAAGCACGGCGATTTCCAGGTACTCGCGTATGGCGTCCCGATATTCGGCCACGCCGATGGTCGCGGGCTTGAGCGCCGCAACCCAGACCAACTCCTCGATGCTCTCGTTGATCTGCCGCTTGTCGGCGCCCGTGGGCGCGCCGTTTTCAAGGAGCAGCGTCTTGGGCACGCGCCGGTCCACGCGGCAACTCGCGGGAAGGTCGAGGGCGGCCAGGATCGCGTCAGCGTTCATTCGCCCGCCTCGGGCAAGATCACAAGATAGGCCGCCACCTCGAAGTCGTTGATGCCGGCAAATTCGCCTTTGAGCGCGTGCGTCCCGCCCGGAGAAAAAAGGCTGGCGACGGCCCGCTCCTCGTTCTTGCGCACCACCGAGGCGACGGCGGCGGCCAGCAGCCGTTGCGCGGAGCGCATGTCTTCGCCTTGCTTGGTGGCCCGGTCGAAACGGGCGCAGGCTCCGACATCGGGCAGATCGCGCCCGGCGCAGAGGCGCTTCAGCCGATCGAGGATTTGCTTGGCCTGGGTGTGGGGAAGCAGTACGGTGCCGTCCTCGCCCACGTGAACGAGGTAGTGCGGAGCCAGTGGATAGCCCGCCTCGACCGTTCGCTTCGCCGCCTCACCCTCAGCCCGCAGGCAGAAGATGATGCCGGGCGGTATCTCGGCCTCGGTCGTCGTCGTGACCGCGTAGGTGCCGAGCGGCAGGTTCTCCAGCACGCCGGGGTGCGCCTTGCGGAACTCCGCGAGGTCGATGCGAAAGTCGGTCAGCGTGAGATCGGCGATCGAGACACCGGTCGAGAGGTCCTCCAGGTCGATGACCGCATCCTGGAGCTTGAGGAGCTGCTTGCGGCGGTACTCTAGGTCGTTCATCTGGTTGCCGGACTGCTGCTCGATGAGGTTTTCCTCGCCGGTCGCCGAGATGTCGAGGAGCACCATGCGGCCGCTCACGCGCTGCTCCAGGTTGATGTACTCCTCTAGCTCCATGTTGGGCCAGAAGTTGACGAGCTGAATGCGCTCGTTGGGCGAGCCGATGCGGTCGATCCGGCCGAACCGCTGGATAATGCGCACCGGGTTCCAGTGGATGTCGTAGTTGATGAGCCAGTCACAGTCCTGGAGGTTCTGGCCCTCGGAGATACAGTCGGTGGCGATCAGGAGGTCGAGTTCGCCTTCGTCGGCCAAGTCTTCCGGCCGTTCCTTGGAGCGCGGCGAAAAGGCCGTGAGGATGGAGGCGAGATCCTTGCGGAGCTTGGGCAGGGTGGTCTGGTTGTAGCCGGTGCCGGTGACCAGGGCGGTGTCGATGTCGAGCCGCTTTTTGGCCCACGGGGCGAGCTGGTCGTAGAGGTAGCGGGCCGTGTCCGCGAAGGCCGTAAAGACGATCAACTTCCGGTTGCCGGGGTTGATGGGGTTTTCGGCCTTCTGCTCGATCATTTTCCGAAGCGCGGCGAGCTTGGCGTCACGCGAAGCGTCCACCTGCCCAGCGGCGGTATGGAGTTTGACTAGCCGGTTGCGGTCTTCGATCAGGTCCTGCTTCCAACGGATAAGATCCAGGTCCTTGAGGAGGACCTTGACCTTGCGGCCGACCAGGAGACTCTCGAAGGCGGGGTCGTCGACATCCAGGTCTTCGATGTCAATTTCCTCCATCTCCTCGGCGTGGTTCTCGATCCGTTCCAGCGTCGCCTCCACGTCTCGGAGCTGCCGCTCGACGGTCAGGGCGAACGACGGCACGGCGCTTTCCATGCGCTTAAGTACGTTCACGCGCAAGAGATGGATCAGGCTCTCTTCGCGGTCCACCTGCCGGAAGAAGCCCGTGCCACCCTTGACCTCGGTGCTGTACTTCTTGTCGTAGGCTTCCTGCTTGTGCGGAAGCACGTACCGCAACGGCGCGTAGGCGGACAGATTCAGGCGGCGGATTTCGAGGTTGATGTCGCGGATGGGCGGGAACTTGCCCGCCAGGTCCACGTCGGCCTTGATGTTGATCGGCTTCAAGCGGTCCGGGAATCGTCCCGTCTCGGCGATGCCGTAGTATTTTTCGATGTGCTTGCGCGACCGGGCGATGGTCAGCAGGTCCAGGAGCGTGAAGTAGTCGAAACCCAGCATCTCGATCAACCGCGACGGCGTGCGCTCGGACTCGTCCAGGTTGAGCCAGCGGTTGAACTGTTGCTGCGCCAGGCGGGTGGTGCTGTCGATGCTTCCGACACCGTGGTCGCGCAGGGCCGTGTCGTCGCCCTCGGTGGCAAAGGCAATCTGGTTGCGCAGGTCGGCCATGCGGTTGTTGACCGGAGTGGCGGAAAGCATGAGGACGCGGGTCTTCACGCCCTCTTTGATGATCTTGCGCATGAGTCGGTCGTAGCGCGTCTCACCGCCCTTCTGCGGTGTGCGCTTGTTGCGGAAGTTGTGCGACTCGTCGATCACAACGAGGTCGTAGTTTCCCCAGTTCACGTCCGCGAGATCGATATCGCCGGAGAGTCCGCTATCGCGCGACAGATCCGTGTGGTTCAGAACGTCGTAGTTGAAGCGGTCCGGGGCCAGGAAGTTGCGGCGGTCGTTGGCCTTGTAGAGCGTCCAGTTGTCGCGCAGGCGCTTGGGGCAGAGCACGAGCACGCGATCGTTGCGCAGCTCGTGGTACTTGATGATCGCTAGTGCCTCAAAGGTCTTCCCAAGGCCGACACTGTCGGCGATGATGCAGCCGCCGAAACGGTTGAGCTTGTCGATGGCTCCGATCACGCCGTCACGCTGAAACTTGAAAAGCTTCTTCCAGACCACCGTGTTGCGGATACCAGTCGCGGTCTTGACCACGCGCTCCTCGTCGAGTTCTTCTCCTCGGTCCCGGAAGATGTGGTGCAGGATCAAAGCATAGACGAGAAGCGGGTCCCGGTTCCCGGCCAGTTCTTTCAAGCTGTCGATCAATGCGGTCTTCGAGGCAGGGTCGGCCGCAAGGGCGGACCACTGTGCATCGAACCACTCGCTTAGTAACGTGGCCTCTTCGAGTGTCTCGGATGCCTGGATCAGGTTCATCGGATTGCCCGGCGTCAGGCCGAGGCCGTCCGTGCTGAACGCCAGCGAACCGAGGAGCGCCTGTACGGGGCGGCCGTTTGAGTTGCGGATGACGAACGCGCCTTGCGGGATGGGGCTCAACGCGCGGCGGACTTCCGCCTTGTTCTCGATCCACTGGAGCAAGCGCTTCGCCAGCCAGCGGGATTGCAGGCGGTTGCGAGCGGGACGGTCGGCAGCCGTACCCAGCATCGCAAGATCGGAACCGTTCGGCGGCAACACCAGGCGGCAGCCTTCCAGTTCCCGCGCCTCGCGATTGACCTCCGCGAATGCGAAGAGCGACAAGGCGGGCGTGAGCACGTCGAGCCGATGACTGCGCCCGATCCCCAGACGGATCAGATCGATCACGCGGTCCGTGCCGGTGTTGCGGATGAACTTCATGCCGCTCTTACCCCTCGTCCACAATAGAGTAACTGGCTCTACCGGTGGTTGCGACACTCCGACCATGATGGTCGGTGGACAGGTAGCAACCACCGGTGGGGGTTTTAGCATGCCAGGTCGACGCCTCGGGTTGGAAGAGTGGGAGGAGATCCGGGTCGGGTTGGTGCGAGGCGAGTCGCTGCGGGTGATCGCCCGGCGGCTCGGGCGGCCGGTGTCGACGATCGCTCGCGCAGTGGACCGCAACGGCGGTTGGATACGCTATGTGGCGGCTTGTGCGCAGCGTCGAGCGAAACGCTGTGCTCGTCGGCCCAAGCCACCGCGGCTGGTGGAAGACGCTGCGCTGGCTCGGCGTGTCACTCGGCGCTTGGTGGAGGACCAGGAGTCGCCGATGACGATCGCTCGAGCCAAGGACGTAAGTCATGAGACGATCTACCAGGCGAGCTACCCAGGAGACCGCGGGCTCGATCCAGGGCTGTGGCGTCATCTGCACCACCAGCGCCGCCGTCGCTGGCGGTGAGGCTTCCCTGGGGAGCAAAGACGCTTCGTGCTGGGCCAGTTCCAGCCGATCCACCAGCGCCCAGCGGCCGCCGCTCGCCGCACGCAGATCGGGCATCTCGAAGGTGACCTGATCATCGGCGCGAAAAACGCCTCGGCGGTCGTCACGATCATCGACCGCACCACACGCTTCTGCCTGCTTGGGGCATTGCCCGACGGCTACGACGCAGCATCTTTGGCGTCGTGTGTCATACGGCTGCTGCGCTCGATCCCTGAGGCAGGCCAGCGCACCCTCACTTGGGATCAGGGCCGAGAGATGACGTTGTGAGCGGACATCGAACATGTTCTCGGCACCCCCCTCTACTTCGCTGATCCCCACGCCCCCTGGCAGCGTCCCGTCAACGAGAACTTCAACGGCCTCGTGCGCCGCTGGCTGGCGAAGAGCACCGACCTGTCCATCTACTCCCAAGCCGACGTCGACGCCATCGCCCGCCGCATCAACCACATGCCACGCCGCTCCCTCAAGTAGGGCCACGCCCATCGCCACTACTACGATGCCCTCGTCGCAATGACCGATCGAACCGGCCGCCTCACGCGCGTTCCCCAGCACCGCGCGCAGCGCTACCAGCGCCCCCTCCAGGCGGTAAACCGTCGCAGCCGGCGCCACCAGCTCGCCGGCCCTGACCCTCTTGAGCAAGACTGCAACCTCATCGGCCAGCTTCTCGACTTCAGCCTTCGTCACATCGCCACCTTCAGGGTCACTTCACTCCACCGCGGTCGTCGAGTGCCAACCCACCCCCACCCCAGCTGCTACCCATCAGTAGTCAACCCACCCCACCCCAGCTGCTACCCATACGTAGCAACACGGCTGAGGGGCGCAAAAGTTACCAACGAGTAACTATCAGGGTAACTATCAGGGACGCGCTTGGTGCCCGAGATCGTGGGTCGCGCGCACGGGCCTCGTCACGGCTCCCCGGCGAGGGCGTGGTACGCAGCCTGGATAATAGGAGCCGCCCCTTGGCCCGCTACCGCCGCCAGCGGGTCAGGCTGGGCCTCGCAGTACGGCCTCGGCCTCATCGAGCACCTCGTCCTCGCTGGCCCACTCGTCGGGGTCGAGGTCCCACGGCGCGGGCTGCGGGAACGGCTCGCTCGGGTCGGGCGGCGGGGCCAGGTCGAGCACCCGGTCGGGTACGTCCGGTGGTCCGTCGTCCCACGGCTCGGGGGGCTCCAACTCGACTGGCTCGCCGCCAAGAGGATCATCCGCACTTGATCCTCTTAGAGTTGATCCTCTTAGAGTTGATCCTCTTAGAGTTGATCCTCTTAGAGTTGATCCTCTTAGAGTTGATCCTCTTAGAGTTGCGTCAGTCGCGGGCTCGGGGTCGCCGCCCTCGCCGTGAAGGACCGACAAAACGGGGCGATCCCGGGCCTCATCGAGGCCCCACCACCACTCGCCCGCCCGGCGGATCGAGCGAACCCGGAGGGCGCTCTTGGCTCGCTTTAAGGTGACCAGCGAGTACCCCGCGTGCGCGGCCAGGTTGGCCACCTCCTGCGCTCGCATCGGCCCCTCGGCCAGCTGGTCTCGGAGCCACATCTCAGCCGACCGCAGCCGGCCGCCCCCGTGTTCGCCACCGGCCTTCGGCAGAAGGTCGACCGGGTCAACGTCGACCGGCCCTAGGAGCCCTCTGAACAAGCCCCTCCCTGGTGGTGGCTGAGCACGCCCACCCAGCCCGGGAACGAGCCCAGCTGACCCGTTCCCATCTCGCTCCTCACCCTCTCCTCCTCGCCCCTCCTGTGGGGCGAGGAGGAGAGGACCCGAGCGCCTCTCAGGTGGCAAGCACCCAGCCACCACCCACCCGGGTGAGCCCCAGGCGAAGGAGCACCTTCAGGTTCCAGGTGGCACAGAGCAGCTCGAAGTGGAGTCGGTTGCGCACGAGCCCCAGGTAGCGCAGCCTCGCGCCGGAGAGCTTGCGTTTGAGCTGTGCGTGGATCCGCTCGACGTTCGGTCGGGTGCGCTGATAGTCGAGACGAACGGCAGGGTCCCCAAAGTGCGCCCGCTGGCTGATTGCGTGCCAGGTGGCAGGGGTGAAGGTGAGGACCCGTCCTCGCTTCGAGCGCGTGCAGCGATCCCGGAGCGGACAGCCGGTGCAGTGCTTGACAAAGGAAGCACGACCCTTGGCGGAGATGGGTACTCGGTGTCCTTGGGGACAGCTGACCCATCCCTCCTCGACGACGAAGTCATCGATGGTAAAGCCACCAGGGACCGCCATGGCAAGGGGCCGAGGCTTGATCACCTCGTCGTGGCCACGAGCGGCGAGCTCGTTGGAGACCTCGCTCGTGGCATAGGCGCTGTCGCCATAGACCGTGCGCGGGCCGTCCTCGTCACGAAGGAGCTCGCTCGCCACTGCTGCGTCCGGCACGGTGCCCTTCGTGATGGTCGCAGCGGTGACGATGCCACTGTCTGGCTCGACGGCCACGTGGCCCTTGTAGCCATCGATGGCACGGGCACGGGACTTGTGGACGTGGCGAGCGTCAGGGTCCACGGTGGAGATGACCCTGTCTGTGGCTACCCGCCTCGCGATGCGCCAGCGACCTTCCTTGGCATCGACACACTCCACGTCTTGGCCCGCCACGAGCCCAAGGAGACCAAGGGCTTCGGTCTGTGGCTCGGTGAGGGATGCGAGCTTCTCTGCATGGGCGAGGTGGGCAGTGGCATCGGCGACGAGGGCACTCACCGTGCGCACCACTGCCTCTTCGTCCCGATAGTCGATGGCAGGCTTTGCGCGGGTGTAGTCGATCGCTGGTGACAGAGGAATGTCGCGTAGTTCGGGGATCAGCCTGCGTACCCGGTTGATCTGGGCGACAAGTTGGGTCATGGTGTCTTGGGTGGCAACCGCATCGGCGAGCACGGTGGAGTCGACGACGCGCTTCGTCTTGCCCTTGAGCACCCCCGTGGCACCGATCACCTCGGCCACGAGTTCGCCGATGAGTCTTGGGGTCTCGGAGGTGGCGATGCGCCTGCGCCAGTAGGTGAGCACCGTGGGGTGAAAGCCTGGGTCCTCGAGATCAAGACCAAGGGCGTACTTCCAGCGGAGGTTGTAGCGGACCTGCTCTGTCGCCTCGGTGTCCGAGAGCCCCTCGAGCACCTGGAGCACCATGACCGCGAGCACCCTCGAGGCGGGGATGGAGGGTCTGCCGGTCGTGGAGGGGTAGAGATGGCGGAAGCGCTCGTCGGGGAAGAGCTCTCTGCGGTGCTCGGCGAGGAAGGCGTAGATGGACCCTGGCTCGATGAGCGAGGAGCAGAAGGCCTCCGTCGCGGTGAGGTGTGCCTGGTCTGATTCGGTGCCCAGCATGCAAAAAGTCTAGCTGAGCTGGGCAAATGGCGCTTGACAGGCGGAGGGAAGCGCTTCCCGTAGCCGCCCTACGTGGAGGAGTTGTTCAGGGGACTCCTAGCCCGCTGCTGGTGTATAGGACGCGCTTCCCGTCTGCGGCAAGACCTCCACCCAGGTGCGGCCAGGATCGAGCGGAATGATCGATCCGTTCGAACTCCGCAGCACCGTGGGACTCGCGAGCGACGCCCGCGACCACGTTCCTCGGATCAGCTCGCCGTTGCGAAGGACCCAGACGTTGCCGCTCCCGATGACCTCGGAGTGAACCCCGAGCGAGTTCGGACCGCTCTCGTTGTAGGGCCCCGGCACCGATTGCACGAACTGCACCACGACGTTCGTCGCGCTCTGCACGGCACCCGACGCGCCGTAGGCAGGTACGCCTGCGTAGGAGCGATCGAAGAGCCCAGTCGCAGCGTTCCACGTCCACTCGACAGGCTCGACCGCCGAGAACGTCACCGCGACCGACGACACCGGAATGCCACCGTGCGGCACGGTGGACGAGAAGGTAAAGATCGGCGAGGGCGCGGTCGTCGGACCCACGAGCGACCAGATCCCCGCCGGGTTGCCGTAGAGGTTCTCGGGAGGCACGCGCGTCGTGGTGCGCTCGAACGGTGTCCCGCTGTAGTCCAAGGCGTCGACGCGATGCAGCCAGGTCTGAGCCGCCAGTTCCTGCCGGTCGGGGATGATCCCTCCCGCGTAGACGAGGATCGGATGGCCGAACTGCCCGAGGACGTGCCAGTCGACCCAGCGCAGCGACCGAATCGGACCCACTTCGGCAGGCGAGCCGCACTGGAAGATGGCGATGAATCGCGTGATCCCACCCTCGGCCTGGACCTCGTAGACCATGTCGGCTTCGTTGAGACCGCTCTGAGGACGAGCGCCCGGATCGTTGCCGACCTTGATCGCCAGTGCCGCACGATCAGGAACGACGCCGCCAGGTGCCGCACGACCGGTCAGCGGGCATGTGGCTGACGCAGGTGCGGCCGACGACGACACCGGCGTCTGGCTCGTGCTCGTCGAGTCGGCGTGCGAGGAGGGTGTTCGGGAGTGATCGAGGGCGAGCGCCGCGCCTGCGCCAACGACCACCACCACGACGGCGGCCCCGAGCACCACGCCTCGGCGTCGACGGACACGCTTCGAGGTGCGGTGCGCCATCACTCCTCCTCAAACGTTGAACGCAGCGAGCTTAGGGCCCTCATCGCCCGACCCCATCGTCTCCGAGAGCGTGGGGCTCGCGTCCCGAACGCGCCGAGGACGCCGGCGCATCGGCGAGGTCACGGTAGCGAACCCAGCCGACCCTGAGGCGACCAGCAACGACGACACCGAGCGCATCCGGCTCGACGAGCCCCACGCGGCCGAAGCGCGCCCGCGCCAGTGCGAGCGAGCTATCGGCGTCGATGCTCACCACTGGGGCCGCGGGCGGCGCGCCGCGCCGGACGCGCTCGAGCAGGCCACCCGCCATCGTGGCACCGAGACCACGATGAGCCAGGAAGCCCTGCCATGCATCGCAGCCAAGGTCGCGAGCCCATCGAAGCTGATCGGGCCGCTCCACGCCCACCGCGACCACGATCGCGCCGAGCTCGTGGGCGGCCGTCGTGGTCACCTCGGCGATCAAGCGCGCGCGCTCGCGCGTCGAGGCGGCGACGATGCTCCGGTCGACCTTGACCACGTCGGGCTCGAGTATCGCGAGGCGCTCGAGACCGGCGAACCCCGCCCCCGCGTGATCCAGCGCGACCAGCAAGCCAGCGTGCCGGAGCGGTTCGAGCGCGCGCGCTACCACCTCGGGCGATGGACCGCCCGCGAGCTCGGAGACCTCGACGACGAGGCGCGACGCTCGGGGCTCCAAGATGCGCAGCACGGCATCGAGGACCACCACCGACGGCGACAGGTTCACGCTCAGCCGCACGCCCGACTCGAACTCCGGGGCGTCGAGAAGTTCGAGCACGCGAGCCAGTGCGACGAGCTCGAGATGCAGGTCGAGCCCCAATGCGGTCGCCGAGCTGAAGAGCTCGTCCGCCTCACACTCGTCGTCTCGAACCAACCCTTCCCACGCGATCGGTCGGTTGGTCTCGATGCCGCGGATCGCCTCGAGACGAGGGGCGAGCCGTTCAGGGCACCCCAAGACCCGCTCGATGGCGCCCCGGGACACGCTCATCGCCGATCCGAACCCGTGTCGTGATCGTCGAGGACGACACCGAGGACGTGGCGCCACTCGTCGACGACGAGCACCGCCTCGACCCCACCATCGAGTGCGCGACGCACGCCATCCCAGCCCTCGACGAGATCGACCTCGGCCGCGCGAAGCGGTGCTCGATCCTGATCGGCGACCCACACGGCTCGACCCAAGCCGTCGACGCCCACTCGCAGATCAGTGCCGAGCAACGGGCTGCGCGCAGGAACGATGCGCGCGACGGCCAGTCGTTGAGCGAGTTCGGCGCCAAAGAGCACCCGACGATCCGACCGAACGACTCCCGCGATGCACTCCGGGTCGACCCGAGGGAAGCCCTCTGCTGGACGAGCCAGCCAATAGCCCTGCGCGGCATCGATTCCCAACCGGACGCACGCGTCGAGGGTGAGGCGATCCTCGACTCCTTCTGCAATCACGCGGGCTCCGAGACGATGCGCCGTCTCGACGAGCGTGGTCACGACGCCAGCTCGACCGGCGTGGTGAGCGAGGCCCTTGACGAGTCGGGCGTCGAGCTTGACGATGTCGGGACGCACGCCCATCAGCAGATCGAGACCGCCAAAGCCCGATCCCGCGTCATCCACTGCGACCAACGCTCCCGCACATCGCAGGTCAGCGAGTGATCGCTCGAGCACGGCGACGTCTCGCGCCGGCACGTGTTCCGTGAGCTCGATCACAACCCGATCAAGACGGGCGTGCAGGAGCACGTCGCGCACGCAGGGCGCATCGATGACGCTCGGGGCGACGTTGACGTGCAGGCGCCAGCCTCGCGCAAGGCGCCTCGTTGCAGCCAGCGCACGCTCCAGCACGCGAGCCTCGAGATCGGCGCCGATCCCGAGCAGCTGACCATGGAGGAACACTGCTTGCGTGGCTCGTACACCCTCGAACCGTGCGAGCGCCTCGTAGCCGACGACACTGCCCCCGTCGAGCCCGACGATTGGCTGGTGGACCATCGTCAAGCCGCGACCACTCCGCACGACCTGCGCTGCGCAGGTCGTGGCCCGAAGTTCGTCGCTCATCGGATCCACGCTGATCGGATCCAGCTCGGCAGGATCCGTCACCACCGCAATCCCTTCGCTCTCCACGCTCGTTGACCTCGGCGCGTTCCGGTCGCGACTTGACGCACTACGTCCGATGATCGCGGCTCGATGCCTGAGCCCTGTCATTGCGAACGGTCGCCGGTTCCATGACGTGGCTCGAGCCTGCATGGAGAGAGCGAACCTCGGCGTGATCGACGATGCGCACTCTCGCCAGAGGTGGGCCCGTGCGCACCACCCGATGATCGACGGGTGGGCACAACCGCAGCTCGGCCGCCGGATCCCTGGGTCCAACAGACGTCGGTGCGCAGCCAGCCCGCCACCTCGCCAAGACCCAAGGGTTGTCGTCGCCGCATCGCAGTTCATCGCGTTCGCCGCGGCCAACCCGCCAGGTAACAACGACACGTCGTGACCAACGTCACCTCCCCCAGGGACCATTGGCTCCTGCACGCCACACGCGCCCGGCGTAGCTTCAGAGGTGTCGAGAGTCTCGGGCGAAGGGAGGCACGATGAACGAGACGACCATGGAGTCGGCGGGCGAGACCAGCGCAACGACCGGCGGCAAGCTCGCCATCATCGCCTACAGCGGCACCGCGGACAAGCTCATTCCGCTGGGAGTGCTCGCGCAAGCGGCCGCGGCGATGGGCTTTGCCGTGGAGATCTTCGTGACGGGCTTCTCGCTCCTTGCCTTCACGAAGGAACGTCACGAGCTGCCCTTTGCCGCGGAGTACGCAGCGATGGCTCCCCAGCTCGCCGAAAGCCTCTCGGCCAACAAGATCGCCCCGTGGGACGAGATGCTGCGCCAGGCCAAGGAGCTCGGAGCTCGGGTGCACGCATGCTCGATGATGTCGACGGTGATGGGGCTCGGTCCGGACGACTTCGGCGATCTCGTCGATGACGTCGTCGGAGCCGCAACCTTCGTTGCTGCAGCTGAAGGCGCAGAGACATTCTTCATCTGAGCCCGTTGCGAGGCGACCATGGCATCCAAGGAGACCACATCGAGGAGGTGCACAGCATGACCGAACAGCCATCGGAGCAGACGACACGAACGATCGTCGATTCGCGGGGATCTGCTTGCCCCGGACCGATCACGGACCTCGCACTCGCCTACCGCAAAGCCAAGGTCGGCGACGAGATCGAGCTGCTCGCAACGGATCCCGGCGTCAAGGCTGACGTGACCGCTTGGGCGGCCAAGACACATAACGAGGTTCTCGCTATCGAAGAGGGGGTCGATGGTGTGATCACGACCCGGATCAAGATCGTGAGCCGGTGAGATGACACGCCGCGTGCTGATCGTCGGTGGAGGCGACGGGGGCACGATCCTCGCAAACTCGCTCGATCCCCGCCGCTTCGACGTGACCGTGCTGACCGCCTCACTTGAACATGTCTTCCAGCGCGGTTACCTCGGCGTCGCCTTCCAGGGGCGGCGTCGCAACCTCGTGCGCGACGAGCACAGCTTGCTGCGCTCGCACATCACACTGATCCACGACACCGCAGTGCGCATCGACCTGGTTGACCACGAGGTCGAGACCGCGACCGGCAGGCGTCTCGGTTACGACGACCTCGTCATCGCGACCGGTGTGCGCACCGATCCGTCCCAGATCCCCGGTCTCTGGGAGATCAATGAGCGCATCGGCGACTTCCACTCGACGACCGCGAATGCGCGTCGCTTGTGGCGCAACCTCAACGCCTTCTCCGGAGGCACCGTGGCACTCGGACAAGCGAGCCCGATCATCAAGTGTCCACCCTCGCCCGTGGAGGGAATCCTCGGCGTCGACGCACGACTACGGGCTCGGAGGGTACGGGAGGCGGCGAAGCTCGTGCTGTTCACCCCGTACCCACGCGCGTACCCCGCAGAGCCCATCAACGAGGTGATCACGCCGATTCTCGAGGAGCGAGGTATCGAGGTCATGCCGTTCTTCGACGTGGATCGGATCGATCCCGCGACCGGGACCATCACTTCGCTCGAGGGCGACGAAGTCAAGGCAGACCTGCCCATCGTCGTACCCCCGTTCGTTGGAGCGCCGATCGTCTACGAGCCCGCGGACGTCGTCGACGACAATGGACTCGTGAAGACGAACAAGGAGACGCTCGCCGTCGAGGGGGTCGAGCATGCGTGGTGCATCGGTGATGCCAACAACGTGCCGACGTCCAAGGCGGGCGTGGGCGCGCACCTCGAGGCGAAGGTGGTCGCGCGGACACTGGCAGGTCACCCGACGCGCTTCGATGGGCGCACCAACTGCTCCCTCGAGATCGTAGGAGATCGGCGCTTGACCTTCGTCATTGGATCTTTCGACGCTCCGGTCGAGAAGCTCCGGCCGACACGAGTCAAGTACCTCGAGGAGTGGTTGCTCGGCGAGACGTTCTTCTGGGGCCTTCGGGGCTGGCTGGACCCGGTCTTCGACGCCTACTTCCGACTGACCGAGCCAAAACCTCGGCGAGTCGCCGCCTGAGAGCCCCGAGGTCTCGTCACTCACCTTCTCTCGTCAAGGGTTACTCCTCGGTCTCGTCGTCGAGCCCCTTGACAGGCCCGGCTCGTGCATTGGCCTGGGACACACCCGTCGAGGAACGATTGGAGACCACGATGGTGCACGACCTCGGCATCGAGACGAGCAACGCCTCCGCGGTCACCGAGGATCGTGTGCGATCGATGTCGCCCCGACGCGCGAGCGGACAACACCACGACCATGCGTCGTCGCAGGCCACGGGACCCGGGTTCGTCGCTGCTCGGGCGAGAGGCCGATGGCGCACGGCACCTGCTCGAGAGGACTTCAGCCAACTGCCACACCAGTCCACGATCGTCGTGGCGACGAGGGGCAGAGGCGCATGACGCTCAGGACCCAGTCATCGGCCATGCGTCATCTCATGCCATCGGTCGTGTCGGGAGCGCCCTGACACCGGAAACTTCAGTCAGGGGCCTTCCGTCTCGAGGAGGCCGGTCCACGAGGAACCCCCGTCAAGGAACTCCGCCAAGGCAGCCGTGCGCACGGAGGACCGGATGCCTCGACCGCGAGCCGCTGGGCGCTCGCGCACTCCTCGACCGTGCGCAGCATGCAATCCCAACTCCACAGGAGACGAACCCAGCGGGTGCTCAACCTGGTGTGCACTCGAGCGCGATCGAAGCCCCGTCCGCGGGTCGTACGCCCTCACCTTGCGCGAGCTCAGACAGACGCTTCCACCCGGAGGTCACCGCGCCGAGAGCGACTAGGGTGCTCCGCACCAGGGGCGCTTAGCTCAGTCGGTTAGAGCGCAGCCTTCACACGGCTGAGGTCGGAGGTTCGAGTCCTCTAGCGCCCACCGGAACCGCGACGCCGTGGACCCGACGCGATAGACCCGACGCGATGGACAGCGCCAAGGGGCTCGGACCGCGCTCGTCCTTCGCAACCACGACACGGAGCGCAACATCGAGGCCCGTCTCGCCCGCGCATCGCGACGCACGGCCTGACACGACCGCGTCCCTTTGGAGCGAGTGATCGAGTCCGCAACGGAGGCGGTCGACAGGCCTGACCAGACGAACACGTCGCCACTCGCCGACCCCACTATCAGCTCGATCGATGCCCAGTGATCGATGCCCAGTTCGGGCGGGGGCCATGTTGACTGGCGCTCGGCCACGCGGACCGCACTACCCCGACGGTGGCTCTTGGCTGCAGCACCCGACGCGCACGCATCAGCGTCGTGCCCTGTCACCTCGACCACCACCACTCGCACCCGCTCGCGTCGCCGACGCACGAAGGATGCGAGGAACTACCAGTCTCGTCAGGACTCACCCGTCCCGGTTCGGCCGGACCACCACAGTCGTCCCGACCGCGTCGGCCACCACCGAAGCGAGGACTGACGCGCCAGAGCGCTCGACGTCACGCGTCGCGGTCAACACGACCAGCTCGTCATCGACCGCCCACCGGACGAGGTCGGCGAACTGCGTGCCCGTCATCTGATGCTCGAGTTCGGCCAGATAGCGACGGCGAAACTCGGGCCAGCGCTCCGGCTCGTGACCGTACCACCGCCGCAGCTCGTCGGTGGGAGCGAGCTCGCGGCACCAGCAGGCGAACGGAGCATCCGCACGCCGGAGCCCACGGGGCCAGAGGCGGTCGACGAGCACCCAATGGCCAGGCGGCCATGGGCGCTCGTAGACACGCCAGAGCACGACTCCCACGAGAGACCCCCGCGAGCGGGTCTAGCCGTGGTGATGACGCTGGCGGATCATGTTGAGTGCGCTCCCTGCGCGGAACCAGGCGATCTGGTCCTCCGAGAACGTGTGACGCAGTTCGAGATCGAAGCTGGTGCCGTCTGGTCGATGGACCACTGCGCGAATGGGTTGGTCAGGCGCGAGCTCATCGAGACCGACGAGGTCCACTCGGTCATCACGCTCGATGCGCTCGTAGTCGGCAGGATCGGTGAACGTCAGCGGGAGCATCCCTTGCTTCTTCAGATTGGTCTCGTGGATCCTCGCGAACGAACGCGCGATGATCGCACGGGCGCCGAGGTAGCGAGGCTCCATCGCCGCGTGCTCCCTCGACGAACCCTCGCCGTAGTTCTCGTCTCCGATCATGACCCATCCCTGGCCGGCGTCTCGGTAGTGGCGTGCGATCTCGGGCAACGGCTCGTCAGCCTGGTGGATCTGGCACCAACCATGGCCGGGCTCCGCGGCGAAGGCGTTCTGGACCCCGAGGAACAGGTTGCGTGAGATGTTGTCGAGGTGACCGCGGTAGCGGAGCCAGGGACCGGCCGCCGAAATGTGGTCGGTGGTGCACTTGCCGACCGCCTTGGCCAACACGACGAGCCCGACGAGATCACCACCCTCGAAGGGCTCGAACGGAGTCAGCACCTGGAGACGCTCCGACGCCGGATCGATGCGGACCTCGATCGCAGAACCGTCGGCGGGCGGTGCGACGAAGCCGCGAACTTCGCGCGCGAGGCCAGCACTCGGGAGTTCGAGCCCCTCCGGCTCCGGGAGCCGCTCCCCGGCGAGCTCGTCGGTGAGGGGGTTGAAGTCGAGGGTACCCGCGAGCGCGTAGGCAACGACGACCTCGGGCGAGGCGATGAACGCCAACGTCGCCGCGTTGCCGTCGTTACGACGCGGAAAGTTGCGGTTGTAGGACGTGATGATGGAGTTGGTCGTCCCAGGCTCGATATCCGTGCGATGCCACTGCCCGATGCACGGACCGCAGGCGTTCGCGAGCACGGTCGCCCCGATCGCCTCGAGGTCACGCAACAATCCGTCACGCTCGATGGTCGCACGGATGCGCTCGGAGCCCGGGGTCACGAGGAGCGGCGTGCGCACCCGTAGACCTCTGGCGCTCGCCCAACGAGCGACGCTCGCCGCACGTGCGATGTCCTCATAGGAGGAGTTGGTGCACGAACCGACGAGGGCGCTCGAGAGCTCGAGCGGCCACCCATGCTCGCGCGCCTCTCGACCGATCGACCCGACCCCACGTCCGAGATCCGGAGTCGCAGGCCCGACGATCTGGGGCTCGAGCGTGTCGAGATCGATCTCGATCACCTGGTCGAAGTAGCGAGCCGGATCCTCCTCGACCTCGGGGTCGGCCTCGAGCGACCCGAGGCGGGCTTCGACGAGCGCAGCGATCTCGTCGCGACCCGTGGCCCGAAGGTAGGCAACCGCATGGTCGTCGGCAGGGAACAACGAGCACGTCGCGCCGATCTCGGCTCCCATGTTGCAGATCGTCGCTTTGCCGGTCGTCGAGAGCGCACGGGCGCCTGGGCCGAAGTACTCGACCACCGCGCCCGTACCGCCCTTCACGGTGAGGATCTCGGCCACCCGGAGAATCACGTCCTTCGCGCTCGTCCAGCCGTTCGGGCGTCCGGTGAGCCGCACCCCGATGAGACGCGGCATGCGAACCGTGAACGGGTCGCCGACCATCACGTCAACGGCGTCGGCCCCTCCGACGCCGATCGCGACCATGCCGAGACCTCCGGCGTTCGGGGTGTGCGAGTCGGTCCCGATGATCATGCCGCCCGGAAACGCGTACTGCTCGAGCACGACCTGATGGATGATGCCGGCACCAGGCTCCCAGAAGCCGATGCCGTAGCGAGCCGACACCGACGACAGGAAGTCGTAGACCTCACGGTTCGTGACGCGAGCGGCCGCGAGGTCGTCATCGGCGCCGCGCTCCGCCTGGATGAGATGGTCGCAGTGGACCGTCGTCGGCACCCGAACCTCGGGGAGGTCGGCAACCATGAACTGCAGCAGCGCCATCTGCGCGGTCGCGTCCTGCATGGCCACCCGATCCGGGTCGAGCTCGATCCAGCTCACACCGCGCTCGAGTTCGGCGCGCTCAGGGTGGCGTAGGTGCGCGTAGAGCACCTTCTCGGCGAAGGTGAGCGGTCGGCCCAACCGCTCTCGCAGGACCGACGCAACCTCCTCGTAGCGTGCGAGCGCCTTGGCGACGAGCGCCGCCGGCGTTGTATCGCGAACCTCTGCCATGGTGGTACCTCTCTCCCTCTCGAATCCCCCGAAGAGGACCGATCGTTGTCACGCAGCGCTAGCGTAGACAAGCATAGGACAAGTTCGCATTCCCCGCTACCTCGCCATCGCAGAGCGCCTCCGCGCTTCGATCGGCGATGGCCGCACGAGCGAAGGTGACCTCCTTCCTTCGGAGGCCGAGCTGTGCGCACGCTACGGCGCGTCACGCATCACCATTCGCCGTGCCCTCGAGACGCTCCGAGACGAGGGGCTCGTCGAGTCTCGCCAGGGCCTTGGCTGGATCGTGACGAGGGTGCCCGTCGCGCAGTCGCTCGGGCGCTTTACGACCATCGAACAGCAGCTCCGAGAACTCGGACGCACACCCGAACGGCGGATCCTGTCGTCGATCATCAAGCCCGCGACCGGGCCGATCGAAGCCGTTCTCGGGGGCGGTGACGTCCGCGAAGTCCGACGTTTGAACCTCGCCGACCAGGAGCCCTTCGCGACCGTGACCGTGTGGATCCCCGCGCACCTCGCAGAGCGCTTCACGGTCACCGAACTCGAACGTTCGTCGTTCTACGAGCTCCTGTCCGCGAGCGGCCAGCTGCTCAGACCGCTCGCCTGGGCGCACCAAGTGATCCGAGCGGCCGCTATCGACGAGCACGACGCTGCGGTCCTCAACGTGCCCGCGGAATCCGTCGGCTTGACCGTGGAACGCACGACCTACGACACCGCCGACGTCGCCATCCTCCACTCCCGGTTCGTGTTCCCCGCAAGCCGCGTGTTCTTCGAGGTCGACCTCGTCGATGAGGTCAGCTCCATCGGTCCGAGCGGCCTCCGCCTCGTCACCTGAACCGCTTGACAGGATTCATTCAGAGACCTACGATGCTGTATCGAGCTATGCAGTAGCACGGCTCGCTGCACGTCGAGGGGGGACCATGAGCTCGGCACCGATGTTCGAGGCGCGTTCGATCGAGCAGATTCCCGACCACGAACGCCATGGTCGGCCACTGTCGCTGCTCACGCTGTGGTTCGCCTCCAACTTCCAGATCAACGGCCTGGTCACCGGCGCGATCGCCATCGCCGTCGGCTTGAGCGTGCCCCAAGCCCTTCTCGCCCTCGTGATCGGCAATCTGCTCGGTGGTCTGTTCATGGCCTACCACTCCGCCCAAGGCCCCAAGCTCGGACTCGCGCAGATGATCCAGTCTCGGGCCCAGTTCGGCTTCGTCGGTGCCATCGTGCCCTATGCGGTCGTGGTCATCATGTACCTCGGCTTCGCGGTCGCAGGGGGCCTCGTCGCGGGACCGGCCATCGCGAGTGCGCTCGGCACCACGAGAGATGTCGGCATCGTCGTCTACAACGTGGTCGTCCTCGCGGTCGCGGTGTTCGGCTATCGGCTGATCCACGCGATCTCGCGAGCGATCTCGCTCCTCTCGCTCGTCGCCTTCGTGGTGATCGCGGTCGCGGTGCTCGGTCGCCTTCACCTCCACGCGGCGCCGTCAGCAGGTGCCGGGGCCTTCCTCCTGGCGGTCTCGATCGCCGCATCGTGGCAGATCACCTGGGCCCCGTACGTCTCCGACTATTCCCGCTACCTGCCGGCGAGCACTCGGACCTCGACGACGGTCGCGTTCACCTACGTCGGCTCGGCGATCGGTGGCGCGCTCATCATGGCGATCGGCGCCCTCGCCGCCGCGCTCAACGCGAACGCCGTGAACGCCAACCCGATCGGCTTTCTCGCCGGACAGGTCTCGCCGATCCACGAAGCGCTCGTCGCCCTCCTCCTGCTCAGCCTCGTGCCGGCGAGCGCGGAGAGCCCGTATGGCGCATTCCTGACCGCGCTCGCGGCCGTGACACCCCGGGGACTCGTCTCCTCGACACGCACCGCGCGCACGATCTTCGTCGTGGCCTTCACAGTGGTGAGCCTCGTCCTCACGCTCGCCCTCCCAGCGACGATCCTCACGGACTTTGAGAACGTGATCTTGTTCCTCCTCTATCTCCTCGTGCCGTGGACGGCCATCAACCTGACCGACTACTACCTCGTTCGGCGTGGGCGCTACGACGTCGCCGGCATCCTCGACGCGAACGGCCCCTATGGCCGCCTGCAAGCTGGGCCGCTCGCCATCTACGTCGTCACGATCCTCGTCGAGCTCCCCTTCGTGAACTCGGCGCTCTACGAGGGACCGATCGCCCGAGCGCTCGACGGCGCCGACATCTCGTGGATCGTGGGCCTCGTCGTCGCCACGATCGCCTACCTCGCCTGGGCTCGCGCACGCGGCCTCCTCGTCGCCAGGGCCCCGGGGACGGCGCCGGCGTGACCGCACGCGCCGACCGTCTCGCCGCGCTGCGCGACCTCGTCGGGACGAACCGCTTGACTCCGGTTCAGCGTCGGATCGTCCAGACCATCGCCGAGCACCTCGACGACGCGGACACGTTCTCGAGCGCCGAGCTTGCGGCGATTGCGGGGGTCTCGCAACCGTCGGTCACGCGCCTTGCGTCCGCACTCGGCTTTGCCTCCTATCCAGAGCTCCGCCAGGCGCTGCGCGCTCTCGTGCGCGACGACTCCCAACCTGTCGAGTCGACGCCCCGACTCGACGCGGTGCGCGACGAGATCGCCAACCTGACCTGGATGGAGCGACAGCTCACCTCAGAACCCCTTCTCGCCGAGGCCGGTCGTCGACTGGCGGGCTCCGTACCGCTCCTCGTCATCGGCCTTCGTGCCTCCGCGCCACTCGCGGCGTACCTGAGCTTCTACGCCCGCAAGGTACACCCTGCCGTGATCACGGTCGACCGCGCCGGCTCAGAGGGCATCGATGCGATCGCCGAGGCACACGCGCGTGGCGCCAACGCAGCGCTCGTCCTCGCGCTGCCCAGGTGGCCGAGAGAACTCCTCACCCTCGTCGAGGTCGCTGGCGACCTCGGCATCGACCTCGTCACCATCGCCGACCGCGCCCACGGGCCCATCCAGGCGCGCGCACGCGTGTCGCTCGTCGCTCCGGTCGGAACGAGCCTTCTCTACGACACCCACGCAAGCGCCTTCGTGCTCGCGCAGCTGCTCGTGCAGGCGATCGCCGACGCCGCGCCGCTCAGCGCGAAGGCATCGATGGAGGCATTCGAAGAACGTGCCTCGCGCTATCGCTACTTCCTCCGAGGAGAGGCATGACCGCACTGCTCGTCGACCTCTTGGAGCGTGCACGCCCGATCGGTCGGCACGCCGACGGTGGCTGGACGCGTCTCGGGTTCAGCCCCGAGGAGACCGCTCTCGGCGACCTCGTCATCGCCGAGGCGAGCCGGATCGGGCTCGACACCTCCCGCGACCGGGCTCAGAACCTCTGGGCATGGCTGGGTGCGCCGGGCCCCGACGCACTGGTGCTCGGCTCCCACCTCGACTCCGTCCCCCGTGGCGGCGAACTCGACGGTCCGCTCGGCGTCTTCACTGCGATCGCAGCCCTCGACGCCCTGCTCGCTCGCGGCTGGCGCCCACGGCGCCCGCTCGCCGTCGTCGCCTTTCGCGACGAGGAAGGCGGTCGCTTCGGACGCGCCTGTCTCGGCTCGCGCCTGCTCGCCGGCGAACTTGCGCCCGCCGATCTCGCGACCCTGCGCGATGGGCACGGACGGAGCTTTGCCGAGGTGCTCAGAGACCTCGAGCTCGAGCCGGCGCGCGTCGGGCCCGATCCCCAACGCATCGCAGCGATCGGCACCTACGTCGAACTCCACATCGAACAGGGTCGCCAGCTCGCACCCCTCGGCGCACCGGTGGGGATCGCCACCGGGATCTGGCCCCACGCACGAGCGCTCGCGACCCTGCCCGGTGAGGCGAACCACGCCGGCACGACGCCCCTCGATGACCGTCGGGATCCGGTGGTCACCCTGGCTCGCCTCGTCCTCGCCACGCGAGACCAGGCAGCACTCAGGGGAGCACTCGCCACGATCGGCCGCATCGACGTCGACCCCAACGCCCCCAACGCGGTAGCCGGCTCCGCCGCGGCGTGGCTCGACGTACGGGCACCCCAGGCGACGATCCTCGATCAGCTCCTCGACGATCTCGCACGCCTGGTGGTCGAGCTCGGCGGGACGTTCGACCTCCGCTCGATGACGCCAGCGACCATCTTCGATACCCAGCTCGCCAGCGAGCTCTCCGCGCTCCTCGGTGGTGCCCCACGGATCGCCACCGGAGCGGGGCACGACGCGGGTATCCTCGCCGACCACGGCGTACGAGCCGGGATGCTCTTCGTGCGCAACCCGACCGGCGTGTCCCACGCCCCCGGGGAACAGGCAACACCCGCCGATCTTGCCGCAGGGCAGCACGCACTCGAGCGAGTCATCGAGGCACTCGCATGAGGATCGCGGCCGACTTCGCGCTGCTCTCACCGACCGAGCTCGCCACCGACGTGGTCGTCGAGGTTCACGGCGAGCGCATCACCGCGATCGAGCACGGCCGAGCGGGCGCGTGCGACAGCGCCGTCGAGCTCCTCGTGCCCGGGTTCGCGAACGTCCACGGTCACGCGTTCCACCGCGCCCTGCGCGGTCGGGCCAGCCTCGGCGCTGACTTCTGGGACTGGCGATCGAGCATGCTGGCCGTCGCCGAGATCCTCGACCCGGATCGCTACCGAGACCTCGCAACCCTGGTCTACCGCGAACTCCTCCTCGGCGGCTACACCACGGTTGGTGAGTTTCACTACCTTCACCACACACGAGACGGCTCCCCCTATCGAGATCCGAACGCCATGGGCGTCGCCCTCGTCGAGGCCGCCCGGGCCGCGGGGTGCCGCTACACCCTGATCGACGCGGCCTACCTCCACCAGGCTCCCGACCACGGCGAGTGGGCACCGACCGAGGGCGTCCTTCGTCGCTTCGCCGACGCAACGGTCGATGCCTACCTCGCGCGGACCGAAGAGCTCTCCGAGGGCGCAACCCATCGCGTGCAACTCGCCGGGCATTCGCTGCGCACGTGCACGCCCAGCGAGCTCGTCACCATTGCGCAGGCCGCACGGCGTGGCTGGCACCTCCACCTCGCCGAGCAACACCTGGAGGTGGAGATCGTCGAGGCGGCACTCGGCGCACGACCGGTCGCGCTCCTCGAGCACGCCGGCCTCCTCGGCCCCGAGCTCGTGGCGGTGCACGCGAACGCGGCGACGGCCGAGGAACTCGGCACGCTCGCACGCCACGACGTGGTCCTCTGCGCATGCCCGAGCACCGAGGAGGATCTCGGTGACGGACCATCGCCTGCGGCGAACTTCCATGGGCTCGGTGGACGCCTCGCGATCGGCTCCGACGAGCACGTACTCGCCGACGGGCTCGTCGAGGCGTCGCGCCTCGAGGCCCATGCCCGACTCGCGAGCCGCCGACGTCGCGGTCTCGATGTCGCCGCGCTCTGGACCGCGCTCACCGCCCACCACGCCCTTGGTTGGCCCGAGGCGGGCAGGATCGCTCCCGGTTGGCTGGCCGACCTCGTCGCCATCGACCTCCACGACGTCTCGCTCGCTGGGGTCACGCCCGAGGCGATCATCCAGATCACGACGCCGGCACGGGTTGTGCGAGTCTGGGTTGGCGGCACGGAGATCGTGCACGACGCCGCCGTCGAACGTCGCGAACTCGCCCCCCGTCTCGACCACCTCATCCGCACCATCTGGAAGGAGATCCCATGAGCACGCGTCACGACGAGAGCCGAACCATCCGTGCGCCACGAGGGAGCGAGCTCTCCTGCCGGAGCTGGCTCACCGAAGCCCCGTACCGCATGATCCAGAACAACCTCGATCGAGAGGTCGCCGAGCATCCGGAGGACCTCGTGGTCTACGGCGGAATCGGCCGAGCTGCCCGCGACTGGGAGAGCTTCGACCAGATCCTCGACACCCTGCGGACCCTCGGTGACGACGAGACACTCCTCGTCCAAAGCGGCAAGCCGGTCGCGGTCCTGCCGACGCATCCGGATGCACCTCGCGTCCTCATCGCCAACTCCAACTTGGTCCCGCACTGGGCCACGTGGGAGCACTTCGACGAGCTCGACCGTCGGGGGCTCATGATGTTCGGTCAGATGACGGCGGGGTCGTGGATCTACATCGGCTCGCAGGGCATCGTCCAGGGGACCTACGAGACCTTCGCCGCGGTCGCGAAGACGCACTTCGACGACGACGTGGCTGGGCGCTGGGTCCTCACCGCGGGTCTCGGAGGCATGGGCGGTGCCCAGCCCTTGGCGGCGACCATGGCAGGGTTCTCCATCCTCGCCGTCGAGTGCGACCCGAGTCGCATCGAGCTCCGCCTCCAGACCGGCTATCTCGAGCACCGCGCGCTGTCGCTCGACGATGCCCTCGCGATCCTCGAGCGGGCCCGTCGAGACGGACGACCGACCTCCGTCGGCCTGCTCGGCAACGCCGCCGAGGTCCTCCCCGATCTCGTCGAGCGCGGCATCATCCCCGACGTCGTCACCGACCAGACGAGCGCCCACGACCCTCTCCGGGGTTACCTACCACTCGACTACAGCCTGGAGGAGTGGCGGGCGGCCCGCGAACCCGAGCGCCAGGTCGCAGACGCCAAGGCAGCCATGGCCCGTCACGTGCGCGCCATCATCGCCATGCGCGATCGTGGTGCGGTCGCCTTCGACTACGGCAACAACCTCCGCCAGGGAGCGCTCGAGGCGGGCGTCGACGATGCGTTCTCGTATCCCGGCTTCGTTCCTGCCTACATTCGGCCACTGTTCTGCCGTGGCTACGGACCGTTCCGCTGGGTTGCACTCTCGGGCAACCCCGAGGACATCTACCGCACCGACGAGGTCGTTGCCGAGCTCGTCGACGATCCGCACCTGCACCACTGGCTCCAGATGGCTCGCGAGCGCATCCACTTCCAGGGCCTCCCTGCCCGTATCTGCTGGCTCGGGCTCGCGGATCGCGCCCGAGTCGGACTCGCCTTCAACGAGCTGGTTCGTCGAGGAGAGGTAGGCGCCCCGATCGTCATCGGACGCGACCACCTCGACACGGGTTCTGTGGCGAGCCCGTACCGCGAGACCGAGGCGATGGCCGATGGCTCGGACGCCGTCAGCGACTGGCCCTTCCTGAACGCGATGGTCAACGTGGCTTCCGGAGCGACCTGGGTCTCGATCCATCATGGCGGTGGCGTAGGCATGGGCTTCTCGCAGCACGCCGGCCAGGTCATCGTGGCCGACGGCACCGATGCTGCCGCACGACGGCTCGCACGGGTGCTCCACAACGATCCGGCGATCGGCGTCGTGCGCCACGCGGACGCGGGCTATGCGGACGCCATCGACGAAGCCCGACGGCGAGGACTGCAGATCCCGTGGCTCGCCTAGGGGAGGGCCCCGTCGACTGGCTGCTCACGAACGCCGTACTCGCCGACGTCGACGGACACGGCAGCCTTCGGATCGAGGAAGGCTGGCTGCACGTTCGAGGCGAGCGCATCTGCGCGCGAGGCACCGGTCGACCCCCAGCCGACCTCCCACACGTGGATGCTGGCGGGGCGGTCGTCACGCCGGCGTTCGTCGAGTGCCACAGTCATCTGCTCTTTGCGGGGAACCGTCTCGGCGACTGGATGCGACGCCAGGGACTCGAACCCGACGACCCCCGCCTCGGCACCGGCGGCATCGCCGCCACCGCGAAGGCCACGTCGGCGCTCGACGACGCTCAGCTCGTCGCGACGACGCTCGCACGCCTTGCACCCCTCGCGCGCTCCGGCGTCGGCACGGTCGAGATCAAGACCGGCTATGGCCTGAGCGCGCCCGCCGAGCTTCGGCTCGCACGCCTCGCCCTCGAGGTGGCCGAGCGGGCCCGCCACGACATCGGACTCGACGTCGTGGTGACGTTCCTGGGCCTGCATGCACTGCCGACAGCCCCTGCCCACGAGCGACGTCACATCGTCGACGACATGATCGGTGCCCTCGACGAACTTCCCGCTGGCGTCCGCACCGTCGATGCTTTCGTCGATCCGGCTGGGGTGAGTGCCGAGGAGGCACGACCCTTCCTGGAAGCAGCGCGAGCACGCGGGTTCGACCTCCGCCTTCACGTCGACCAATTCGCCGACGCGAACGGTGCGGCCCTCGCGGCGTCACTGGGCGCCCTGAGTGCGGACCACCTCGACGCCACGGGCCCCGAGGGCATCGCGGCCCTCGCGGCTGCTGGCACGGTGGGCGTGCTCACACCGATCGCGACCGTGCTCTCGGGAACGCGACTGCGCCCTCCGGTGATGGCCCTGCGAGACGCCGGGGTCGGCCTCGCGGTCTCCGCCGACGCCAATCCGGGCACCTCGCCATCTGCCGACCTGCGCCTCGCGGCGCTCCTCGCGGTCACCGAGCTCGGCCTTCGACCCGACGAAGCCTTCGCCGGCATCACGCTCCACGCAGCCCGCGCGCTCGGCCTCGCGGACCGCGGCACCCTCGAAGCTGGGGCGCGCGCCGACCTCGTCGCCTGGCCCGTTTCCCACCCCTTCGAACTCGTCCTGAGCCACCTGCCGCTCGAACCATGGCGCCCGCTGCCTGACTGAGCGTGCTCCAGCTCGGAACCGGCCCCTTCCCACAACAAGCCCCCACCTGCCCACGACCCCTGAATCCATGGAGCGCCACGCGCGGCGACACGCCTGGCCGCTCCGACCCGCAGCACAATGCGCTCGCCCATCTCGAGGGCCCGAACCGCACCATCACGCTCGAGCTCCGCGAGCCCGACGCCCGATGGGCATCGTGAGCTCTCGAGCGACGTCACGAGCCGTTGGCCGGCCCCACGCGTCCGGTGACGGACGATCCCGAGTGGACGGCCGATGTTGGCAACCACGTCCGATCGAACGATCCGTCAACGCGCAAGGGCCTACGCGGATGCGCTGGGCCAGATACGTCGCCCAGCGACCTCGACCTGGAAGGCGACCGACACCGGCAACTCATCGCGCACGAGCCGCACGAAATCGGAGTCATCGAGCCATCCCGTGGAGGCGACCTGGATGCGAACGAACGGAGAGGAGGCCGGATCGTCCTGGTGTCGGCGTACGCCGCCGGTCTCGGTGAGGATCACGGGCCCGCCGGTCACCGCCTCGAGAATGGTCGTCAGCCCTCGCCGCGTCCCGCGCCAGGCCAGCGCCTCCCCGAGGCTACGAACGGCCCGCCGCTGCGTGGCTTCCGGGAGCGAACCATCGAGCCAGGACACGCCGAGCCACGCTCCCAACCACGCCAGCATCGGCACCGGGGTGACGGTCGGGTCGACGATGTGCTCGATCGTGTCGGCGTCCTCGAGCAGTGTCGACGCGACCTCCTGAAAGATCGACACGAATCGAACGAAGAAATCATCGTCCGTCATCCCCATCGGGAGTTGCTGCAGGAGCCATCCGTCACGTCGCATGGTGAGCCCTAGCGGACGACGACCTGGTGACGGAACGAGAGGAACAGCGACAACGGATCGAGCGCCAAGACCTCCCGTCCGCGTCCTTGACGCTCGCCGGTGCGCAGATCAGCCTCGAACAGGAGCACCTCCTCGACCGCCTCGATGCCGTCGACGGTCTCGAGTCGTTCGGCCACACCGGCTGCGGTCAAATCTGCGTCGAACGGCCAACCGTCACCGGCGGGGCCACCGACCAGCGGATGGACGTATTGATAGAGCACATCGAGGGCACGCTGGCGCACGATGGCACTCGGGCGCCCGGGGATGGCCCGCACGAGTGCAGCGACCGTGGCGCCCCGATAGTACGGGGTGGAGACGTCGACCGTGGTACCAATCAGTCGTCGCGGTTCGAGGTAGCCGATGACCTGCTCGACGAGCGCGTCCGAGAGTTCGAAGTCGTCGAGCTGGTGATCCTCGCAGCGCCCTCGGACCCTCGGCACGACGAGCAAGCGCACCGGATCACCGACGAGGTTCGGCGCCACGCAGCGGACCCGTGCGACCTCGGGCGAGGCTTCGAGCGTGAGCCGCTCGAAATCCGATGCGCTCACGGCCCGCTGACCGGAGCGCAACGTCATCGGCCCGCGAAGCTTGGCGTTCGCGACCGATTCGGGATCGACCCCGCCCGAGGCAGGGAATGGGTTCGTGACTCGATCGATGTAGGCCACCGAACTGCGCAAGACGGTGAGCGTCTCGGCGCCGACGTTGCCGACGGAACCGCCCCCGTAGCGGTACGACGAGAGCATGATCGCCGCACCGTCGGGGGGGATCGCGCCGTGCTGACGGACGGTGCCGTCGGCGTAACGCACGCGCGGACCGAAGCGAACCGTTCCGGTCGCTCCATCGAGCACGAAGTGTCGGTCCTCACCCGTCGACGATGCAAAGTCCGCACGCGGCTCCCACGTCCAGACCACGCCGTCTGGGGTCGTCGTCGTGAGCACCTCGTCGTCACGGAGAGCCAACACCGGGGCGTGACTCAGCTGAAACTCCTGTCCGGGTGAGCCATCGCTCCGACCAAGACGCTCGGGCCCTGTGGTCGCAGCGTGCTCGGCAGCCACCGTTCCGCCGAGGACGTTCACGGTCACCGACGACAGGGATGGTGAGGCTCGATAGGGAGGTTGGCCAGGGCGTGCCGCGAGAAGACGGACGCGCAGCCACGTCGCGCGAACACCACCGAGCGTCAGGGGCGAGAGCGCGCGCGGGCACACGAGCACGATCTCCCCATCGCGATTGAGCCCACCCGTTGTGTCTCGATGCACGGGCATCGCTACCCATGACTCTCCGACGAACGCCTCCCACGCGAGTGGCGGATCGGTCGGATCGACACCGATCCCCTCGATCGAGGCTCCCACGTTGAGGCGAATGACGGCACCCGGAGCGAGTCCCTCGAATCCGAAGTACGTCGCGTCACCGGGTGCAAGCGGGTCCGAGGTGAAGCATCGCACGACCCCGCCCTCGAAGCGGAGGTCATCCCACACGTCGCGAACCTGGCCACCGCCGTCGGCTGTGGCGGTCATCGCGCCAATCAGGGTCGGGGGGCGAATGACGAGATCGTCGATGGTGGAGAAGAGCACCTCCGGCTGCCCCGGTACGGGGGCGGTGGCGACCTGGGTCCCCTTTGGCACGACGACGTCGTGCTCGAGAACGGTCGAGAGCCAAAAGACCAGGTCGGCATGGGCTGGCGCCGGTGGGAATGGGCTGATGCCAACGAGGTCGAGGAACTTCGTGTAGAGCCGGTCTGGCACCTGATTGATGCGGTAGAGCACGGTCTCGCTCATCCAGGCGAACAGCTCGATGAGCGCAACCCCGGGATCGGAGACGTTGTGGTTGGTCCACTCGGGACAGTAGCGCGGGATCAAACGCTTGGCTTCGTCGACGATGTCCTGAAAGCGGCGATCGTCGAGTTCGGGAGTCGGCAGCCCCACTACCCCTCCTCTCGTGGGATGGTGTAGAACGGATAGACGAGATTGCGGCGATCATTCGTCGCACGAAGACGGTAGGTCACGGTGATGTGCACCAGGCTCGCATCGTTGTCGTCCTGCGCCACGGCGACGTTCTCGACGTCGATCCGCGGCTCCCACTGTGCCAGTGCCTCACGCACCGCCTGAGCCATCAACCCCATCGTGTTGGCGTTCACCGGCTCGAACAACAGATCCCAGATGCGGCACCCGAACGCCGGACGCATGACCCGCTCACCCGGCGCCGTGGAGATCACGACCCGAATCGCGGTATCGGTGGAGCCGGTTCCGTCGGACAGCGCGATGCCTCCGCGGACATCGACCCGCATCGGAAACGCGAAGCCACGGCCGACGAAGCCGGGGTCGCTGACGCTGGCGTCCGTCGGATGCTCACGCGTCGCCACGGCGCACCGTCGATCTCATCACGCGAGCACCTAGAGGACGTCGGGTCGGTGACGCAACCCGCGCGCATCGAGTTCGCGCGCGAGACGCCGCTCGACCTGCTCGACCAACCAGTCGAGGAACTCCTCGGCCTGAGGAGCGCTCGACGGTCGAACCGGTCCCGCCTCCTCGACCATGCGACCACCTCCTATCTCGATCCCTGAACCCTCGCCACCTCGCCGCCGTGTGGACCCCGGGGATTCGGACGCGGCCATCATCGCCGGCGCAGCTCGCGTCGCGACTCGGGCATCCGACGACCCTTGGGACACTGATGACGACCCTCGGGGCAACGACGTCGATCGTGCATAGAGCGCCTGAAGGTCAGCGAGCACCGCGTCATGCTCCCGAGAAGCGAGTACGTCGCCACCGGGTCCCATGGGTGGCGCGAGTACCGGGGTCAACCCCGTGCCCGACGGCTCAGGGTTGTGCGCACGAGAACCACGCGGTGGCGGCGGCATCGCCGCGAGCAGACGCCGCTCGTGCTCCCCATCACCCGCCTCATCGCCGACCAGTGCACGCACCAAGCTTCCCACTCGCCTCGCGTGCCGCTCCTCGTCATCGAGGTGCGGATCGTCGAACAGTCGGGGGGCGCGTCCCGTGTCACCCGAGGCCACGTGCACAAGTTCGTGCGCAATGACGCCGAGTGCACCCGGCGAGCGGTCCACGGGGCGCTCGAGAAAGATCGTCTGCCCGACCGTCGCGGCAACCGTCCCGAGGGCGCGCAGGCTCCGACGAGTGAGCGGGCCGCTCTGCACCTCCACCGGTCCGCGGACGCCCAGCGCGCTGGCGAGGGGTTCCAGCACGGCCGGAAGCGGCTGAACGGCCTCTCCCGGCTCCTGCGAACGCTCCCGAGGGCCCTGCCAATTCGACCTGACCGGTCTCGATCCTCGGCGCGACCCGACATCGGCCATGACCGCGTCGGATGCGCTCGCGAAGAGCCGACCGTCGGACTCGACTCCGCGCCCCGCGACCTGCGATGGTCGAAGCTCGCGGCCCCGAGGTCGTGACGGCCCTGACCAGCCAAGGCCCCTCGTCGCGACCACCCCATCACTGAGCGCACGTGGCATCGAGCCGAGCACTGAGAGTCCCTGCGCGACCCATCCACTCGATGCAAGCGTGGCCACACCACGTTCCCACCGACGACGACCGCGCGACGCCATGGTCGGCCACGACCCGAGCGCTCGGCGAACCCCACCGTGCCTTCGGACGGCCTCGTCGTCGCCGACGACCGAGCCGTCCCCAGTCGGAGCAGCTGGCTCGCCGATCGGCACATCGACCCTCACGCCCCTCGAAGCGTCGACGCGACGCAGTTGGCCTCTCCCGCGGACCGCATCGATTGCGTGTCGACGAGCGGCGAGTCCGCCATCGGACAGCCCGATCCCCGAGCTCCCCGCCCGTCCCGCCGACGTGCGAACGTCGCTCCGTCGACCGCCGGACTCAACCATCGAACGCCTCGCGCTCGGCACGCGAGCGCCCGTGCTCCTCGCCTGGGACTCCTCGTCGAATCCGATCGAACGCAGCCAGGGGGTGCGCCGACGGACCGGGCGCAGCGGCCGACCGGGAGGCGCGCCGCGCTCGCGGCCCCGACGAAACTCAGACCGAGGAAACCGCGACGTGTACTGCCAGAGCGGCCCTCGCTCGCCCGCCCTCTCGCTGCCGTGCCGAGCCAGTGCGGCGTAGGTCTCCTGGCGTACGAGACCGTCGAGAATGACCGCAGCCGCCTCCCAACCAGCCGCCAGCGACTCGCCGAACGTCATAGCGTGGCTCGCCCCGTCCGAGGTTGCCCCTCCCGCCCCAACGGCTTCTCGATCCGTGACGGTGCGACCAGCTGTCACGGCGTCCAGGAGCCCGACCGCCGATCTCGGCGGCCGATCGCCTCCTTCACGTGGTGCCCCAGGAGCTCCCCGTCCTTCCAGGCCAGGCTCAGGGGGCGATGCTCCATCGCGATGCTGCTGGCGTTGTGCCCCCTGTTCGGCCTGGTGTCGCTGCGGCGACGCCCCTGCCGGAGTCGTGGCCGTCGGCGTCGAAGGATCCGAGCTCGATGCGGGCTCCGCGGACGCGCCACTGCCCGCCCCGGCCTCCCCATCCCTCGCGCTCCCCCGCGATCCTCCTCGACGAGAGGGTGCCACACGCGGCGCACGGTACGCACTGCGCGATGGCGAAGGCCTCGCCGCCGCGCGCGGACGTCCTCGCTCCCGATCCGACACCACGGTACCGACAGCTGCGACATCGGGCACGAGCCGAACCGGCAAGACCTCGCGTCGGAGCCTCGCCAAGCCTCCCCCTGGTGCGTAGGGGGTCTGCTGCCGAGCCGTGACGCGAGGAAGGCGGCCCGCGTGCGCCCCAACCGCATCCGCCAGCGCCGACGCGTCGTCCTGGCCCTGACCAGCAAGCCACAGCCGCAGGAACGGATGGCCGAGCGGACGAACCGGGCGATCACCGGTACCCGCCCCAATCGGCAACGAAGGGCCAATCGCCGACCGCAGCGAGAGAGGCCGACCGACGATCGTTGCGTGGCGCACCGACCGCAGTGCGAGGGCGCCAACCGACGGTCGAGGCCGACGCACGAGCGAACGATGCCACCCGAACCGTCGCTCAATGCCGGCCACGAACGTCGACACGGTGGCGTCGTGGCCGCTCATGATGCGAACGTCTTCGACGTGAAGCCCTGGTGAGCGACCTCGATCTCCTCCATGGCAGGAATCCCATGCGCGTCGACCGCCAACTTCGGACCGACCCACCGCACGGCGAATGCCCCCGTGATCTCCCAGGAGCGCAGCCGACGACCGTCGGAAGCGATCAGCGTGATCGCAGCCGTCGATCGCTGCAGCTTGTTCTGGTTCGCCGCGAACGCCGGCCCCGAGGACCGACGAACCCAATCGAACAGTGCGTCCGAGCGACAAATCCCTCGCCGCAGCACGATATTCGGCCAATGGATCTGGCCCGGGAACTTGTGTGTGAAGCCGTTCTGTCCGCCTTCGGCGAACTCGGCGACCTCGACGGTCATCTCGAGTCCCGACACCTCAGCGAACATGCCGATCTCGGTGCCATCGACCTCAAGAAGGAAGCTGGAGGAGTCGGGAATATGCCCATCAAAGCCTGACTGCGTGGTCACGAGAGCTGTCGTACCTCCTCCCATGCTCGTGCGTTCAGCGCGGCGACCCCTTGGACGAGCCTCACACGGTCCTGATGCTCCAGATCGAGCAGATCGTCAAGATCCCAGTGCAGGTGGTACGCCAGGTAGATCACCTCTTGCCAGAGGACGTCGATCGGATAGTGCTTCATCGCCCGTTCTGCGGCACCTCCTCGATCGCTGCGCGCCGCCCACCAGCAGGTGGTCGCGGAGGCGACTCCGATCCCGCGGCAGCCGTCGGAGGCGTCGTCTCGGACGCCGTAGTCTCGGGTCGAGGACTCGTCTGCGACTCGGCTCGCTCCTGCGCGGCCAAGAGCGCCTCGATGTCCTCTTCGGAACCAAAGTTGATCACGCCGTAGAAGTCCTGCAAATACGCGAGGTCGACCGCGAAGAGGTCTTGGATCTCGTTGGGTGTCACGAGCTCGAGATCCCCAAGCCGCTCCACCACGCGCGCCAAGACCAGAATGGTCAGGCGCGGATCGTCCGGGCCGCTGATCGTGGGATCACGGAGCGGCTCGAGCTCGTCGCGAGCCGTCGCAAGGCGCATCACGCCACGGCGACGAACGACCCCTTGGTCGTCGATGTAGCCTCTCGGCAGAACAAACTCGTAGCGCGTCCGCACGGCCTACTTCTTGCGCTCGAGCTTCTCGTACTGCAAGGTGATGGTCTCGGTGGCGACGTCGTTCGCCGAGGCCTCGAGGCTGGCGAACTCGATCTTCGAGGGCCAGGCGTCGTAGAAGTTCCAGCGGGCCGTCTCCGAGAGCGCCGAATCGTAGACGACGATGGAGCCGTGGCGGCGAGGCTTGTTGCGGTTCTGGACCCCCATGCCCTTCGTGCGCAGGTCGTTGAACCACTTCCAGATGTCGTCGTCGGCGACGTTCAGCGGGGCGACGCGCTTCATGGTGAGCTCGCCGTTCCACTTCGGCTTGCTCATGACCTTGTGCTGGACGAGCTGGGCGCCCTTCGTACGCTCGTTGAAGTCGGCGACCTCGATCTCGACGCTCAGGCCGTCGATGCTCGTGACGTTGGTGACGTAGGCACCGTCGATCTCGACGAAGAAGTTCGTCGTGGTGAGCGGATCGTTCTTGATCAGGTTGAACTGGGCCATGGTGCTCCTTTCTCCTTAGCCAGCGAGCTGCTTGTGCTGGCTGATGCGGAAGACGACGAACTCGGCGGGCTTCACCGGGGCGATGCCCACCTCCACGACGAGACGACCCTCGTCGATGACGGCGGGAGGGTTGGTCTCGGCGTCGCACTTGACGTAGAACGCCTCTTCGGGCGAGGCGCCAAAGAGTGCCCCGTCTTGCCAGAGGCCGCCGAGGAAGGCGGTGAGGGTTCGGGTGATGCCCTCCCAGAGGGTGACGTCGTTCGGCTCGAACACCGCGAACTGCGTGCCGTCGAGGATGGTGGTCTCCACCATGTTGAACAGACGCCGCACGTTGATGTAGCGCCAGTCGCTGTCGGAGGAGAGGGTGCGTGCCCCCCAGATGCGGATCCCGCGCGTGCCGAAGGGGCGGATGCAGTTGATCCCGATGGGGTTCAAGAGTGCCTGCTCGTTCTTCGTGATGGAGCGCTCGACGTCCAAGCACCCGCGGATGGTGTCGTTGGCCGGGGCCTTCCACACGCCACGGGTGTCGTCGGTCCGCGACCACACCCCGGCGATGTGACCGCTCGGCGGGATGAGCACCTCGCTCTGGCCGTTGGTGCCGACGGGGTTCTCCACTCGGATCCACGGGTAGTACATGGCCGCGAAGGCCGAGTCGTACATGGCGACGTCGCTGCGCCACTCGCGCACCTGCTGGGGGGTCATGCCGGGCGGGGCGTCGAGGATCGCCATGCGGTTGCCCTGGCGCTCGCAGTGGCCGATGAGGGCGGTCTGGACGGCCTTCCACATGGCGAGGTCGATGGTGCCGTCGGGACGGGTCGCCGCCGTCACGAGGTCGGGGACGATCACCATGGTGACGTCGTCGGCGATGGTGAGGCCATTGATGCCGGTGCGGGCACTCTCGGAGCCTGCGAAGCGCTTGGGGCTCACAGGGACGGGGTGCGGGGCCGGTGCCACGAGGGGATAGGTCCCGGGACGCATCACCTCGAGCAGCGACGAGAGGTCGACGGCGTCGGCGAGGTCCACGCGCACGCGCACGGTGTGGGAGGCGGCGTTGACGACCGTGGCGACGTTGCGCTCGGAGTCGTCGAGGGTGAGGTTGGTGAACGACTCGATGGTCGTGCCGTCAGGGCCGACGATGTCGAGGTCGAAGGGAGCCGGGCCGTCGGCGTCGGCGTCCACCGTGCGCACGACTACCTGGAGCGGAGCGCCTTGTTCCAGGCTCTCGACGTGCACCGGGGAGCCGAGGGCACGATCGGCCGCAGGGAGGGAGGCCGTCGAGGGGGCGTCAGCGGGCTCGGTGTTCGGGATCCGAACGATGTAGGCGATCGTGCCACCGTTCTGGAAGAAGCCGTAGACGCTGAGCGGCAGCATGGCCCCGGGGGTGAAGCTGCCGTAGAGCTCCTCGAACTGCGTCCAGCTCGTGACGAGACGAGGGCGGGTGCCCTCGGGATCGCTCGGGTCGTCGTTCGGGGCACGCTCGGTGAAGCCCACGAAGGCCGCGATCGCGGTCGGGGCAGGCGTCAGGCTCTTCTGCGCAGAGGGCATTTCCTCCACGTAGACCCCAGGAGCGGCGTACGTCGGCACGATGGTTCCCCTTTCCCTCGCCCTCGAGCTGTCCTCGAGGAGGTTCACTCACTCCAGACACTCACTCACAGCACTCGCGAACGACACGGCACGCATGCCCGGGGGCCACCACCGCAGGCCATCTGCGAGCTCGCGTCAGAGCGACCTGGTGACGTCCGGCCCGCACCATCCGACGTCAACGAAACGCTTCGACGCCATCGGTCCGACAGGGCGTTGCCACAAGACCACTCAGCGTGGCCGATACCCTCCACACACACGTACTTGCCACGTGACGTTATCAGAGTGTGCGGGGGTGGTCAACAGGGGGTTGTGAACTGCTCCAGCATGAGTCTGTCATACACCAAGTACGTGTGTGTTAGTGATACAGTGGCGCCGTGAACCTCACCGAGTGGGCACGCCGCCAGGGTATCCACCCTCAGACCGCCTACAACCGGTTCCATGCAGGCACACTTCCGGTGCCTGCGGTGAGAGTGAAGCAGCGGACCATCCTGGCCCAGCCAGACGCTGCCACCACTACCCCGAGGGACATGGTAGGTCTCTCTGCCCGCGTCTCTTCGTATGACCAGCGAGGTGATCTCGACCGTCAGGTCGCACGGCTGACCGAGTGGGCAGCGAAGGTCGGCCTGCCGAGAGCCCGGGTGGAAGCAGAGGTCGGCTCGGGGATGAACGGGTCTCGACCCAAGCTTCGACGCCTCCTCGCTGATCCGCAGGTCACCATCATCGTCGTGGAGCACCTGACCGCCTGGCTCGCATGAATGTAGAACTCGTCGAAGCAGCACGCTCGGCCCATGGCCGCAGGCTCGTCGTGATCGACGACGGCGAGGTGGACGACGACCTGGTGCGGGACATGACCGAGGTGCTCACGAGCTTCTGCCCCAGACTCTACGGACGCAGGTCCGCTCGTAGCCGAGCAGAGAAGGCCCTGCGATGTGCTACCCAGGACATGGGGCCAAAGCCCCCTCCAAGAAGGCAATGCCATCGCGGGCGTCTCACCTGAAGGAGCAGAGCAAGCCGTGAGCAAGCGGCTTCGCGCGATCTCTCCGCCGTTCGTGGTAGCGCCACCCACAGGTGTTCGTGTGCGCACCAGGCTTCAGGTGACTGACGTCGATGCAGCGGTCCTCATGGCCCTTGGTACCTACCTCGGCTCCCTTGCATCGAATGACCTGGCTGAGCGCTGCCGCCAAGGAGAGCTCGATGCCAAGGGCAAGACTGAGTCTCGTCGTGAGCGCAAACGAGCGCTGACGGCCCTCACGTCCTCTCGGTGGGCGGGAACGATCACCAGAACGAGCGAGGATGCCTTCCAACTCGCCATGGGCAACCTCGAAGCCGAACAACGGAGCCTCCGGGCTCGGATCGCCCAGATTCGCCGTCGTCTCGCGGTGCCTGCGGGAACACGACGTGGACGTTCTTACGGGTATCCCACTCAGGCCGAGCGGTTCCAGAAGCAACGCCGTCTCCAGATCCTCGAACACCGCCTCGAGGTGGTCGAGGCCCGCCTGGAGAGCGGGCGGGTGTCCATCTGTCGTGGTGGGAAGCACCTGGCCAACGTCCATCACCACCTGGACGAAGCCGGACTGACTGACGATGCCTGGCGAGAGCGCTGGCGAGCTGAGCGCTGGTTTCTCACCGCGGACGGGGAGAAGGACAAGTACCTTGGCAACCTCACGATCCGGTGGCACCCAGATGAGCAGTGGCTCGACATCGCCCTTCCTAGGGCGCTTGCCCACCTCGCCAACCGGTCCCGAAACCGCTACCGACTCTCATGCCCGATCAGCTTCCCCTACAGAGGGGATGAGGTCGCAGCTCAGGCCGTGAATGGGGCCGTGCGCTACGACATTGTGTTCCTGCCGCAGAAGGGGCGATGGTATCTCGACGCATCCTGGAGATACCCCGACCGTCAGCCACTCACCATCGAGCAGGTCCGAGAGCATCGGGTCATGGCCGTCGATCTGAACGCCGGACACCTTGCAACCGTCCTCCTCGACCCGTCGGGCAACCCTGTCGGGCGACCGGCCACCATCCCCATTGTCCTCGACGGGCTGCCAGCCACCACCCGAGACGGCCACCTGCGTCAAGCGATCTCTGACGTACTCACCATGGCGAAGACCGGCGGTGCTCGGGCCATCGTGATCGAGAACCTGGACTTCGCCGAGTCCAGGGACATAGGTCGAGAACTGCATGGCAACCGACCATCGCGTGGCAAGCGGGGCAGACGCTTTCGCCGCCTCATCGCAGGCATCCCTACGGCGAAGTTCCGTAACCTGCTCATCCAGATGGCCGCGAACACCGGAATCACGGTTGTCGCCGTCGATCCGGCCTACACCAGTAGGTGGGGCGCCGAACACTGGCTCGGCGCCCTCCAGGAAACCTTCATCGATATCTCGGGCCACCATGCGGCGGCCCTGGTCATCGGAAGACGTGGACTTGGACAGCGAGCACGACGAAAGACGAGGTGTGACTTGACCCGAGCAGAGCATCGGGAAGAGAGAGCTACCCGCCCGGTCGTGGGGGCCACGGGTGACGGGGGACCATCACTCCTGTCCAGGCAGCGCATGAGGGGACTTGGGACCCGAGAGGCCAGAGGGCAGCCACAGACGTGGCAGAAGACCCGAAGGGCCGACCGGACCACCCCGGTTACCCAGGTGGCCCAAGACCGTTCGGGGCCACCCACGAAGCGGGACAGAGTTTCGCTGAGTGTCTAGGAACGGTGAGGAGATGTTCACGATGAACAGCCCGCACTGGCATCATCACAGCACCACGGTGGGGAGCACACTCGACGGCTTTCTCGTGACTCCACCCCCGCCTGAAGGCGGGGGCTTCGGGTGCGCTGTTCACGCACCTGCGGTTCCTACCATGGCAGGAACCTTCGCGGAAACGCCGACCGCCTTGCGACGATCGCGAACACTCGAACCTTGCTAGAGTCAGTGGTCACTGGCCACCTTGGCCGATGCTGCGGCGCGCGGCCGCAGAAGGGGGTTGGCGATGCCTTCCTGGTTTCCATGGCTTCGGCGTCGGCGGCCCGCCGCACCGCAAGTATCCGCACAGACATCCCGTCCTCAGTGGCAGCGTGTGGGCACACCCTCAACCGATGGGCGTGCCTCGCGACCGTCACCACAACAGGTGCTCGCCCTCCAACGGCAGCTCGGCAATCGCACGACGAGCATGCTTGTCGACAACTCCGGATCGGCGCCGGGTGGGAACTACAACAACACCGAGAACCAGCCTCTCTACGAGGACCTACGCCATGTGGTCGGCGAGGGGCAACAGCACGAGGCGCCGGGTGGGAACTACAACAACACCGAGAACCAGCCTCTCTACGAGGACCTACGCCATGTGGTCGGCGAGGGGCAACAGCACGAGGCGCCGGGTGGGAACTACAACAACACCCAATCGTCACCTTCGCAGTCCCGCGCACCAAGCTACGGCAATGACATCAACGAGTTGCTCGCAACAGTATCAAGCAGGCCGCCGTCGGTGGAGGCCCAAGAGAAGGCAACCTCCCTATGGGCCCTTGACGCACACCTGCGTGCCAAGCACGGCCTCGCACCAGCTTTCCCCTCGACGAAGCAGCTCGCCATGCGCGAGTTCACCACGACGAAGTACCTCACGCCGCTCGAGTCGCAGTCGAAGACCCTCGCGTTTCGCGGTGGCCTGCTCATGCGCCGTGTCGCCCCGGGCCCCGACCAGCCACCGGGTAAGTGGCAACTCGAGCCCTATGACACCACGGACATCCAGAACACGATGCATGGCAACGAGTCTGAGCGAGGCCAAGCCCTCTACGTCCTCTCCCAAGGTGGCACGCTGCTCTCGGCACCGGGCAAGGTACAGGAGACGCATCACTCCACGCTCCTCGCAGGCACTGAGGTGGCAGGGGCTGGCATGATGCGAGTCGAGAACGGCAAGATCCGCTCGATCTCCAACGCGAGCGGGCACTACCGTCCCACGGCCGACTACTTGCGCAACGTTTTCAAGGTATTCGAGCGCAACCACGTCAATCTCGACGAGATCGAAGTCGAGGAAGCCCTCAACTCCACCTGCAATCGATCTCACCTGAACGGTCATCGCCGCAACTGGGCATCGGCGACGGAATGGCTCGCCTTCCACGACGAACCGGCCGAGGACACGCAAGGTCCACCGCCACAGTCGATCGGTTACCAGTCGTCCGCACCGCCCTCAGACGAGTAGACCCGGCTACAGCTCGGGGCTGTCGCCGTCCACGGTGCGCGAGCCGAAGTTACGCGGCCAGAGACGCTCGCGTTCGTCCCGATGACGGTGAGCGCTCCGCTGCCAGAGCTCGATCCAGCTCCGTCCTTCTGGAACGAACGTACCCTTCGTCCGGCGCGCTTCCCAGAAATCCGTTGCAGCCTCGCGACCGGCAAGCGCGAGAGCATCGGCGATCCGAGCGGTGAACGCACCGGGACGCTCTCCCTCGCGCGCCGTGAGTGGTTCTCCAACGACGATGGTCGTCGAGCCCGGTCGCAGGCGGCGTTGTCCCTTGCCGAGGATCTCCCACGTGCCATCGATGAACAACGGCACGACCGGTCGTCCTGTTCGCAGCGCCACTTGTGCTGCTCCAGCCTTCGGCTCCTGTGGCAGGCCATCGGGAGTTCTCCCGCCCTCGGGGAACAGAAGGAGATTCCAGCCCTCCTCGACGAGCTGCTCGGCGAGTTCGGCTGAGCGCCGAGAGACTCGCTGCCGCTCGATGGGGATCGCACCGAGCACCAGGGCGGAGGCGAACGCCTTCGAGGGACGATCGAAGAAGTAGTCCGCTCCCGCACCCACGACGGTCCGATGCCGCACCCTCGCCGGCAGAACCGACAGCACGACCGGGGTGTCGAGGTGACTCTGGTGGTTCGCCACGAACACGACCGGCTCATCCAAGGCGTCGAGAACCTCGCCCGCAATGAGACGAGGACGCGCGATGGCTCGCACCCCAGGTAACACCACCCCATCGAGCAAGACGGCGCGAGCGACCCGCACCGAGTCCCGCCGGGCAAAGGACGTGTCGAACTCCACGCCCGTCCGCGCAGTTCGATCAAACGGAAGCTGCCCAGGCGGGCTCGGAGCTCGTACGACGAAGCGGACGGAAGCGGGCAGCTTCACCGCTGTCCCTCCGATACGTCGGCCATGACCAGCGGCGGACTGTGCAGGTGGGTGATCGATGGGTTGGGGCCGACGATCGACCGCGCCATCTCCAGAGCATCGTCGAGGGTGCTCGCCGCCTGGAAACCGAGGCGACGAGCTGTCTTCGGATCACCGCCGAGAATGATCACGCCGCCAAGGTGGTCGAGGGCATGTGCGCCCCAATACCACATGTAGAACGGGTGCACGCCGTGGTAGGCGTTCTGCGTCCGATACAAATGGATGTACCAGGGGTCCCGCGCAAAGCTCTCCTCGTACTTTGCCTCGATCACGAGGGGATCCGTCGTCTCGGAGAGCACCTGGTCATAGAAGTCGATGTAGCTCGGGTGGAACGCTGGATCGAACTCGGGCCTCGTCGGATGCGCCATGATCAAGACTCCGCCACGACGAACCAAGGGACGGCCTCGATACATGTTGAAGAGATAGCCAAGTCCTAGGCAGTAGACGAGGATGGGGTTCATGATCGAGTTCACGTTGTAGGGCCCGACGAAGGGAAGGCCCATGGTCAAGATGTCAGCCTGCCCCTCGACGGGCACGAGCTGCTGGCGATAGACCCGCTCGATGGTCTGCTCGTGCACCGCCTCGACCTCACCGGCGGCGACGCCCGTCAAACCGTAGGGCGATCGAACGCGATGGAAGATCTCCCGCGCGAGATGCGGCGGAGTGCGTCGCAAGGACTCGGCGACGGCGACGTAGCTCGCTCGATCGCGAAGGTCCCACTCCCACTCCCGTCGATTGAGGAACCGAAACGACGATGGAAAGGTGTTGGTGTTCAGCGTGGTCTCGATCTGGAAAATACGTATGCCGCTACGGGCGATGAGACGGCCCATGCGCCAGTTGGAGGAGTGCAGCTGGGAGTTGTGTCGGTCCATGAACGACCGCGAGTGCACCATCGTCGTGACGTTGTGATGATGGCGGATGGAGTCGTAGCTCGCAAGCCCAGTTGCAACACTCTTGTGGCCCCCATCCATGGAGACGAGGTTGATATTGACGTACACGAGCAAGTCGCTCTCGACCGCACGGCGATTGAGCTCGACCAGCTCTCCCTCGTCGGTATGGCCGACGACGACCATGTTGGCCTTGTCTTCGGCATCGTGCTGGGTGATCATCCCACGCGGTGCAAGCGCATCGTAGACCCGACGACCGAGGGCATGTCGAAGTTCCGACTCCGTCATACGCCGATGCAAGGCCAGAGCCGCGACGAGCTGGATATCCTCGACCCCCTTGGCGGCGGCGAGCTCGAGAACCTCCTCAATGACGAGGCTGCGGACATCGGGGGCAGCCATCTGCGGCAGCGGGAGCGACACGTCGTCGAAGGCGATCGTCAGTCGCATCCCCGGAAAGAGCAGCGCTTCGAGCGGCTCGGCATCGATCGGGTGCGCCAGCGCATCGCGAATCGCCGCACGAGCGTCTCGAACTGCCGGCAGCGGATCCGGAGGATACACCACCCGTGATCCCGCAGGGAGCCGCTCCAGCCGGAAACCCTCCCCATACCAGAACAGGGTCGGGGGCGTCGCTCGGTCTACTTCGAGTACGAAGCCAGGTCGATATGCCACTTAGCGTGCCTTCCTTTGGTGAAGATCGAAGACGACCTTGATTGCATCGGCGCGACCCCCTTCCCGAGCCTTCGCGATGGCCGTGACGTAGTCGCGCAGGCCATAGCGATGGGTCACGAGTCGTCCGAGGCCAAGGTCCGCGGCGAGACCCATCGCCAGATCGAACGTGCGTACCGGACCGGCGACTCGTCCCAAGGACTGGGCGATGTCGGGTTCGAGCACCTCGGTGCCGTAGGCGTATGCGCCGATCAGTCGCACCTCCCGGTGCCACAAGGGTGCGAGATCGAGACGTTGGGGCGACGGCATGCCCGCCACGATCACCTCGCCACCCGGTCGGACCGACTCGATCGCGAGCTGGATCGAACTGGCAGAGCCCACCGCATCGATGACGGCATCGAAACCGTCGCCGAGGAAGCGCCCTGCTCGCAGTGTTCCTCGCAGACGACGTGCCCGCTCTGGTAGCTCGCGCTCAGTCACGACACGATCCGCACCGAACGCGCTCGCGAGCTCACGTTGGAGCGGGTAGCGTGCGACGCTCGTCACGCTGGCAAAGCTCTGCAGCCGAGCGGCGACGGCCGTCGCGACAAGGCCCACGGTGCCAGCACCGATCACCGCCACATGCCCGTCACGCCGACCGACGCTCAAGACGGTATGGAGACCACACGCCAGTGGCTCGACCATCACGGCGTCCGCATCGTCGACCTCGTCAGGAACCGCGTGCAACGTGGCCTCGTGCGCCACGAACTCGCTCGCCCAACCACCCCCGGTCGAGGCACAGTAGCCGGTCTGGATGCCCGGCTCGAGATCGCCGACCGCGATCGACGCACAGCGCTGCGTTTCACCTCGTTGGCACGCGTCACACAGCGGCACGCCCCGCACGGCACACGTCAACGCCGGCTCGACGACCCACCGACCCGATCGACCCTCCGCGTCAACGACGACTTCGTGCCCCGGGATGAAGGGCAGCGAGACGAGAGGCTCGAAGTAGCGCGACGTCTCGAAGAACACCGATGCGAGGTCTGACCCACAGATCCCGGCAAGCCGGGGCCGTACGCGCACCCAGTTGGGCCCAGGAAGCTCCGGCGGGTCGACGTCAACCAACGCGAGTGGGCCGCTCTCGATCGCCCGTCGCGTCGAGGATCCAGCGAGCAGACGAGCCGCCGCGAACCGCGCTGGCCGACGTTCGACCTGCAACGCCCTCATCGACGACCTCCGATGGGCAGCATGAGCGACGGGAACCCAGAGGCACGTTCCCACTCCTCGATGAGCCAACCCCGCCGCTTGGCAAGCGCGCGCAGCTTCGCATCCGGATTCACCGCGACCGCCGTACCCGCTGCTTCGAGCATGGGCAGATCACTGGTGGAGTCTGCGTAGGCGATCGTGTCAGCGAGCGGGATCTCGTAGCGGGCCGCGAGCTGACGCACGAGGTCGGCTCGTGCCTCCCCAATGGGCAGCGTCCCGGGCACCGTACCACTTAAGCGGCCGTTCCTCTCAGGCATGTCCAGGGCGATGAGCTCGTCGAACAGCGGGCGGAACGGCTCCATCGCAAAGCGCAGCGCACCGGTGACGCCGACCGTCACATGACCGGCGGCACGATGTTGCCGCACTCTGGCGAGGCCCTCCGGGAACGTCTTGCGCAGGAGGTAGCCCGTCATGAGATCCGGAGCCAGCTTGGCAAGCTCGGCAGGATCCGCATCGCGGTAACGACGATAGAAGTACCGGAGGAAGTCGGAGCGGTCGCGGCCGTCGAGCCGCAACAGCTTCGGCGCCTCGGCGAGCAGGCTCGCGACGAGCCCGAACCGATCCACGGGGCGCAGCGCACTGGTCGCGACGAAGGCGAACGAGTCCACCACGTTCGCTGCGACCAAGGTGTTCTCGAGATCGAACACGGCCAGGCGTCGCCCGCGCAGCAGACCCTCGCGTAGGCGGTCGTCTCGGGAGCGTCGCGGACCGCGCCGGGGATTCGTGCGCGCGCGAGCGTGCTCGACCACGCTCGGCAGGTGGACGTCGAGGATGAAGTGCCGCCAATCGATGGCCGCCGGATCGACGAGCACGCCGTCGTCAGCGCTCGCGAGGGAGACGAGTTCTACGAGCCGTTCGGACCCGTACATCGCCTCGCACTCGGCGTAGGCACCGTAGAGCTCGACGTAGGAACGAGCCCGCTCGAGGGCGTCCTGCGTCTCGACGAGACCATCTTGGGCCGAGAGCATGGGACCGCGAAGCGGCAGCCGCCCCAGGAGGCCGAGCACCGCCCCGACGGCCCGCCTGGTGCGCTCGAGACGGCGTTCGACCTCCCCTCTGGCTGGGTAGGTCCACGAAGGTATCGCGATGGCTTGGCCCTTGTCGTCGTAGAGCGGGTGTTCGGCGAAGTACTGCCGGATGAGCGAGACCATCACCTCGTAACGAAGCGGGTTCCTCGTGCCCGAGGCCGCGTGGTAGTACGCCATCGCCCGGGGGGGATGAGCAGCGGCGACGAGAACCGCGCCGACGACGAAGTCCACGGGGATCACGTCGACCACCGTCTCGGCCGACCCAGGGAAATCGCGCAGCAGCCCCCGCGCGAACGAGATGATGATGGGCTCCGCCATGCGGAACCCTCGAATCCAACCCGGTCGCGGCTCGGCGTAGCTCGACTCGATGATCGAGGGGCGCACGACCGACACCGGGGTGCGCTGACGGCGCTCCTCCAGGACGCGTTCCCCGAGCGCCTTCGTCATGGCGTAGGCGTCCGGCCATCCCAGGCTCTGCGCTCGCGCCCGACCCAGTTCGACCATACGCTCATGGACCCAGTCGCGTCGAAAGCGCTCGGTGCGTTCGGCCACGATCGCGACCCCCGCAGCCCCGAGCTCCGCCAGCGCCTTGCGACGGAACGTTTCGAGCCGCTCCGGCTCGCGAGAACGATGCTCCGTCTCTCGACGCAGAGCCCTGGCAGCCTCGACCTCCGCACGCCAATCCACGTCCGGATAGTGCGGCTGCGTGCGGAGCGACGCCTCGGGTGCGTCACCCTTGCGCGAGCCGGCGACGTAGGCGGTCGAGATGGCGACGAAGTGGCCTGGCGCGAGATCGGCCTCGGCACGTGCCTGCTCGTACGCCTCGAGCACTCTCGCCGGCCCGAGCAGGTTGATCTCGACGGCAGCATCGAGTGTCGCGTCGAAGCTCACCGTCGCCGCGGAGTGGATCACGATGTCGGCTGCGCCAAGCACCGACCGTCCCGCAGGGTCGAGACCGAGACCATCACGGCCAACGTCACCCTCGACGAGCACGACCCGACGAGCAGCCATGTCCGCAAACGCATCCCGACCGAGCTCGGCTCGGAGTCGATCGAAGCAGCTGTTGCCAAGCAGCTCTCGACGGAGGCGCTCCTCGGCGCTCGTCGTACGACCGCGTCGAATCAAGACCGCAACACGAGTCTCCGGGAGCAACCGAAGAACGGACTCGACGATGGCCGTCCCGAGGAAGCCCGTCGCGCCCGTAAGGAAGATCAACCGACCCGCCAAGGACTCGCGCAACACCCCGACCTAGCCTCCTCAAGCCCCCACCGTGGGGCTCATCAAGCCTACCTTCGGGCACTCACGACGAGGACGTGCCCCGACGACGCACCGTCGCCCTGCGCTTGGGCGGGGTGTAGCGCTTCGATGCGGTTGTCGGCCGATGCGGCAACAAGGTCCCTTCTGTGGCGGCACCATCGCCAGTCTTGCCCTTGCCGCTGCGTCGTGCTTCACGAGCAGCTCGACGAGCAGCGACGACCTCGGGATTGGCCTTGAAGCCGACGAAGACGCCCCACGCGAGGATCGGGAATGCGGCGATGACGAGGTTGCCCCAACCGGCGCCGATCGCGACGAGCATCGCAAACCCACCCGCGATCCGTCGCCGGTCTCGCTGAATCATGATGGCCGTGATCGCCATCAAGACCAGCCCCTCGGCAAGAATGAACTCAGGGTTAGCGAGGATCCCGTGGCCCGTGAGCTTCACGTGGCCATCGAGGACTGGGATCCACAGCACCGTGTACACCACGGCCTCGATCAGCACGAGTGCGTAGCCGATCTGTCGTTCTCGACGAGAGAGTGGCATGGCACGGCGAAGGGCTGCGGTCACGGGACCAGTGTAGTGCTTGCTACTGCCCACACTTGGTCCCCGCGACCGCGGGCTACCGATCCGTCACCGAAGTGTGGCCCTTCCGTCGAGCGCGAGCAACCGCACCGTCACCCAGGGCTCTCACGCTGGAAGCGTCCCTGGAAGACGACAACGGGAGGTCACTGTGGACACGCATCAACCGCCAAGTCCGTATGAACCGGTCGACGAGGCTCGACTGAACCGCTTCCACTGGCGGTCGCTCTTCACCACTGGGATGGGCGTGCTCACCGACGGCTACGACCTGTCCTCGGTCGGGATCGTCTTGCCACTTGCGCTGGCAAGCTTCCATCAGCACTCACTGACCGGTGTCGAGAGCTCGCTGCTCGCCGGGTCAGCACTCGTCGGATCTGCCGTTGGCGCGCTCGCCTTCGGCTTCGCCGCGAACCGGGGCCGCAAGCGCTTCTATGGTCTCGACGTCACGATCATGGCCCTCGCAGCGCTCGCTCAGGCCTTCGCACCCTCGATCACCTGGCTCATCGCGATCCGGTTCATCCTCGGCATCGGCGTCGGAGCCGACTACGTCCTCAGTCCGATGATCCTCGGTGAGCACGCCAATCGCCGAGATCGCGGCAAGATCATGGCGCTGGGCTTCGGCCTTACCTGGACCGTCGGCGCGGTGATCGCAAGCATGCTCTACCTCATCCTCGAGGGAGCGGGCGTCGCGCCTGATCTCGTCTGGCGGATCGTGCTCGCGGCCGGCGCACTACCGGCGGCATCCGTGATCTACCTGCGACGACGCCTTCCCGAAACGCCGCGCTTTCTCCTGGCCATCCGCCGCGACCCCACCGCCTATGCAGCCGTCGCACGCGAAGCCAGCGGCGATCGCGTCGCACCGCCCACGCGCCTCGGCCTGAACGAGGACCTCAAGTCATTCTTCGCACGTCGTTGGCCCGCCGTCCTCGCAGCCTGCTCACTCTGGTTCTTGTTCGACATCGTCGCCTACAGCGGCATCCTCTTCGGGCCCTCGTTGATCGCGAAGGGGATCGGCCTGACGCCCGGAACGTTCAACTTGGCCATGGAGCTCGTCGCGACGATCCCCGGCGCCATCGTCGGGCTCAGCCTCGTCGATCGGGTCGGTCGTCGCTGGATGCAGGCGCTCGGCTTCGCCGGCATGGCAGCCTTCCTCGTCATGTTCGCCGCAGCGCACGCTGCGATCGCCGCAGCACCGCTTGTCGGCGCATTGGTGTACGGAGGCGTCAACTTCTCCCAGCAAGCAGGTCCAGGATCGATCTCGGCTTCGGGGCTTCTCGGCGTCGAACTCTCCTCGACACGAGCACGCGGACTCGTCCAAGCGCTCACCGTCGCCTCGGGTCGTCTCGGTGCCTCGCTGACGTCATTCGTCTTTCCAGCACTCTTCGCGACCTGGGGAGAAGATGCCGCACTCGTGTTCCTCGCGGGGGTCGCGATCCTAGCGCTCGCCATCACGCTGCTCGCGGTCCCCGAGACAGCGCGACGCACCCTCGAGGAGAACGCAGGCGAACTCCTTCCCGCCGGCGCAGCGGACTGATCAGACCCGCCGAGGCACGCACCGACACGCTCAGCTACCGCTCGGCCCGCCCGAGCGGTAGCTCGTGTCGCGGGGCCTCGATCGGGACAGCCCGCGAAGCGCGCTCGACCGCGCCCCACGCGCGTGCACAGCGTCACGATCGTCACCCACGTGTGCTCGTGTGTCGTAAGGCTTCGGCTTGCGCCACGCCGCGGCCCCTCCCCGACCACTCCCACCTCTTCGAGCAGGCAGAACCGGGTTGGACCCGCCCGCTACCGCGACAGGCGTCCCACGTCAGGGCTCAAGCGCCAACGGGCCACCCGATCCGACCGAGCGTGGAGCGAAGGACCCGTCGTGGCGATCGAAGCGCGGTTCCACCGGGTGTCGTCGCACCGGTGACGGCGACCGCCCACCACGATCACTCGGCGGCTCCGGGCAAGTCGAGCTCACGAAGCCGCAAACGGGTCCCTGGTCGGGTCCCTGTTCGGCTCCAACTCCAACGTCCGAGCCAGCTCCATCGCGGTCTCATCCCCGCAGAGCGACGCAACGAGCGCAACCGTCATGTCGAGACCAGCCGCAATGCCAGATGACGTCCAGCGATCACGATCCTCCACCCATCGAGCCTGGGCCTCCCAGCGGACCTGCGGCGCTTGCTCCATCACCCACGCCAACGCTCGCTTGTTCGAGGTAGCCCGGTAACCATCGAGCAAACCCGCCGCACCGAGGAGTGCAGAGCCCGTGCAGACCGAGCTGACCAACGTTGCCGCCGACGCCCACGTACGCAGCCATGCGAGGAAGTCATGATCGTCGACCAGCTCGCGAGTTCCTCTCCCGCCCGGCACGAGCACGATATCGGCGACTGGAGCATCAGCGTAGGTGGTATCGACACAGAGTCGTGGTCCTTGCGTGCTCCGTACCGGTGCGGTCGTCGGACCGACGACCGCGATCGCGAACTGGTCCGCGAGCGCGCCGAGGAGCTCCATCGGTCCACACGCATCGAGGAGCTCGAAACCATCGAACACCACCACGGCCACCTGCTGCGACATGGGATCCCCCTCGACTCGACACACTGACGTTAGGCCACGGCCGCCTCCTCGCGGACCGAAGAGAGCTCGTCGCCGACGCAAGCCTGGCACCCGAGGGCCGACGACAGGCAGATCGTGTCGGTTCACTCGACCCAGCGTGCGATGGCGTGGCCGCCTCGGCGAGGTCCATGACGCGGTGGCGGGCGACGAGCTCGCACGATGAGCTCGCGAGGAAGGTCCCGGCGACGGCGTTGTCGCAACAGGCCACGACCGTGCCCACCCATGCCAACACCCCGTCTGCCACCAGAGCGTCCACACGTTCGCGACGAGCCGTGCAACCTTAGTCCCGAGGAAGATCGCACCCGTGAGGCCACCGCGAGTCCGCCGCGCAGCTCCGATCACCTCGATCGCCAGCTCACATCGAGCATGCGCTGCTCGAGCAACCAGCCCTTCGTCCGCCTCGAGTCGGCTCAGGTGCGATTGCGAGGCGGCTCGATCCCTCGCCGCGTCGGACGTCGGTGAGGCCGGTCGATTCCGAGTCGGCGCAGATCACGCTGACGGGCATCACGTGCTCGCTATCCTCGCCCCTTGGGCGATCGCTGGCCGTCGCAGGCCTGGCGTCAGATGTCGATGGATCGTGCTGGGCATCGTCGCGGAGAGCCGATCGGCCCCGTCGTGCAAGGCCCAGCGCCCAGAGCCCACTGTCGCGCTCTCACGCCGAGTCGGGCATCGCTCGCTTCGCACGCTCCCGCTCCGTGTCGAGCTGCTTGCGCTGGCGGCAGAGGCAGATCTCCTCCTCGCGGTCGGCGGGCTCGAGCCCACCGTCCGGCCGTGCGTGATGTGCTCTGCGGACCCAGCTCCAAGAGTCTGCCCTCGCGCCGAGCCCACCGGAGGCATCGGCACTGCGCGGGGTTGGTCGAGGACCAGTGCCGCGACAAGCGCGACGGAACTGGTAGGAGCAGCGGCCCGCCGACGTCGAGCGGAACCGCTGCCCAGGAGTGGTTCGTCGTCTGTGACTCCTTCGTTCCGGGCCCAGTACGTATCAACCCGGCAGAGGAACGGCGGCGAGGCGAGTGCTCTGTGACTCGAGGCTCGCGACCGCGCTGCCTCGTGCATCAGGCACACTCCCCGTCGCTCACGCCAGTGGCGCCGAGGCCCGGTGACCACTGCCCACGCGGACGGCCCCGAGCGCGAGCCCCACGATCGCGCCGACGATCGCCACGCCGATCGCGACGATCATGGCCACATGCAGACCGCTCATGAACGCAGCGTGCGACCCGTTGGTGACGGCGGTCTGAACAAGGGCCGGTACTTGTGGAATCCGCGGTGCGAGTCCTTCCGCAATCAAGGGGCGCGCTGGTCCGAGTCGCGTTGCGACGACGCCAGGCACACCCGCTGCCTCGAGCTTGGAGATCAGTACACTGCCCACCCGATTCGAGAGCACCGAACCGAGCACCGCCGTTCCAAGGAGCCCACCGATCTGCACGGCGGTCGACTGCACACCTCCGGCCACGCCCGCTTCGGCCTCAGGCACGTTCGCGACGATGGTATCCGAGGTCGTCGGCATGACGAGGCCAATACCCAATCCGACGATGACGAACGGAAGTGCAAGGTGGACGAGATAGGAGGAGCTGACCCCGAGCGTCGTGAGCAGTGCGAGCCCAACGGCGATGGCAGCCATACCGATCCCGACCGGCACGCGCGGCCCGAACCGACCGTTCAGCGCAGCACCGAGCGGCGCCCCGACCACAAAGGAAGCGGTCAAGGGCAAAACTCGCACGCCGGCCGCTACGGGGCTGTAGCCGTGTACCTCTTGGAGATAGAGGGCGACGAAGAACACCACCCCGAAGAAGGCGAAGAACGACAAGATGACCACCACAGCGGACAGCGAGACCTGTCGGCGTCCGAACATGCCAAGTGGCACCAATGGGAAGCGAGCTCGCCCTTCAACGAACACGAAGATCACCGCGCCAACGATTGCCAACCCGAAGAAGATCCAGGTGCGACCCGCGAGCCATCCCCAGCTCTGGGCCTTGATCAGCCCGAAGACGAGGGAGAACAACGTACCGGCAAGCACGATGGTCCCCGGAGCGTCGAGTCGGTCGGGTTCTTGTTCACGTGATTCGGCGAGGACGAACAGGCCGAGGAGGATGCCAATGGCTCCGACGGGCACATTGAGGTAGAACACCGACTGCCACGAGACGTTCTGCACCAACAGCCCAGCCACGATCGGTCCGCCAGCGATCGCCAAGCCACTGGAAGCGCCCCAGATACCGATGGCCGTGTTCAGCCGCTCGACCGGGAAACTCGCACGCAAGATCGCAAGCGTGCTCGGCATGATCAGCGCACCGAAACCGCCTTGGATGGCGCGGAAGGCGATGACCCACCCAATGGACCCCGCGAGCCCCACACCTGCTGACGCGGCGGCGAAGCCCAGCATGCCCACCAAGAAGGTGGCCCGTCGACCGATCCGATCGGCGAGCTTGCCAGCCGGGATCAGCAGCACCGCAGTGGTGAGCAGGTACGCGTTCGTAACCCACTGCAGATCAGCGAGGTTGGCGTGCAGGTCTCTCGCGATGAAGGGATTCGCGATCGCCACGACGGTCGCGTCGAGACCGACCATGATCACCCCGAAGGCCACGCTGGCCAGGGCCCACCAGGGGTTCGCGCGAATCGTGCGCTTCTCTTGTGTCTCCATGAGCTTGCCTCCTCACCGGCCGTCGACCTGCGCCATTCTGGCAGCCGCTGCCAGTCTAGCAATTCTGACAGTCACTGACACTTCCAACCCGATGCTCCCGCGATGCATTCCGCCGCGCGTACACTGATGATTCCGGAGGAGCCATGACCCGCGAGCAGACGAAGGCGCGCACGGAGGCAGAGCTTGCTCGGGCAGCCGCCGAACTCTTCGCACGCCAGGGCGTTGCCCAGACAACCGTGGAGCAGATCGCCGAGCGAGCAGGCGTGTCGGAGCGAACGTTCTTTCGCTACTTCCCGACCAAGGAAGATGCAGTCCTCTCGTACATCTGGTTGAAGGCAGACGACCTGCGCAGTGCCTTCCTCGCTCGACCTGCGTCCGAGTCACTCGCCGAAGCGTTCCTGGCGTCCGTTCGAGCCACCAAGACGGACGACGAGGCCCAAGCGACCCTCGACCGCGAGCTCCTTCGCCTCCTTCGCAACACCCCGACCCTACGGGCGCGCTGGCTCGTCGCCGGATGGGAAACCGCGGCAGCCTTCACGCCGCTCGTCGCCGAGCGACTCGCCTGCGAGCCCGACGCGCTCATAGCTCGGCTCGCGACGAATGCGCTACTCGTTGCCATCCAGACAGCGCTGGACGTGGTCGGAGAGCATGGCGCAGATTTTCTCGAGGTGCTCACGGACGCCATCGGCCGGCTCGCCGATGGAGCGGGACTCGCTACGAGACCGCTCGAGCGCCCATCAGACTCGCAACGATCTGGCTGAAGTGGCGAGCTGCGATCGCCGCACCGCTCTCGACGAGGAACGCCACCTCGGGATCGCGCAGGCGGTAGCGCCGCTGACGACCATCGCGCTCCGTCGAGAGCAACCCGGCGTCGACCAGACACGACAGGTGCACCGACGTTCGCCCCTGCGACAGTCCAGTGATCTGTCGACACTCCAGCGAGGTCAACTCGCCCCGTTCCAACAGGGTTCGCACCAGCCGCACCCGCGTCGGATCTGCGAGCGCCGCAAACAAACGTGCCAGCACGGCGTCGACGTCGGCATCCGGACGCTCGTCCAGTGCGACGCCACCTGTGAGCGCTATCTCCCTCATGACACACCCATCCCCACCAGTCGATCGAGCATCTCTGCGAGGACCTCCGGCTCCGTCGCCACGTTCACACGCATCCAGTCCGAACGTCCCTGGAGATCGAAGGTCTCACCCGCTGAGACGACGACGCCAGCGCGACGGGCCCACGCAGCCGCACTCTCTGCCCCAAGACCGAGCACCTGCACCCAGAGCAGGTAGGTGCCGGCGGGAACGGACGTGCGCATCCGACCGGTGCGAACGAGTGCCTCCGCAGCTGTCTCGAGGTTGTCCTGGATGCGGTCAAGGGTGGACTCCAACCACTCGCCGCCCTGCTCCCATGCGACGGCGGCAGCGAGCAGCCCCAGCGACGTCGGCGAACTGCGAAAGTGTGCATCGACCTCACCGAGCATCTGCGCAACGCGTGTCGAGCCGGCCTCCACGTGAGCCGCCTTGAGGCCTGCGATGTTGAACGTCTTCGTTGCCGCGGACAGACCGACTGACCGCTCGGTTGCGGCATGATCCAGCGAGAGCCAGGGCACGTGGCGCACGCCCGTGCGCACGATATCCTGATGGATCTCGTCGGCGATCACGACCACGTGATGTCGCTCGACGACGTCGGCGATGGCGGTGAGTTCCTCGCGTGTCGCCACCCGTCCCGTCGGATTGTGCGGGTTGCAGAGGATCAGTGCCTTCGCCCCCGACGCGATCAAGGTCCGCTCGAGGCGCTCTGGGTCGAGTCGATAGTCATCCTCTTCGCGAAGCGGAACCGTCACGACGCGACGCCCGAGCGACACCGGCGTCGAGAGGAATGGGGGGGTACGACGGCGTCGGCACCACCACGCCACTCCCGGGCTCCGTGAGTGTCCAGAGTGCCAAGGCGAGGCCGCCCAGGACGTCGCCGACCAGGAGCACGTCCCGTGGCTCGTAGCCGGTGCGCGCCTTGGACCAGCGTGCCAGTGCCGATCGATACCGCTCGTCGAGGGCTCCCGAGGCGTAGCCGACGTCGCCACGCGTCACCGCATCCGCCACCGTTCGCCGCACGACCTCCGGAGGGAGCAAGTCCATGTCCGCGACCCACGCCGGTAGGAGCGGCGAGGGTGCCAGCTCCCACTTCACGCTCAGGGGACGACGGGCACGGAGCGCGTCGATGACTCGCCCTCGCGCCGCCCCGGTATCGATCGGACGACCATTCGAGCCGTCCTGAGGGAGATCGAACTGCTGGTGAGCCACAGCATCATGCTACGCATCGACGATCCGCCCGCGAGAGTGGCAGGTCCCCCAAAGGGATGATGCGAATGTGCTATCCGGATGCGCGGGACTGCAGCGCAGCTCGAATCCGCGCATCGGCGAGCTCGCGCCATGCCGTCGAGGGTTCGACCCGCGGCACATGCGCGCGCTCGAGCAGCCAAGCGGCGAGGTATGGATTGCGTGCAAGGACCGGGCCATGCAGGTAGGTGCCGACCACGCTGCCTGCGACGACCCCGTCCACGCCCCCAACGCCGTTCCCGACACCGACGAGCACCCGACCGAGCGGGACGGCATCACCTTCGAGCGTGGTGACGCCGCGGTGGTTCTCGAAGCCTGTCAGATAGGCCCCGACCGAGATCACGGGACTCGTCAGAACCTCGCCGACCGCACGGCGCTCGCCGCTCGCCGACCGAACCGGCAAGAGCCCGAGTCCTTCGTGCTCCGCTCCCTCCGCGGCAAACGAGCGTCCTAGGAGCTGCAGGCCTGCGCACACCGCGAGAACCGGGCGCCCCTCCTCGACGACGGCACGCAGCGTGCCATCGCGCGCAAGCAGCCGAGCGGCCAGCACCTGCGGGCCGTCCTCACCGCCGCCCAAGAGGTAGAAGGCGCCATCATGTGGCAAGGGACGATCCGATGACGCATCGACGACCTCAGCCTCGTGACCAGCTCGGCGAACAGCAGCGGCCAACACCAACGCGTTGCCACGGTCTCCATAGGTCCCGAGCAGGTCGGGGTAGACGACGACGATGCGCACCATCATGGCACGGCCCTCGCCGAAGCACTCGCAGCCAAGGTGGTATCGCGGAGCGCACCGAGCGCACGCAGCGACGCATTGGCCTCCCAAAACGCTGTGTAGTTGCCGACGAAGGCGATGGGCTTGGAAGCGTCGGCACGGCGAAGCGCCTCACGGAGCGAGGAGGCCTGCCAAGGCTCGTGCCCGGCCACCTCCAGACGCAAGGCGAGATCTTCGACCCGTCGCCCACACACGATGACGCGTCGGGGCGCGATTCGCTCCCAGGGCGCATCCCAAATCCACGAGGTGTCACGACCATCGGCGATCTCGGCATTGAGTTGCGCAATCACGTCACCGTCCCAATCTGCGAGCAGCTCGACGAGAGCATCGAACCCCGCTGGATTCTTCGCGAGCATCGTCATCACACGAGGCGTACCGGGCAGCTCGAGGACCCGCCAGTACTCGAAGCGTCCCTCGACCTCGAGCCGTCGACGGCCAAGGCCGCGCAGCACGTCGGCGACCGGCCGACGTTCGAGCGCCCCGATCGCAACCGCCGCAGCCAGCGCATTGAAACGATTGAACGTCCCAGGTGGCGCCTCGGCCAGGCTGAGCATCCCCTCGGGACCATGGGCGTTCCCGTCGTCTCCGATCCACCAATCCGGATCCGGCGACGCGAGGCCGCACCCCTCGCACCACCATCGGCCGTCCTGGAACGACACGTGGCCACCACAGCGGGGACACGCGTGGGCGTCGTCGGTCCAGGTCGACGTCGGGCGAATCCAAATCTGACGTCGAAATCGCGACGCGCCGAGCACCACGATGGGGTCCAGTGCGTTCGCCACGACGAGCTCGATCGAACTCGCCGCTTCGGCGATGCGCTCGGACAGCCGGCGGACCTCGAGGGCTCGATCGAGTTGGTCGCGAGTGAGGTTGAGCCAGACGAGAAGCGAGGGCCGAAGCGCCTCCGCCACGCTCGGCACGAACGCCTCGTCGACCTCGAAGACCCCGACCGTCGCCTCTCGTCGAGCTCGAGCCAGTGCCCCAGCGATGCCGAAACTCATGTTCGCACCACGGTTGGTGACCACCGCGCCCGCGGCCATGGCTACCGCAAGCGCGGTCGTCGTCGACTTCCCATTCGTGCCCGTCACGAGGATCGAGCGGAGTTGTCGCCCCGCACGTTCGAGGATGTGCGGGTCAATCGCCAACGCCAGTCGACCACTCAACGCGCCACCAGCGCCGACTCCCAACATCCGAGACAACGCCGACGCGGCCTGCGCGGCGCCCCTCGCCGCACGCTGACGAGCACTCTCCACGGGCGTGAGGCTATCGACCGGGTGGGCGCCCTTGCGCTCATGCCCGACGCGCGGCCGACTCCTTCGGACACGCGGCAGAACGTAGAAGGAGCCGGCTGGGGGGTAGCCGGCTCCTTAAGTGTGCAACGGTGTTGTGTTGGGGGGAACCATGCCGTTGCTGTATGCCAGACTACCCCACCAGTCCGCGAAAATCCAACTATGGTGATGATATCGTGTATCACTTTTTCCGATAGCCTCGGTGGCTCGCCATGGAGTTGCGCCAACTTCGATCACTCATCGCCGTCCAAGAGGCAGGCAGTTTCTCCGCGGCAGCGGAGGCGCTCGCCACGGTTCAGTCCAACGTCTCCGCCCACATCTCGAAGCTCGAGCGTGAGCTCCAGGTCGTGCTGGTCGACCGCAGAACGGGCCAGCTCACCACCGAGGGCGAGATCGTAGCCAAGCGGGCTCGCCATCTCCTCGGAGAGATCGCCGAGATCTACGAGGATCTCTCGCTCCATGGCTCCGACGCCACGGGCAAGGTTCGCCTCGGCATGATCGCGACGGTGGCGAGTTGGCTCCTACCGCCGCTCCTCGACCGGCTCGCCAAGGAACATCCGCGAGTCGAGCTCGAAGTCGCCGAGGGCACCGCGGCCTCGCTGCAGCGGCGGCTCCAGAGTGGCAGTATCGACCTTGCGGTACTGACGACGCCGATTCGCTACGAGGAACTGGTCTTTCGCGTTCTGCTCGAAGAGCGCTACGTCCTGGTCGCACCGCGCTCCCATCCCCTGGCCAGCGAATCGACGCTCACCATCGCCCAAGCCGCTTCCGTGCCGATGCTGGTCCCGCCCGTCCACGTCGGGTTCCGCGACGAACTCGAGGCGATCGCGGCGAGCCGGGGCGTGCGCCTGCGCGTCATTGCGGAGATCGACGGTCTCAACGTCATCGCCGCCATCGCACTTCGCGGCTTTGCACCTGCGATCCTCCCCGCGAGCGCCGTCGAGGTGCTCGCCCATCACGCCGACACGGTCGCCGTCCAACTCACCGACGTCCCTCCTCGCCAGATCGGACTCGCACGCCACCGCAACCACCTCCAGAGCGCAGCAGCTCGAGCGGTCACCACACTCCTCATGAGCCTCCCGACTCGGATGGCGGCCCATGCCCTGCCGGCAGGCGTCACCGCCCCTCGACCACGAGGAGCGGAGGCCCGACGCTAGCGCACGCTTCTATCACCATCGTTATAGGAGTATCGACTTCTACGCACTCTTCCGGGGTGCCATGTCCGGCCCGTGGCGTCGTGGCAGGATGGAGCGGTTCGTTCCTCGGAGGAGGAACGCTCGCTGGGAAGGAGCACCATGGCTGGGATCTGTGAAGGCCGGGTCGTGATCGTGACCGGCGCGGGCCGAGGGATTGGACGTGCCCACGCGCTCGCGTTCGCTGAACAGGGCGCACGAGTGGTCGTCAACGACCTCGGCGCCGAGGTCGACGGATCCGGCTCGTCGACAGGGCCCGCTGGCGAGGTGGTCGATCACATCCGAAGCCAGGGGGGTGCGGCCATCGCCAACGGCGACGACGTCGCCAGTTGGGAGGGCGCGCAGCGCCTCATCAACGCGGCCATCGAGTCGTTCGGTCGCCTCGATGTGGTCGTGAACAACGCGGGCATCCTGCGCGACCGCATGCTGGTCAACATGACCGAGTCCGAATGGGATGACGTGATTCGGGTGCACCTCAAGGGCACCTTCGCCATGACCCGCTGGGCCGCCGCCTACTTTCGGGAGCAAGCGAAGGCGGGTGTCGCGCAAGACGCCCGAATCATCAACACCACGAGCGCATCAGGGATCTACGGCAACGTCGGCCAAGCCAACTATGGCGCCGCGAAGGCAGGCATCGCGTCGTTGACCATCATCGCAGCGATGGAACTCGCGCGCTACGGCGTCACGGTCAACGCGATCGCCCCCGTAGCGCTGACCCGCATGACTGAGAACCTTGGCATCGTCGCCCCGGACGACCGTGCAGCACAGGCCGAACTCGCGCCGGAGAACATCGCACCCCTCGTGGTCTGGCTCGGATCGACGCACTCGGCCGGCATCACTGGACGAGTGTTCGACGTCGCCGGCCACCATATCGACGTCGCCGAAGGCTGGCACGCGGGCCCAAGCGCGGAGGCGCGCGGCCAACGTTTCACCGTCGACGAGCTCGACGACGTCGTCCCGGCCCTCGTCCGCGCGGCACGGCGCAACGCCGACATGAGCGGGCACGAACCACCCGAGGCGCCCAACGCCTAAGCTCCATGCATCGTGACCACGCCCCCTGAGCCTGTGTATCGCTCACGGTCGATCGACTTCGCGGTGCTCGAGCTTTTCGCCCTCGTGAGCGACGCGTTCTCGGGTGCAAAGGAGGCGTTCCTCCACGAAGACAAGGGCATCATCGCCCACCTCGTCGAGCGCGAACGCATTATCGACGGTCGATACCTCGCACTCGAGCGTGAGGTGCACGAGCGGCTCTTGGCCCCGGACCGCACCCCGGCGATGGTCCACTACCTCGTCACCATTGTCCGCATCATCCCAGAGCTGGAGCGCTCGGGCGACCTCGCCGAGCACATCGCGCGCAAGGGTGCACTCGGCCTCGTGCGCGAGCTCCGACCCCGTGCGCGAGGTCTTCTCGAATCGATGGCCGAGCTCGCGCTGTCGATGTGGTCCGAGACCGCGGTGGCGTTCGAGCACATCGACCCAACCGTGGCGCGTCGAGTCAACGACCTCGACGAGTCCCTCGACGACCTCCACGTCACCTTCACGGCCGAGATCGCGTCGACGTGCCAATCCATCGCGACCGCGATGGATTTGGCGCTCGTTGCTCGGTTCGTCGAACGCTTCGGCGATCACGCCGTCAACTTGGCTCGGTCGACGGCGGCACTCGCCACACTCGAGAGCCCTATCCCCAAGGGCGACTTGTCGTCCGCGTCGTGAGCAGCCGCTAACGAACGTCGAGATCGGCTGACGAGCGCGATCGGCGGCGCTCTTCGAGTCGGGCGCCCAGCGCCGCGATCTCACTTCGATGGTGCATGCCGAGCTTCGACAGGATGTTCGATACGTAGTTCTTGACGGTCTTCTCGGCGAGAAAGACTGACTCGGCGATCTCGCGGTTGGTCTTGCCATCGACGATCAGATCGAAGATCCGGCGCTCCTGCGGCGAGAGTTCCGCGAGCGGATCGTCCCCCGCATCCTGGGGATGCCGGATGCGCTCGAGGAGCCGTACCGTCAACGCGGGGTCGATGAGCGACTCCCCTTTGGCAACGCGGCGCAGCGCATCGAGCAGCTCGTCGACCCGGACCCGCTTGAGCAGATAGCCAGATGCGCCCGCCATGATCGAGGCGAACAGCGCCTCGTCGTCAGCGTACGACGTCAACATCAGGCAACGCAGCTCTGGTCGTGCGGCGCGAAGCTCGCGACACAGCTCCACACCACTGCCATCCGGGAGGCGCACATCGAGCACGGCGACATCGGGAGCAGCCAAGGGGATTCTCGCCCGCGCCTCCTCAAGAGAGCCGGCCTCGCCCACGACCTCAAAGCCGTCGTCCTCAGCGACGAGGCGAGCAATGCCTCGACGCACGACCTCGTGGTCCTCCACGAGGAATACGCGCACCACGCCATCTAGCTTATCGCGTGGCGCGGTCGTCGGATTGGCACGCGGCCCCGAGCGGCTAGGCCCGACGTCGAACGACGACCACCGGGATCGGCGCGTGGTGGACGAGTTGGTCACTCACGCTGCCGAGCAGCAACGAGGTGAAGCCCCCATGACCACGCGCGCCGACGACCAAGAGATCGGCAGTCTCACACTGCTCGATCAGACGTGAGGCCGGGTTGCCCTCCTCGAGCACGGTCTCCAGGTCAAGATCGGGTTCCAGGGCGCGCACCTGCGCGGTCGCGTCGTCGAGCAGCGCGCGACCGGCGGCCTCGAGCTCTTCCACGGCGGAGGGAGTTGGACCGTAGCCAAACTCCGGCACCGTCCACGAGTACACGATCACGAGCGTCGACCGGCGTCGCTTCGCCTCGTCGACGGCGAACTGCAGCGCCGTGCGACCCGACTCGGAGCCGTCATACCCAACCACGACGCGCCGATGCTCTGTGAATCCTGCCTCCACCATCGTGTGCACCTCCTCGAGCTCAGCCTACGCAACGGTCCTGGCCACCGCATCGGACGATAGTCCCAAGTCGCAGCAGGCCTTGGCACTAGCATCGAACCGTGAGCATGCGGGCACGACTGCGAGACCACGTCGCAAGCTCGCAGCAAGCCCTTGCTCGGGTCTTCGACGAGTCGAGCGCGCTCGGATCGCTGCGGCGGGCCCATCTCCTGTCCATGACCGCCGACGCCATGATGACGGTCGCGTTGGCTGGTTCTCTGTTCTTCTCCGTGTCACCCACCGAAGCGCGAAGCCGCATTGCCCTCTATCTCCTCATCACGATGGCGCCCTTCGCAGCGCTCTCGCCGCTCGTGGCTCCCATCGTCGACCGGTCTCGTCAGCTCCGCCGATCGATGGTGACCATCTCCGCCGTCGTCCGCATTGCGGCGGTCCTGCTGATGGCGGCGTTCCTCAGGACTCTGCTGCTGTTCCCACTGGCACTGATTGCGCTCATCGCATCCAAGGCGTACCTCATCACGAAATCATCCCTGGTGCCCGAGGTGGTCGGCGACCCGCAACCTCGAACACTCGTCGCGACCAACGCATCGCTGACCCTGTTGGCATCCGTCGGGGGCGCACTCGGGGTGGTCGCAGGTGGGATCCTCGCCAAGACGCCTCACCTCGGTCCCGCGTGGGCGCTCATCGCCGAACCCGTCGCGCTGCTCTACATGGTTGCGGCCGGTCTTCGTCTTCATCGGATGCTGCCCCAGGCGGTAGCCGGAGCGTCGCAGGCTCGCGAGCGGCTACGCAGCCGCCCCACCGGACCCGGATACGCGAGAACCTTGCTCGCGTCCCTCCTTGTCGCCGTACTTCGAGGTCAGATCGGCTTCTTTGCCTTCGTCATCGCGTTCGCGCTCAAGGGCAGATCGGCTCCGACCTGGGCCTACGGAGCAGCACTCGCAGCCAGCGCCATCGGTGCGATGGCCGCCACGCAGGTTGCTCCCCGCCTCCGACGCCGACTCTCCGAAATCCCCATCACCCTCGGCGCGGCGACACTCGTCTCCCTCGTGGCCATCGCGGCAACCACCGCACATCCAGCGATCGTCTGGGCCATCGTGGTCATGGGGATCCTCTCACTCGCAGCCGGGTCCGCGAAGATCGCCTTCGACGCAACCGTGCAGCAGGGTCTGCGCGAAGAGCACTACGGGAGGACCTTCGCTCGCTACGAGACGGAGTTCCAGCTGGCATGGGTCGTGGGGGCTGCCGCAGCAACCTTCGCTCGCACGCCGTTGGCCAGCGGTGAGAGCCTGATCGCGACCACGGCAGTGGTCGCGCTCGCCGCCTACGCGCTCGCGACCACTGCACTGCGTCACGCCCGCGAGCCTGAGTTGCCAGGCGAGGGGACATGACATTCACCTATCCTCGCGTGCGAATTGGCGGCTGCGTGCATCGCTAGGATCGTGTCGTGGATCGCGGCCTCGAGAGCTCCGTAGCGAGCCCATGGAGGCCAGCCCTCATCGCGGCGATCGGCGCACTGCTGGAAATCGCCGTACAAGTCATCGGGGTCGGGCACGGCAACCCAGGAATCTTGGCGCTCGTCGGAACCCTGTTCGGATCGCGCGCCCACCTCCCCGCCTGGATTCCACAGGTTCGCGGGCCTGGCTACGACGGACAGTTCTTCTTGCGCCTCGCGCTCGACCCATTCGACATCCACCGCCGAGCCTTCGGCATCACCTTTGACACGCCGTACCGTGCCCAGCGCATCGGACTGCCCTTCCTCGCCTGGCTCATCGCCGGTGGTCAGCAGCACCTCGTTGTGTGGACACTCCCACTGATCGAAGTCCTGGCGGCTGCGTGCATCGCCGGATCGGTCACTGTCTTGGCCGGATCCGAAAGCCGAGCCGCCCTCACTGGTGTCGCTGCCGCCCTCTACGAAGGCTACGCGTTCAGCTACGGACGAGATCTCGCCGAGCCGGTCGCGGCGGCACTCATGTTGCTCGCGATTCTCTCCATCGAACACTGGGACCGGCCAATCGTTGGCACCGTCCTCCTGCTTGCATCGACACTGACCCTCGAGACCGAACTCATGGCGGTTGGCGCGCTCGGACTCGTAGGGCTTGCCCGATCGCTGCGCATGAGGCGGGTTGACCATCGCCTCATCGTGGCAACGGCCGCGGCGATCAGTTGGATCGGCTGGGACGCCTTTGTGTCGCACGAGGTCGGCCACGTCACCGCCGCTGCCGATCTCAACGCTAACTTGGGTGTCCCTCTGCTCACACAGGTCAAGGCTGTCGCCCTGCACCTCCACCCCTCCGCTGCCGACCTGGCGTGGCTCCTCCAGCTCGGGCTCCTAGTCCTTGCCGTCGCAATCACGATCCCGAGGATCTCGCGTTCGCGTGCGCCCTCGGTGATCAAGGTTCTGTTCATCGCCATGATCGTGCTCGCACTGCTGGTGGGTCCCGCTGACTGGGACGTCGAAAGCGGGTTTCGCCAGTTCGATCTCGTCTGGATTTCGAGCCTGATCGTCATCGGCACCACCGACAATCCGCCGGCCTGGCTTCCAGCGCTCGGCATCGCGGCGTGGATCGGCACGGTTCACCTCGCGGTCAACACCACTGCCTTCCTGCGCCGTCTCTAGCGAGTACACGAGAGGCGGCCCGCCGGTCTTGCCTGAGGCATGACCAATTCGGTAGAGTCACACCATTCGCACCAGCGGTCGACTAGCGAGTCCGAGGTGCGGCTGGTGTGCCTAGGAGGGGATGGGTGCCTCCCAGGTCCCCGCCCCTACCGGTTGGGGTAGGGACGGGGCTGGTGTGCCTAGGAGGGGATGGGTGCCTCCCAGGTCCCCGCCCCTACCGGTTGGGGTAGGGACGGGGCTGGTGTGCCTAGGAGGGGATGGGTGCCTCCCAGGTCCCCGCCCCTACCGGTTGGGGTAGGGACGGGGCTGGTGTGCCTAGGAGGGGATGGGTGCCTCCCAGGTCCCCGCCCCTACCGGTTGGGGTAGGGACGGGGCTGGTGTGCCTAGGAGGGGATGGGTGCCTCCCAGGTCCCCGCCCCTACCGGTTGGGGTAGGGACGGGGCTGGTGTGCCTAGGAGGGGATGGGTGCCTCCCAGGTCCCCGCCCCTACCGGTTGGGGTAGGGACGGGGCTGGTGTGCCTAGGAGGGGATGGGTGCCTCCCAGGTCCCCGCCCCTACCGGTTGGGGTAGGGACGGGGCTGGTGTGCCTAGGAGGGGATGGGTGCCTCCCAGGTCCCCGCCCCTACCGGTTGGGGTAGGGACGGGGCTGGTGTGCCTAGGAGGGGATGGGTGCCTCCCAGGTCCCCGCCCCTACCGGTTGGGGTAGGGACGGGGCTGGTGTGCCTAGGAGGGGATGGGTGCCTCCCGAAGAAGGCGAAGACTGCTTGCAAGTTCTCGCAGACGCTCGGCCGCCTGAGCTTCGTGAGAGAGGACGCCGCGCCCGTGGCGCTCGACGAGGGCATGTGCAAGCGCCTCGGCAACGCGCGGGCGCGGGCCAACCAACCAGCGCGGATCCGAACCTTCCAACACCGCGCTGACGAGCGCAGTCATGGACGAGGAGTCGGCCCAGGCAGCATCACCGAGATCAGCGATGAATCGACGCTCGTCGCCCGGCGAACCTTGTGGTCCCAATGCGAGGGTGGCCGCAACCGTCGCGCCCCGCCCGCGGGCCAGCTCTGCCGCGATCTTGAGCGCATCTCCCGGGTCCACCGCATACGTCAGGAGAAGGCCAACTGGCGCCCTCAGATTGGCCGGTAGTGCCTCGAGCAAACGACGCATACCCTCGCTGGGCCGTTGCCCGACCACCAGCGCCCCGTCAACCCAGCCGGCGACAACGATCAGATCGGCGTCGACGAGGTCCTCGGTTTCGAACTGATCGGCGGGGATGCAGCGCACGCTTGGCGCAAAATTCGCGAGCGTCTCTCCCAGGGAAAGTGCCGCCGCGCGGGTGTGGCCACCCTTGGAGTCGTAGGCAATGAGCACCCGTGGCGGAGCCAGTCGTCGACCGGGCAACACCGCGTTGCGACCGCCTGCGGCGAGCATCTCCTCCCCGACCCGGCGCCCGTGAGCCATCGCCTCCACCACCGTTGACGGTCCGACGAGGACATCACCAATGGCCCAGGTGCGGGCCTGCCGCCACGCTGCCGCTCGCCTCCGGGCCCGATCCCGGCTCCAGGCGAGATCACCGACACGCAACCCTCGGAGCGGCTCACCCGCGAAGATCCCTGAGGCCAACCAGTGTCGGCTCGGCAGATCTCCAACTTCCTTGCGTTCAGCGAGCCCAGGCACCGAAGCGATCCAGGACGGATCGACGCGATAGCCCATCGCAGCTACCACTCGATCGACCACGAGCTCCTCGGCGATCTCACTGGTCACCGTAGGCCGCTCACTCGCGCGCTCCTGCTTCGTCCGAACGAGGAGACAGTGGATCCCGTCGTCGCGTTCGGCGACCGACTGGAGCGTCACGCCAAATCGCACCTGTACGCCCTCGGCCTCCGCTTCGGCAAGTTCGTCAGGCCGCACAAGGCTGAAGCGCTGATCCATCCAATCGATACAGACTGCAGAGCCACCGCGCCGTCGCACCAGGCGCGCGACGTCCATCGCCGTGTTGCCCGCCCCAACCACGAGCACACGATCATCCACCGGCGGCAAACCAGCTTGAATCGCCGCCTCGGCCACGGCGATCTCGTCGAGTGCGTTGCCGACAGAGATGGTCTCGATGCCATCGGCGCGTACGGGCAACGGAGCGCCAGCACCAACGGCCAGCACCACGGCGTCGTAGCGGTTACGCGCCGCCACCACATCGTCCGGAGACAGCGCGGTGTTCATCTGGAAAGCCACGCCTCGCCGCTCGAGACGCTCGATGACCCGATCGAGAACGTCCGAGGGCAGCGTGAACCGCGGGATCCCGTTGCGCAGCAAGCCTCCAGGTTGGTCGGCAGCGTCGACCACGGTGACCTCGACCCCGGCTCCCGACAGGACATCTGCGGCACCGAGCCCGGCCGGACCGCTCCCAACGATCAGTACGCGGCCCTCCTTGGCAGCCGGCGTCGGGTCGACCGCATCAGCATGGTCAGCGATGTAGCGCTCGATGGCGTGGATCGCCACCGGCCTCGCTCCGGCAAGCCGCCAGGAACAGCTCCCCTCGCATTGGATCGCCGCATCACAGACGCGTGAGCAGATCTCGGGCAACGATGTATGTGCGCTCAGCACGTCACGGGCACCGGCGAGATCGCCACTACGCAGCTGAGCGATGAACTCGGGGATGTCGTTGTGCGTCGGGCAGCCTCGCACACACGTCGGGTCCGGACACGCCAAGCAGCGATTGGCCTCTTCGAGCACGTCCGCAAAGCTCGCGAATCCGCCGCGTACCTCGTCAAGGCCGCCCAGGGCCACGTCTGGATCCAACTCTGGCAAGACAGCGCCCGGCGCAACCTGCGGATCACCCGCGACGACGATCGCATCGAACGGACAGACCCGCTCGCACTGGCGGCACCCGACACACCGTGCGCTGTCGACAGTGACGACGTAACGATCGAGGTCGAGATCGATCGCCTCCACCGGACAACGAATCAGACACTCTTGACACCCGGCACACCGGTCGGTGAGCACCTCAACGACAACAGCGCTCATGTTCAACCCTCCTAGGACGCTCCGTGCATGATGACGTACAGCCATCCAGCCACGGCCCCGAACACGACGACGAGCGCAAGAGCAGAGAGCTTGGCGACGGCACGATGACGCACGATCGACGCGAGATCAGCGTCGAAGATGCGCGCCATGGCCCAGAGGCCACCGACGACTCCGAGCGCCATCACGCCGACCTGGACCTCGACAATTTGCGGGATCGCCAGCAGGTGGTCCGACAGCAAGCTCCAGTGCTGCGTGTTGACACCGAAGATGCCGACGATGGCTGGGATGAGGCTCGGGATGTGCTTGAAGAACTTCGGCAGCTGGCGTGCGAAGTAGTCCATCCCGACAACTGGGATGAGGCCGTAGGTGAGCGGCAGGAACACCTGACGGAACGGAGTGACGCGGTCGAGCCGACTCTCTGCGGTGACCGTCCGCCGTGCAGCCGGATCGAGAAAGGCTCGACCCCACGCCCAGATGATCCCTGCAGTTGCGAGAGCCACCGCGGCGATGATGCCCAGGTAGTCAATCGGGTTCGGGTAGGCCGGCCACCCAGTCGCGCGATTGAGCGTGGCATCGATGGAGCTGTAGACGTCGGTCGCGTTGAACTGCTGGAAGATCACGAGGCCCCACAAGATCGCGATGGCCCAGGCAAGGTCCCAACGGCGACGCTTCGGCGCGACCACGGAGGTGAGTGGCGCCTGCAGGAAGAGTCCCACATTGTTCGAGGGGCATGCCTTGTAGCACTCCGTGCACAGTCCGCAGGCGGCATTCGACTCAGCCGATCCCGGCCACGTGAACCATGGACAGCCATAACCGGACGCACCGCCACGCATGCAATCCTTGGTGGTGCACTCGAGGCACGTCTCGCGGTCGACCGTTCGAAAGCCCGCGACCGAGCCCATCGACCCGACGGTGCCGATCAACGCCGAGAGTGGACACAGGTACCGGCAGAAGCTCCGCCGCTCGAAGACGAGGAACACCGAGACCGCCGTGGCGACGATACCGAGCACCATGATGGCTGTGTAGCGAGGCACCCCCGGACCTGCGATGTTGAAGTACTCCTCGATGAAGGTCAGCAGCACGAAGGTCGCGACAGATCCCAAGAAGCCGTACTCGGCCAGCCACGGAGGCACCGGGCGCCCGAGACCGATCGCCGAGTGCAGTCGGCGAAAGAAGGTACGACGCTGGATCCACTCCGCGAAGCCGCCGAAGGGGCACATGGAGCACCACGCGCGCCCGACCACGGCCATGAGCACGAAGACAACGCAGAACCACAGGTACCACGTGATCGCGGTCGCAAAGTTCGTCTGGGGATCGACGACGCCGACGAAGCCCAGGACGATCACCAGCCAGAAGATGATCTGGTTCGGCAGAATCAAGAGGAATTGGGTGGTCCGATTCGCGGCGAGGCGGGCGATGATACCCCGACGTGCCACGTTGGCACGTGGCGACGGATCTGATCGCTCGAATCGATCCTGGCCCGGCCGATGCGGCGGTCGCAATCGCACGACCACCTGATCATCGAGCACGGTCTGCACATGCGGGGGCTTGGTCGTAGCCATCTCGCTCCTCCTTTGGCACCGCGCCAATGATTAGTCATTGACTAATCGTTACTGTAGCCATGCCCATACGTGGTGTCAAGTCGCGACTACGATCGGACACGTGGACCTCTCGCTGTCTCGGCGTGGCGACTATGCGGTACGTGCAGCGCTCTACCTTGCGCGCCAGGAGTCGAACGAGGCCGTCGGCGTGCGCGAGATCACGGCCGCAATGGCGATTCCACCGAGCTTCGCAGGCCAGATCCTCGCGGACCTGACCCGCGCAGGCATCCTCGGTGCGCGGCCGGGCCGCGGAGGCGGCTATTGGCTCCAACACGACCCGAAGGACATCACCCTCCTCACCATCGTCGAAGCAGCCGAGGGCACCCTCCGCGCGGAACGGTGCGCGCTCGGGGATGGACCATGCCGTTGGGACAGCGTGTGTCCACTCCACACCTTCTGGCAGGGAGCCGTTCGAGCCGTTCGCGATCAGCTCGCCACCGTGACGCTCGCCGACGTCCGAGACGCGGACGTCGCCCTCGAACATGGGGTTGCCCCGCCGCCCGATGCCCACCGCCACGCCACGGTCACCAACCTTGCCGAGACGATCGACGTCGAGGCACCCGCAGACGAGGTCGAACGACGCTTGCGCACGCTGACGTCCGACGATCTCGCCAAGGCGATCGCGCATCGCCTGAAGGCCGCACTCGACCTCGACCTCACTCTCTGCGAACTCGCCCATCCAGGCCGTCGCCTCGTCGTCGAGGTGAACGACCCCATCGGCCAGACGGCGAGAGCAGAGTTCGATCTCACCACCGAGCCGGCGGATCCCCTGCGCACCACGCTCACTGCGGCGATCCTCTGGCGCGGTCGGCTCGAGGACCCACGCCCTAGCGTTCGCGCGATCCTGACGGCGACGGCAAGACTCCTCGAGGACGCGCGCTGATGCACCGCTCACAGACGCCGTAGGCCTCGACCTGGTGATACAAGACTGGGCCAGGCGCGTCGTCGATCGTGATCGCCTGACACGAGGCCACCCGAACCTCGAAGATCTCCCCGCACGACACGCAGTGGAAGTGGTGGTGGTGCGACGCGTAGGGCGGCAGGAGCTCATAGGCGATGTCGTCACCGATGGTCACCGGTTGGACGATGCCAGCCTCGGCAAACGCCGCGATGGTTCGGTAGGCCGTCGCCGACCCAACGCCCGCTTCTGCGAGAACGTCGACCAACTCGGCCCTCGTCAGCGGACGCCCCGCCTCCGCCAACACGCGAAACACCGCACGTCGCTCATCGGTGACCCGCAACCCGCGTTGTCTGAGTGCACCCTCGAACTGCGTCTCAGCCATCGAGCTGCTCCGTCCGACCGGGCTCGGCACTCGGAGCCGCATCCTGCTCGCCAGCGCGCGAGAGCGAGCGGGCCCGACGCGCAGCGTGACGAGTCTCACGGACGAGCGTCCCGATCCCGACGACGACGACGGCGAAGATGACGAGCACCTGAGCGATGCCGATGTTGTGAAGGTTGTGCACGTGGAGCGGTGTCACCAGGTGAAAGGAGAGAAGGTTCGGGAATGCGAGTCCGACGACACCGGCGACCACGAACGCCACACCTCCCCACAACAGCGTGCGCCCAGCGGTGACCAGTGCGACGGCGCGAATCTGCGCCTCCGTCAACGACAGGTGTCGAGCGACGGCACCGAAGAGGCCGCCCGCGACCGCCTGGACCACCGTGGTGCCCAGGCCGAAGGCTGCACCAGGCGCCCAACCGAGCCACACGGGCATCGCTGGCGCGAGCACGGTGTAGAGGATGAGAGCAAACGCCCCGATACCCCAGCCTGCGATGAAACCGTGCACCGCGGGCATCCATGGCTTCATGGTGACGTCGGGTACACCGTCCTCGACGTGATGGGCCGGCGAGAGCAGATGCCAGTGCTCACCGCGGAACAAGTAACGTGCCGCCAGCGCCATCGCCAGCCCGACGGCGACGTAGACGGCATAGTCCAGCCAGGGCGTGTCAACGAAGACCTTGGCGAGCGCCAGGTTCGCAAGTTCGGACGCGATCGCACGCTGCACGGTGAACGCAGCCGAGAACGTCAGGCCGGCGACGAGACCGCGTCGACTCGAGTAGCTGCCGATGGCGTACGAGAACGTGATCGGCCACGTGTGCTCGTCGGGGGTGATGCCATGCACGATGCCGAGCGCGAACGCGAGTACCAGCGCACCGCCGATCGTCGCCACCCCAGCCGGGTTCCACAAGTTCAGCACCGCGAGCAGATCCACGACGACCTCCTGTCCGTGCTACACATGATAGCAATTCTCACTTAGTGTTGACACGCATTCTCAACAACGAGGCGGCCGTCCCATTCCCTGACCGCGCGCGCTAGCCTTCCCCTGGGACGATGTGTGCACGTGCAATCGTGGGCGCGGCGCTCGACTCGGCTCCCCACGCACCCCGGATCGTCAACGGAAAGGATCCATGATGCGCTATCGCCATCTCGGCCGAACCGGTCTCAAGGTCTCCGAACTCGGCTTCGGCTCCTGGGTCACCTTCGGAACCCAGCTCGACGTCGGGCGCGCGGCCGACATCCTCGCCGCCGCCAGGGAAGCCGGCATCAATCTGTTCGACAACGCCGAGGCCTACGCCGGAGGCGAGTCCGAACGCATCATGGGACAGGCCATCGCGCGACTCGGATGGCCACGGTGGAGCTACGTCGTCACCTCCAAGTTCTTCTGGGGGATCCACGACGACGTGAACACGCACCACACCCTCAACCGCAAGTACCTCGTCGAGGCCGTCGACGCGTCACTCGAGCGCTTCGGCCTGGACCACCTCGACATCATCTACTGCCACCGACCGGACCCCACGACGCCCATCGCCGAGACGGTCTTCGCGATGAGCGAACTCGTCAGCGCACACAAGGCGCACTACTGGGGGACCAGCGAGTGGAGCGCCGAGGAAATTCGCCACGCCATCGACGTCGCAACCGCCAATCACCTCCACGCTCCGGTCGTGGAGCAACCTCAGTACAACCTGCTCGAGCGCCAGCGCGTCGAGCACGAATACGCCCGCCTGCTCGACGAGGAAGGCATCGGCCTCACCACCTGGAGTCCGCTTGCGTCCGGCTTGCTCACCGGCAAGTACGTCAATGGGGTGCCCGCGGGATCACGAGCCACGCTCCACGGGTACGAGTGGCTCCGTGATCTGCTCACCGACCCGGGACGCCAAGCCGTCGTGCGCAGCCTGCTCCCGCTCGCGTCACGGCTCGAGGTCTCGCTCGCCCAGCTCGCCATCGGCTGGTGCCTCCTGAATCCGCACGTATCCTCCGTCCTCCTCGGTGCCACCTCCATCGATCAACTCAACGAGAACCTCGGAGCACTCGAGGCCCGAGACCGTCTGACCCCAGCGGTCGTGGACGAGATCAACGCGATCCTGGCGGAGCACGCCTGAGCGGACCACCACGTCTCGGACGTGCGGTCGCTGCGGCGGCCCTGTTCGCAACCGCACCCGCGCTCACGCAACGCGCAGACGCGCTGGCGGGACCGGGTGCGGTCCTCGGTATGCGAGCCATCGTCTCGGTCGCGGCCCTCGTCGTGATCGGGCTGCCGCGGGTCAGGCACCTCGCTCCTACCGTCGCAGCCGGTGTCGCCATCGTCCTCGGCTACTACGGCGCGACCACCCTCGGCTATGCCATCGCCCCGGCGACAATCGCGTCGCTGGGTTTGGCGAGCGAACCGCTCGTCGTCGGTCTCCTCAATCCCCACTGGTTGCGCTCGCCGCGCACCCTCGCAACGGTGACGCTCGCAGTGGCGGCCATGGTGCTGCCGGTCACCGCGGCCCACGCAGGGACCCATCATGTGGTAGCTGGGATCGGACTGGTGGCGCTCGGCGGCGCATGCTTCGTCATCGGAGCTCGTCTCCTCCCGGCAAGCGCGACGCCGCGCGACGCCGTGCGGACGACCACCTTCGCCCAAGCCCTCGGTGCGATCGTCCTGGCTGCTGTGCTCGCCGGAACCGGTCGCTTTGCCGTCGCGACCACGATCGAGCCCTGGCTGCTCGTCGCGGTGCTCGTCGCCGGCTCCTCCCTGGTCGGGATCGCCCTCTACGTCGGGGCGGCTCGCGACGCACCTGCCATCGCGGCCTCGAGCCTCAGCCTCGTGCCACCGCTCGGAGCCGCCCTTGCCTGGGGCGCGCTTGGCGATCCGATGACCTGGCAACTCGCCCTGAGTGCCATCGTGGCCGCGTTGGCTGTCTACCTGGGCGCACGTAGCCCGACCGTTCCGTAGTACCTGGCGGTAGGATCGCAGGTGTGTCCACCGCGTGGACCTTCGGAGCAGCCGCCCTCCGCTACGACACTCTACGACCGCCGTACCCCGCGGCGACCTTCTCAACGCTCGAGCGCGCGATCGGATCCTACGAGGGCTCTCGAGTGGTGGAGGTCGGTGCCGGAACCGGCATCGCCACCCAGGGGCTCGTCGCTGCAGGCGCGGACGTCCTCGCCCTCGAGCCCGATCCAGGCATGGGGCGCATCCTGCGTCGACGCCTCCCGACCGTACGCATGGTCCCCGCCAGGCTGGAGGACGTCGACCTCGAGGGCGTCCACCTCCTCGTCGGCTTTCAGTCGCTCCATTGGATACCGGTGCGAGCCTTGTGGCGCGCTGCCCGTCGAGCCCTGGCTCCCGGCGGCGTTCTCGCCGGCGTCTGGCAGCTCGCCACGCTCTCCGATGTCCGAGCGGCCCACGCGATCGGCGAGGTGCTCGCGAGATTCGGCGTGGAACGCTCCAGGGGATCCGACCAGCGCGTCAGCGACACCATCGAGGCACTGAGCGACCAGGCGGTGCACGGGTTCGCACCCGCGATGCGCTGCGAGCTCCCTTGGCACACGCAGCGCAGTGCGACAAGCTTTGCAGGCCTGCTCGCAACCATGAGCGACCTGCTTGCACTCGGTCACGAAGGCGCCGACTGCGAGGCGCAACTCGCTGAGGCCCTGAGGCCGTACGAGCCGATCGACGTGCGCTACGACTGCGTCGTGATCATGCGTCAGCGGATGCCCTAAGGTGACGGACGTGCTCTCCCCGTTCACCCCCGTCACGATCGATCGAACCCGAACCGAGTTCCCCGGTATCGGAGCGGCCTGGCGCGCGCACGCGCTCCGGATCGACGATCGCCTCGGCCTCCATGCGCTCGCTGCAATCGCCGACGACCCGCAGCCAGCTGCGCACGGACCACTCGCAGGCGTGCCGGTTCTCGTCAAGGACACCATCGACACTGCCGATCTCTCCACGACGGCCGGCTCCCTCGTCCTACCCGAAGAGCCCCCTGCTACTGACGCCTGGATCGTGGATGCGCTGCGCGCCGCTGGTGCGACCATCGCCGCCAAGACCACCTGTTCAGAGTGGGCGAACTTTCGCGGCGAGGGATCCATATCCGGGTGGAATGCGCGCTACGGACTCGCCCGTAACCCCTACGACCCGACGCGCTCGGCTGGGGGCTCGTCGAGCGGCTCGGCCATCGCCGTCGCGGCTGGCATGAGCCCGATCGCGATCGGTACCGAGACTGATGGGTCGATGCTCTGCCCGGCATCGCTCAATGGTGTCATCGGGTTCAAGACTGCTCCGAAGCGCCTCGACCGGAGCGGCGTCATCCCGATCTCGTCGACACAGGACTCCCTCGGCATCTTCGCCACGAGTGCCGACGACCTCCTCGTCGTCGCGAGCGTCCTCGGCATCGAAGCCACCACCCTGACAGAACCTGTCCGACTCTGCGTGGTCGAGGAGTCCCTCAACGGCTTCCATCCTCGTACGCTCGCACGCTTTCACGACGTCCTCGAGCTGCTCTCGCGCGCGGGCGTCGACGTCGTGACGCTGAGCGCACCGCCGCGCGGAACGCTCGAGCCCTCCGATGAGGACGAGCTCATCGTGTTGCGCACCGAGCTGCATGTCGAGCTCGATCGCTACCTCGATCGTCGCGCCATCCCCGGCCTTCGCTCCCTGGCCGACGTGGTCGCGGCGAACGACGCGCTCGCCGACCGAGAGCTCGCCTACTTCGGCCAAGAGCACTTCGTGGCGGCACTCGAGGCCGACCCGGCCGATCCCGCCTACCGGGCCGCGCGCCAACGCAACCTCGAGCGCACGACCGAAGGAATCGAGTCCTCGCTCGCCGCGACGGACGCACTCGCGATCCTCGCACCAACCATGGACGTCGCGTGGCCCATCGATCTGCTCCGCGGCGACCCCAACTCCCCAGCTGGCTATCGAGCCGCCGCAGTCGCCGGCGGGACTTCGGTCTCCGTCCCGGCAGGTCGCATCGGGCACCTCCCCGTCGGCGTGTGTCTCAGCGCGCCGGCAGGTCACGAGGAAACGATCCTCGAGCTGACGGCGCTCCTCGAGCGCGCTCTGGCCCCACTCGCGGGCCTCGCGGGACGCGAGAGGCCCACGACGCTGTTGCCCGAAGCGTGAGCGCCACCATCTCGATCAGTCGCCAAGTTCCCTTCCGTGCCGATCGCGTGTTCCGGGAACTCGCCGCGCTGGAACGACACCACACCTGGATGGCGGATGCAGAAGCGGTCGAGATCGTGAGCGCCCAACGCCGCGGCGTCGGCGTCGAGATGATCGCCCATACTCGCATCGGCCCGCTGCGCACAGCCGACCGAATGGTGGTCGTCGACTGGGACGAAGGCCGTGCCATCGGCGTCCGCCACGTCGGACTCGTTCGCGGAGTCGGGCGTCTCAGCGTCCAAGCCGACGGTCCCGACCGTGCGCGAGTTCGCTGGGACGAAGAGCTCGTCTTCCCAGGCGGGCATCTCGGTGAGCTGGCAGCACACGCCGCACGACCAGTCCTCGAGTGGATCTGGCGAGGCAACCTCGCCCGCCTCGAGGCCGCGATCGCCTCGGCAGGGCCCATTACGCTGGGCGCTCCGTGAGTACGACGGCCTCGAACTCCATCGCCGCACGCTTTGGCGCGCTCGCGCGCCACGCCGTGGCCGACACGCCGTCACGTTCCGAGGACGTCCACCTCGACCGTGACGTGATCGCGGCCATGCTCGGCCTGGAGGATGAGCCGGAAGCGCTGGTTGCAACCGTTCGACTCGAGGGCCACACTGCACGTTTCGCAACGCCTCGCACCCCGCTCCCCCCGCGTCTCAGCCGCCTCCTCGCCGAGAACCCGGGTCAGCTCTACACGCACCAAGCCGCCGTCACCGACCACGCCCTGGCGGGCCACCACGTGGTGCTCGCCACCCCGACCGCGTCCGGCAAGTCCCTCGCATTCCTCGTCCCCGCCCTCGCTCGCCTCGAGCGCGATCCCGCAGCCACCGTTCTCGCCCTCTATCCCACGAAAGCACTCGCGCACGATCAACTGGCGCGCCTCGTCGAGCTCGAGCGAGCGCTCGGCATCGACATCGCCCCTGCCGTCTATGACGGCGACACCCCGGCCCCGGAACGCGCTCGCATCAAGGACCGATCGCGGTTCGTCGTCACCAACCCCCATGGCCTGAACCTCTACCTCGGATGGCACGAAGGCTGGGAGCGCATCCTCGCCAACCTGGCACTCGTCATCGTCGACGAGACACACGCCTACACGGGAGCGACCGGCGGTGCGGTGGGCTGGTTGCTCCGTCGACTCCAGCGTCTCGCCGAGGCGCACGGTGCGGCACCGGTCTACGTGGGGGCATCCGGGACCATCGCCAATCCGGCCGAGCACTTCGCACGACTCATCGGCGATGACGTCGTCCTCGTCGATGACGATGGGTCGGCCCAGCCGACACGCACGATCGCCATCGTGGATGCAACACGATCTCCCGATCACGCCCCGATCGCTCAGGCCGCGCTCCTCGTGCGTCGGCTCGTCCGCCACCGCCGCCACGTCATCGCCTTCTCGAACTCACGATCGCACGCCGAGCTGCTCGCGAGACTCGCGACCGATCGCGCGGTCCGCGTCGAACCCTACAGGGCAGGGTACGCGGCCCAACGGCGGCGGGCACTCGAAGCCGACCTCCGAGCCGGGCGCCTTCGCGCCATCTCAGCGACGAGCGCCCTCGAACTCGGCATCGACGTCGGCGTCATCGACACGGTCGTGCTCAACGGATTCCCGGGCTCGATCGCCTCCCTCTTCCAACGCATCGGTCGAGCCGGACGATCGGGCCAGGACGCACTGGGCGTCGTCGTGCTGGGGGCCGAACCCGCCGCCCGAGCGCTCATCGCCGATCCAGAGGAGTTCCTCGTCCGCCCGCCCGAGCTCGCGGTCGCCAACGTCGACCAGCCCTCCGTGGTCCGGCGTGCGCTCGAGCTCGCTGCGGCCGAACGACCCGTCACCCCCGACGAACTCCGTCACTGGGGCGCGCCCGCACGCGACGCTGCCGCCGCACTCGTCGAGGCTGGCACGATTCGGCACGACGCCGACGGCCTTCGAGTCCCGGGCCGCCGCCCGCATCGCTTCCGACCACTGGTCGAGATGGAGCCGACGTGGCGCCTCCAGTTCGAGGGGACGCGCACCACCATCGCGCCAGAGAGCCTGTCGGAGAGTCAGGCACTGCGCGAGGCCTATCGCGGTGCCATCGTGCTGCATGGCTCGCAGCCCTACCGCGTCGTCCGGGTCGACTACGCTGCGCGCGTCGCGGTCGCACGACCAGAACCCGACCGAGGCCACCACACCCAAGCAGCCTGGTATCGCGCGATCGCTCCGACGCGCGTACGGTCTCATGCGATCGCGGGGTCGCTCACGTTGGACCTGGCCGATGCCGTGCTCGTCGAGCAGGTCACCTCAGCCAAGGAGTTCCGGGGATCAGTGCTCGTCCACCAACGCAAGGTCACTGCCCCCTCACGTTCGGTCGCGGGCGAGGCCTTGATCCTCTCGACCAACCAACTCGTCGATCCCGCCGAACTTCCAGCCCTCCACGGCGTCGAGCACCTCCTCGTCAAGGCGCTCGCGCCGCTTGCCGTCGGCGCAAGCGATCTCACCACGCTGACCCAGGCCACGCCGGCACCGCAGATCCTCTTCTTCGCGCCCGATGCGCTGGGCGGCGGCACGATGCTTGCGACGGTGGCTCGCCAGCTCGATCGTGCGCTCGCCGTGTCCGAGCGCATCCTCACGACGTGCCGCTGCAACGATGGCTGCCCCTTCTGCACCCTGGACGCTCGCTGCGACGGCGACGTTGCCGCCAAGTCGCTCGTCCTGGACGTGCTCGTGCGCCTGCGCGACCACCACGCGCGGCACGCTTAGCACAATCCGGCGCGATGCGCCTCGCACAGGTCCGCGAGCCGGCAGCCGGCGCACAGTGGCCGCCTCGCCGTGCACGTCTCCCGACCGTGCAGGATCATGCGCAACGAGAAGGTCCCCCAGCGCTTCGGTGCCAAGACCGCACAGAGCTCCTGTTCGATCCCCTCCGGGGTCGACGATCGGGCGATCCCGAGGCGACGACTCACCCGTTTGACGTGCGTGTCGACGGGGAGCCCTGGCAACGAGAAGCCGACCGAACGAACGACATTGGCCGTCTTGCGTCCAACCCCGGGCAAGCTGGTCAGCTCCTCGAGTCCTTGGGGAACCTCTCCTCCGAAGCGCTCGACGATCGCAGCTGCCAGCGCGACGATGTGACGAGCCTTCGTTCGATAGAAACCGGTCGGACGCACCAGCGCCTCCACCTGCTCGATCGGAGCTCGGGCGAGAGTCTCGGCGTCCGGGTAGCGAGCGAACAGTCCTGGCGTCACGAGGTTCACCGCAGCGTCGGTGGTCTGCGCCGACAAGACCGTCGCCACGAGGAGCTGAAACGGGGTCTCGAAGCGCAGGGCACACAGCGACACCGCCGTCCCTGGATAGAGCTCTTCGAGTCGTTCGTCGACCGCGAGAGCCCGTCGGGTTTCGTCCTGCACCGCCAACCTCCCCACCGCTAGCCTAGAGACGTGCACGCGCTCACGACGGTCGAGAACCCGTCTGCGCGCCTGCTCCCGGGGGTGCTTGCACTCATACGCGATGTCGAGGCAGCCGACGGCCACGAGGTACTCGAGGCTCATCGCTGGATCGACCTCGCCAACGCGGACGCCGAGAGCCTGCACGGGATCGCGGTGACGCTCGACGACGACACCGTCGTCGGCTACGTCCACCTGCGGCGGCACCACCGTCACGGGATCGAGCTCGAGCTCTTGGTCGCGCCAGACCACCGCGACGAGGCCGCGAGCATCGTCGGCGCGCTCGTCGAGGCCGCGAGCGCGAGTCTCGAGACCCTCGGCCCCCACGAGATCTTCGCCTGGGTACCCAGACACTCTCGACAGGTCATCGATGCCCTCGAGGGCCTCGGGTTCCGTGCCGACCGCGCGGTACGGCAGCTCCGACGTCCCCTCCCACTCGAGTCAGACCACCCGGCACGGCCGATTGACTGCCCGCCGTTTCGGACCTTTCGTCCCGGCGAGGACGAGGATGCGTGGCTCGAGGTCAACAATCGCGCCTTCGCATGGCATCCCGATCAAGGCGACTGGGATCTCGAGACCCTGCTCGCTCGTGAGCGCGAGAGCTGGTTCGACCCAGCTGGTTTCCTCCTGGCCGAACAGGACGGGCGCCTCGTGGGCTTTTGCTGGACGAAGGTGCATGCGCCGCGCTCGTCGTCAGCGCTCGGCGAGATCTACGTCATCGCCACCGATCCAGAACGCGCGCCTCGCGGACTTGGCTCATGCCTGCTCGTCGCCGGGTTGGACTACCTCGCCCACCACGACATCCCCACCGCCTCGCTCTACGTGGAGGACACGAACGAACGTGCACTCCGCCTCTATGACCGCTTCGGGTTCGTGGTCGATCACGAAGACGTCCGGCTCGTGTGGCGTCTCCCAGCAGCGTCGTAGACTCCTCGACGAGGAGGATCAATGGATCTGAAGGAAGCGTTCGTCGGTGGCCCCAGGTTCCTCGACACCGCGAGCTACGGATTGCCACCCCGTCGCGAGGTGGCCGCACTCGAACAGGCGCTCGCTCGGTGGTCGAGCGGCACGGCCGATTGGTACGACGAGTGGCTGCGCGCGACGGATGTCGCGCGGGGCCACCTTGCGCGCCTGCTCGGCACCGATTCGACCGCGGTGACCACCGGTCCGACCACCTCGGTGCTCGTCGCCCTCCTCGCAACCACCGTGGAGCCGGGCAGTCGCGTCGTCGTGCCGGACATCGAGTTCACCTCCAATGTGTTCCCCTGGCTTGTGATCGCTCAACGCAGGCAGCTCGATCTGCGTTTCGTTCCCGTCGGATCGCTGGCACGTGCAACGGCTGAGGGGGCCGACGTCGTGAGCTTCTCCCTCGTGCAGTCGGCGACGGGTGAGGTCGCCGATCTCGACGCCATCGTCGATGCCGCGGAGTCCGTGGACGCACGCGTCTTCGTGGACGCCACGCAAGCGCTCGGGTGGCTTCCCGTCGACGCCACCCGCGTCGACGCGGTGGTCGTCTCGGGCTACAAGTGGCTCCTCGCTCCGCGCGGCGTCGCGGCCATGGCTACGAGCGACCGTGTCCGTGCTTCCATGGAGCCGCTGTACGCCAATTGGTACGCCGGCGAACCCATTCCGACCTCGCTCTACGGACCACCGCTGCGACTGGCTCCGGATGCGCGGCGCTTCGACCCCTCGCCTGCGTGGTTCTCCTGGGTCGGCGCGGTCGCCGCGCTGGAACTCCTCGACGAGGTCGGCATCGACGCGATCTGGGCGCACGACACCGACCTCGCCGCCGCCTTCCGCACCATGCTGGGTCTTCCCGAGCCCACGGTCCCAAGCGCGATCGTCTCGGTGGCGCTCGATCGAGCACCCTCCGACCTCACGACGAAGATCTCGTTCCGCGACGGCCGCGCTCGCGTCTCCTTCCACCTCTACAACGACCTCGCCGACGCCGAGACGCTCGCAGCCGAGCTTGCCCCCTTCGGCGTCCAGCGCCCACGTCGGAGCTGATCGGCCGGCTCGACCGTGCCACGACCGAGCCAACACCAGCGCATACGAGCACGCACGGGCATCGTGCACTGCCCGATGGATCGGGTTGCCCCGTTGCGATCCCAGCACCACGAGAGAGGTCCGCGATCTCGGCCCGGCAGGTCAACGTTCCGAGCCCATCGCCTGGCGCCCTGTGCGACAACCGTTGCACCGTGACTCAGGCGAGCGACTCGAGGCCATGCTCGCCAACAGACAATCGTCGGAAGGTGCGGCTCGCCCTGGGAGCATGAGGCCGATGTCCCCGCACGACTCCTGGGAGCCCGGGACGAGCTCCGTCACGGCACCGAGCCAGGGCTCGCAGCAAGACCCGCGCGAGCGCTCCGATCCGATCGTCGCATCGAGCGCACGAGTCGGAGCGCAGACGATCTGCTCTGCCCGTCACTCATCGAGCCGCGGTGCTGCCGCGACGATTCCACGCCAGCGTGACCTCGACCCGCTGCGTGGCGGGGATGCGCGCGCCGGGGCGTCGCTGTGCCCGAACAGCCGGGGCACACCCGAGCCATCGGTCCACCAAACCGCCCTCCCATGGTGATCGACGCCGCCACGCTCAGACGCCCACCCAAAGGCGCCCACGCCTGGCCCTGGCCATCACCGGCTCGGCGCTGCGCTGCAGGCTGGTGCGCACTAGCGAACGAGCAGATGCCAGCCGAGCCATGCCCACCCGAGCCACGCCACGACGCGCCACAGCCGCGAGCGACGCAGGCCTCCCACGAACTGTGCCGGGCCCGCGCCGACACGGTTCAGCACCACCCACGCCCCGATCACGGCTCCGACGAGGACCCAAGCCGCCCACGCGCTCGTCACGACGACACCATCATGGCGCGAGGAGCCACCGACCGAGCACGACCCACGCGGCCGCCAGCACGCTCCGACCGAGTCCGAAGCCATCGACCTTCGACCGCAGCACGACCGCCTCGACCATCGACGAGAAGGTCGGGTAGTGCCCGCGCGGTCCGTGGACCAACTCCACCAGTTCGACCGCCGTGAACACGGTCGCGACGACCAACGCCGCCACCACCGCAGACCGCACGACGCGGGCGATCCCGTCGGTCGTCGTCCAGGGACGAGCGACACCGAGACCCCACGCGATCAGCGCTCCGGTCGCAAGGCGGGCAGGCCACGTGAACGGAGTGCTCACGCCCTCGACGACGATCCCTGCGGCGACGAGCGCGGCCCCTAGGAGCCAGATGGCGCGCCGAGGCGCGCGAACGTCCATAGGCCCCCCATCACCCCCGCAAGCGCGAGCGCCCCGACCGAGGCCACAGCGACGACGAGGCTGCGCGGACCCGTGCTCGCCGCAACGCCGATGCCGAGCGCAACGAGAACCGCGCTCACGACGACGACACCCCGGCTTGCCGATGCGGCTCGCGCGATGCGAGCAGCATCGAACTCGGCCGCACGAGCCGCCAGCTCCGCCTCGAGACGGCTTGCGCATCCCCCTCCACGGCCCTCGCACGCCTCGCACGCTTGGGCGCAGCCAGGCTCGGGTGGCGCCGGACGTGGTGCGCTCGATCTGACGACTACCGCGCCGACGACGACCCATGCAACCACCAAGCCCCCGATGGCCACGCTGGACCCGACGCCGGCAAGTGCGCCCCCAACGATGGCCGCAAGGACACCTCCGAAGCCGAAGCCAAGCAGCCAACGACCGCTACGAACACCGCGCTCGAGCGCACGAAACCCGGAGGTCGTCATGCCAGGCAGTCTAGGCAGGTGATTCGCCAGTGCCCAAGGCGGGAGCTTCCGGTGCGCACGAGGCGCAGCTCGTAGGCCGACGACCGTGTGCGCCAGCGTCGACTGTCCGACCCTGTCCGGGGCTCACCGTAGGATCATGCTCGTGGAGCAGCTCGGCCTCGACGACGACGGGACCGATCTGCGAACCGTGCGCTTCGCCATCCTCGACGTCGAGACGACCGGAGCCGCATCCGGTGCGGACGAGCTCACCGAGGTCGCCATGATGGTCGTCCAAGAGGGCCGTGCGCTCGCTCACCTCCAAAGCCTGGTACACACCGACCGCCCCATTCCCCCGGCGATCGTGGCACTCACCGGGATCTCCAACGAGCTGGTCGCCGACGCACCGAGCGCCCGCACCGTCATCGAGCGCACGGCTCGACTGCTCGAGGGCACCGTCATGGTCGGACACAACGTCCGCTTCGACCGCAGCTTCCTCGGCGCCGCTGCCGATGCCGCCGGCATCACACTGCCCGAGGTACCGGTCCTCGACACGCTCACGCTCTCGCGCGTCCTCCTCGACGGAGAGGTGCCGAACCACCGTCTCGCCACCCTCGCTCACTACCTTCAGCTCCCACCGCCGAGCCATCGGGCGATGGCGGACGTCGTCACCACTGTGGCGCTCCTCCACCGTCTCATCGAGCGGGCCGGTGCGCTCGGCGTCACCACCCTCGAGGGACTCCTCGCACTGCGACGCCCACGTCGCAGTGGCGCCGACCTCGAGCGCCAGGCCAGACGTCTCCCGCATCGACCCGGCGTCTACTACTTCCACGACGCGGGCCGGGTGCTCTACGTCGGTGTCGCGACCGATCTCCACGATCGCGTGCGGTCGTACTTCAGCGCCGACACACGCACGAGCGTGCGGCGCCTGCTGCGACGCGCCTCCAGCATCAGTGCCCGGCCGGTGCCCTGCGACATCGCTCGGCCTCTCACCGAGTTGGCCGAGATCCAGACACTGCGACCGCCCTTCAACCAAGTCGGCGTCCGACGCCCGCGCACGCGATCATTCGTGACGCCCGAGGGACGCGTCATCGCGCCATGGCCCCTCAACCAACCCGATCCGCCCCCGTCGATCTCGACGTGCTTCGATGGCGACGCCCACACGGTTGCGAGAGCGCTCGAGGAGGCCATCAGGCACCTTCAGGCCGAGATGATCCAAGCGAGCGACGACGGTGAGTACGAACGGGCCGCGGCGCTTCGCGACCTCGGCGCCCTCGTCGCAACCCGTGTACCGACGAGCCTGCTCCACGAAGTCCACCGGGAGGGTCGCAGGCTCGGGCTCTTCGACCCCCGCTGCGACGCCCGACACGAGTTGACGGGCCCCGAGGGACTCCTCGATCTCGGCCCGGACGATCCTGAGCTTCGAAGCTACCGAGCGCTCCTCGTGCTGCGTACGATCGCCGAACGTCGTGACCTCATCCTCGACGACGAGCTCGCCCCCCTCGTCGCCCTCGTTCGTGAGAGCGTCAGGTTCCGCCGCGGCTCAGTCGGCGCCGCCTCGGATCCGAGCAAGGGTCTCGCCCGCTCGTCCTGAGCTGATCGCGTCGACCGCCAGCTCGAAGCCGTCGACGATCGTCGCCGACCGCCCGTCGACCCACAAGGCCACCGCGGCGTTCAGCACGATGATGTCGCGCACCGGACCGCGTACCCGCCCCTCGAGCACGCCCTCGAGCACCTTGGCGTTCTCCTCCGCGCTGCCACCACGCACAGCTCCTGCCGCCGCAGTCGCACAACCGAGCGACGTTGGATCGAGCACGCCAGCCTCGAGCTCGACGGCGCCCTTGCCATCGGAACGGAGTTCCACGAAGCGCGTCGGCGCCGACACCGACACCTCGTCGAGTCCATCGTCGGAGTGGACCACGAGAGCATGGCGCACGCCGATCGCGGCCAGCACGTGCGCGACCGGCTCGAGCAGCGACGGACTCCACACGCCCACGAGCTGCGCTCGAGCACGGCCGGGATTGACCAGCGGTCCGAGCACATTGAACGCGGTCGGGACGCCGAGGGCTCGCCGGACGGGCGCGACCTGGGCCATCGCTGGATGGAAGCGTGGCGCGAACGCGAAACCAAAGCCGGTTCGTTCGAGCTCCCGACGGAGCTCGTCCGCTCCGAGCTGCGTCGGGACGCCAAGGGCCTCGAGCACGTCGGCCGAGCCTGCTCGCGACGACGAGGCGCGGCCCCCGTGCTTGAGCACGAGCGCACCACAGGCGGCAGCCAGGAGCGCCGCGCCGGTCGACACGTTGATCGTGAACGCGCGATCGCCACCCGTTCCGCAGGTGTCGAGGACCGGGCCCGGGGTCGTCACCGGAACCATGTGGTCGACCATGGCCTCGGCGAAACCTGCGAGCTCCTCCGGCCCCTCGCCCTTGGCGCGCAGCGCCACCAGCACGCCGGCGATCACGACCGGCTCGACCTGGCCGTCGAGGACCGCGTCGAGAAAGTCGCGCGCGCTGCCTCGGTCGAGACTGCGCCCAGCGAGGAGGTCTCCGAGGAGATCCGACCAGGAGTGCGAATCTGGCGTCACGCCCCCCAGGCTAGCGAAGGGCACGTCGGCGCTGACGGAGCACTCGTGCAAGGCCGCCCGGACTGAGCGGACGAAAGAAGTAGAACCCCTGCGCCTTCGGCACGCCAAGCTCCAGGAGACGCGCGGCGGTGCTGGCGTCTTGGACGCCCTCGGCCACCAGCTCGACACCGAGACGCCGCGCGAGCGAGACGAGCCCGTCGAGCATGCTCGAGCCGTTCTTCGTACCCACGTTGGCCACGAAGCTTCGATCGATCTTGACCTCGTGCACGGCGAGCGTCGCGAGGTGGCGAAACGACGAGGTGCCGACGCCGAAGTCGTCGAGGGCCACCTTGATGCCTGCTCCCGCGAGTGCCTCGAGGGTGCGTCGTAGCTGCTCGAGGGCCGAGGCAGCGATCTCGGACTCCGTGAGCTCCACGACGACCTGGTTCGCGGCGATGCCCGATCGTTCGACGAGTTCGATCAGGCGTGACGCGATGCCGCGCCGGCGCGCACTCTCGGCCGACAGGTTGAACGAGACCCGAAGCCCTCGTGCCACCCCGGTGCGCTCGAGCTCGACGACCTGACGGAGCGCGAGCGCGCGCACCAGTTCGTCGACGCGCTCGACGAGGCGAAGATGGACGGCGATCGGGAGGAAACGGCCCGGGAGCACCGTACCGAGCCTCGGATGCTCCCACCGAGCCAACGCCTCGACGCCGGCGATCTGGCCGGTCGCAAGCTCGACGACCGGTTGGAACACGACGCCGAAGGTGCCCGCCTCGCGATCACCCTCGAGCGCGCGTACCAGTTCGGGCGCGAGCGCGATGTCGGCCGGCTCGAGCGGCGCGGTGACGCGCTCGACACGAGCCACCCCCCGACGCTCGAGATCGGCCACGAGGTCGCGCTCGGCGCGTTGCACGGCTGCGAGCACGTCCCCGTCCTGAATACTGGCCGCGCCGAGCGACACCGCGACCCCCCTTGCCCCGAGTACCTCGAGCATGTCACGGCGGATCGTGCCGAAATCACGCGAACTCGTCGTGCCGACGATGAGAGCCGCAAACTCATCGCCACCGATACGCCCGACGACCGCCTCCGGACCGAGAGCCTCGAGGACCCCAGTGACGGCCCGTACCAGGTAGCGATCACCCGCTGCGATTCCCTCCCGTTCGTTGACGTCCCACAGCTGGTCGAGATCGATCAGCAGCACGTACGCGCCCGAACGGGGCCCTTCGGCTTCCAGTCGCTCGCTCGCCCTGGCCAGGAAGGCCTGCCGATGCCAGACACCGGTGAGGGGATCGCGGTCGGCGCTCTCTCGGAGTGCGTCGGTGGCCGCTCGACGGACCGCTGCACTCCCAGCCACGACAAGACACCGATCCAGGCCGAGATCGATCACCCACTCCGGATCCCTCGCGGCAGCGGTCGCGATCTCGATGCGCCGTTGCTCCGTCTCCAGCACGATCGACATGCCAAGGCTGTTGGCGAGAGGCAGATGCTCCTCGGCACCGAGGTGTGCGCCAAGAAGACGTCCACGATCGCGGACGTCCCAGAGCGCGACGAGTCGGGCGAGGCGCTCGAGCGCCAACACGTCGCCGACGTCGAAGCGATACGGCACCGCATCCAGGGCGGCGAGCACGCCCACAGGCCCATCGGCACCGACGAGCGGCACGACGAGCGCACTCTCGGCCGAGACGACGCCCCGAATGGCCCGCACGGCCTCGCTGGGGACGCCCACGCCAGCCTCGGCAGAGCCGACGAGGACGCTCAGCTGATTCCGAAGCACCCATCCGGCGACCCCGGCGCCCACGTCCAGCTCCTCCAGCAAGCCGAAGTCACCCGTCCCCGCCGCGGCTCGCACGACGAGGCTCCGCCCGGCGACTTCACTCACGACCACCTGCGATGCGCCGAGCACCGACGCGCCAGCGCGACCAAGGAGGCGGAGGCGATCCTCCCGAGACTGATCCGAGACTCGTTCCCCTATCCGGAGCGCCCGGCGGAGCCGATCGGCCCGCCGCCGCTCATGATCTGCCATGAAGCTTGCCGCAGCGATCCGAACGGCCGGTGCAAGCCGCTCGACGAGGGCCAACCCAGCCGGATCGACGCCCTCCGCAGCGCCCGCAAGGAACAGTCGCTCTCCGAGCGCGAGGACCCAGAAGGACGCAGCGTCAACCCCGACCTCGACAACCGTGCCATCAGCAACCGCTGCGAGCGCCGCCCACTCCAGACCGACGAGGCCACCCATCGCCGTGGGACCACGGACCACGCGCAGGCGCGAGAATCCTTGATGCACGCCGAGCACCGCGCACGGCACACCGAGCGCTGCGGACAGGACTCCGAGGAGCTGGTCGAGCACGCCGTGCGGTGATGACGGCGCGGCGAGCACGCGCGAGATGGCACCGTAGAGCTCACCTTGGCGCTCGCCTGGAGATGGTGGTGCCGGCAGCTCGGGCCGAGTCACCCGAACCTCGGCCACGCTGCCCCTTTGGCATCAACGCTCGTTCAATATCCCGACCGTTCGCAACGTTACACGGTGCTACCATCCCGGTGTGCGCGACATGGCAGCGACCGACACCACCTCTCGCGAGCTGTTCGCCCGCATCTCCGCCATCGTCGGCGCACCGGACCCTCCCTACGCCCGCCTCGCCAGGCTCGGCGAGCTCGCCGAGCAGGTCGGGGCCCGACTGATCGTTCGTGACGGCCTCGGCCCAGGAACAGCCTCCGTCCGCGCGGCCCCCTCGCCAGAGCTGGGGAGGGCCATGGGTGACGCCGCCAACCTGCTCCTGCGCCTCGACTACCGGGCACGTGCTGCCGAGCGCGCCAACGAGCACCTCGCCGAGACCGTGACCGCACTCGAGCTCGCGATCGATGCGGCGACGAGGGAACCGCCGATCGAGACCCACGCACCGGCGTTGGCACTGTGGCATCTGCCGGTCGCGCTACTCGTCGTGGACGAGCAGCAGCGGATCTGCTTCCTCAATCCGCAGGCGGCTCGCCTGCTCCAGCTCGACGGTGCCGACGTCCTCGGCTCGGTGTGGACCCGAGCGCTCGCGAGTCTCGGCGAGGCCCAGCTCGATCGGATCCGAGGTCACTTTCGTGCCTCCGGACACTTTCGCGGCGTGGCCACCGTGCCATCAGGCGATGACGGCCGTCGGTACCTGGCCATCGACGCAGCGACGGTCCACGCAACGTCGTCGCACGCGGCACGTCCCCTCGTGCGTGTCATGCTCTGGGATGCGACGCACGCGGCCGTGGAGGCGAGCTGGCTGCAGTGGACCGCGACCCACGACCCTCTGACCGGCCTGTTGAACCGAGCGGGCCTGACCGAACACCTGCGAACGTGGGGAGAGCGACCCCTGCCCGGCCTCATCTGGCTCGACATCGCCGGCTTCAGCGACCTGAACCGAGCGCTCGGCCATCGTGTCGCCGACGAGATCCTCCGGCATGTCGCCGACAGCATCATGACCGAACTCGGACCCGACGACCTCGCGGCACGCGTCGGCAGCGACGAGTTCGCCATCCTCGTGGCCGACGGGGCCGCCGCCAAGCAACGGCGGTGGGCCATCAGCCAGAGCGCAAGCAGCCTGGGGAGAGCCGCGATCACTGCGGACATCGCGGTCTCGCTCCGGAGCGCCGTCGCGACCCATCCACGTCCCGGCATCGAGCGATCGGCGGCAGACGCCGTGTGGGAAGAACTCGGGCGCCTCGCGAGGATCTCGCGGGAGATCAGCCATCCGGCCGCTCGCGGCCGTCGACGGTTCGCGCCACGGGGAAGCCACCAACCCGCCGACGAGCTCGACCATCCCAGCGTGCGGTGGATCCGCCTCATCGACGTTGCGACCTCCTCTCCGAGAGGGCACGAACTCGTGCTCACCGATCGGACCGGTCGCCCACTACGCGACGACGCCCGACGCGACCACGCGGCCGGT